>NZ_JBZEGI010000012.1:0-165505 GCF_058216415.1 Dyella sp. SYSU CM1112 | reverse complement strand
CGTTGGAGAAATCAGGGTCGCGACATGGACGCGACGCTGTGGCTGCCAAGCATTTTTTACTTCAGATGATTGTGAAAGCGAGTGCAGCGAACGCAATCTGAGACATTTCACCCCTTCGGGATGATCAAGTCGGCGTGTTACTTTTTTTGCGTTCCATGCATACCCATGCGTATTGCATCGTGTCTTTATCTACAAGCAAAGGAAGTCTGATGAGCGCCAGCTTTCAGAATGAAGTGCCGAAGGCGAGAGTCAATTTGAAGTTGGATCTTCATACGGGCGGTGCGCAGAAGAGCGTCGAACTGCCGTTGAAGCTGATGGTGGCGGGCGATTTCAGCAACGGACAGGATTTACGGCCGATCGCTGAAAGAACAAAGCTCCATATCAACAAGAACAACTTCGATGCGGTATTGGCCGAACTTCACCCAAGGGCAAAGATTGCGGTCGAGAACAAATTGGCCGGCGATGCTTCAGAGATGACGGTCGATCTGGATTTTGCATCGATGAACGATTTCCGGCCCGAGGTGGTGGCAGGGAAGGTGCCCGAATTACGCGCTTTGATGGCGGCGCGCAATCTGTTGCGGGACCTCAAATCGAATCTGCTCGATAACCTCGCGTTCCGGCGTGAGTTCGAGAAGGTTCTCAAGGATCCGGCGCTTTCCGAGCGTCTTCGCGGAGAACTGCGAAGCCTCGGCGGCAGTGCGTTGTCCGACGTCTGAACTACGACAGGGAGTCTTTATCCATGGCCAAGCAAGAAACCTCTTCCAAATCGTCTGCCGCGGAAAGCGTTGTATTGGACGCGCCCGAGAAAAGCGTCTATGCCACTCTCTGTGAGAAGATCAATCTTTCGCCCGTCGCAGTCATGCCGCCTGTCGAAGTCTTCCAGGACACGGATGCGCTGGCGGAATCGTCGGCTGACGAGCGTGTCACGCAGGCGATGAGTGTGTTCCTGAAGATGATCCAGTCCTCGTCCAGGCAGATCGATCGCCTCGACAAGAGTGTGCTGGATTTTCACATTGCCCAGCTCGACGCGCAGATCAGCGAGCAGCTGGATGCGATCATGCATCACGAGACCGTGCAGAAGATCGAGTCGGCATGGCGCGGGCTCAAGTTTCTGGTCGATCGCACGGACTTCCGCAAGAATGTAAAGATCGAGGTACTGGATGTTTCGAAGGATGCATTGAGGCAAGACTTCGAGGACACGCCGGAGGTGATCCAGAGCGGCCTCTATTACCACACCTACATCCAGGAATACGACACGCCCGGCGGCGAACCCGTCGGTGCGCTTATCTCGAACTATGAGTTTGACCGTAGTCCGCAGGACATTGCACTGCTACGCCACATTTCGAAGGTATCTTCGGCTGCTCACATGCCTTTCATCGGCGCTATTTCGCCAGCTTTCTTCGGCAAGGAAACGATGGAGGAGGTGGCGGGTATTCGCGACATCGGCAATTACTTCGATCGTGCCGAATACCTGAAGTGGAAGAGTTTTCGCGATTCCGAAGACGCCCGCTATGTAGGCTTGGTCATGCCGCGTTTCCTGGCTCGCTTGCCGTACGGCCCGGATACCACGCCAGTGCGTGCCTTCAATTATACGGAAGGCGTCAAAGGACCTGACCATTCTCGCTACCTATGGGCGAATGCATCCTTTGCCTTTGCGGCAAATATGGTGCAAAGCTTCGTAAAGAACGGTTGGTGTGTCCAGATACGCGGCCCGCAGGCAGGCGGCCTGGTCGAAGATCTGCCGATTCATTTGTATGACCTTGGCACCGGTCACGAGGCGAAAATCCCGACGGAAGTGCTGATTCCCGAAACGCGCGAATTCGAGTTCGCCAATCTGGGATTCATTCCGCTTTCGTATTACAAGAACCGGGACTTCGCCTGTTTCTTCTCTGCCAATTCCGCGCAGAAGCCCATTCTGTACGACACCCAGGAAGCGACGGCGAACAGCCGCGTCAATGCACGGTTGCCGTACATTTTTCTTCTTTCCCGCATTGCGCACTATCTGAAGCTGATCCAGCGAGAGAACATCGGTACGACCAAGGATCGTCGCGTACTGGAAAACGAACTCAATACCTGGATCAAGGCTCTGGTGACGGAGATGAAGGATCCGGGAGATGAGCTGCAAGCCTCGCATCCCTTGCGCGATGCCAAGGTTGTCGTGGAAGACATCGAGGACAATCCGGGCTTCTTCCGCATCAAGCTGTTTATCGTGCCGCATTTCCAGGTAGAAGGCATGGATATCAACCTCTCCCTGGTCTCGCAGATGCCGAAGGCCAAAGAGTAAGCCGCTTCTGCAGCGAGCGAAGCGAGCCATGCGGTAGCAAATACCGCATGGTTCTGGATCCGGTATTAGGAGCGGGTGCCTACGCCTCTGCTCCGCCTTTGACACGAGCCGATGAAAGTCACCCGACCTTTGTGGACCAAGGGCGTCTTCATGACGCCGCAACATTTCCAGCAGCAGGCGCTGTGGAGCAGTCTTTGCGATGAGCGTGTCGCGCGTATCGCTAGCGCCGAACCGTGGGGGGTATGCGGCGTCGAATTCGACAAGCACGCATTATCGGTCAGTCGCCTGAAGCTCGATATGTTGCAGGTACGGATGCCGGACGGCACCTGGATCGATAGCGATAATGCCGACCGGCTTCCTGCCGCCCGCAGCCTGGATGACATTCCCAGTGACGTCGCCGCAGCAGTGGTTTGGCTGGGGCTTCCTCTGTTTGACGCACAAGGCGGAAATTGCATCGACGACGGGCAGGAAACCGCGCGACCGCGCCGCTTTGTACGGGAATATCTGCATGTTGCCGATCTTCATGAGGACGGCAAAGAGGAAATCGGTGTCGAGCGCCATGCGCTAACGCTTCTGTTCGATTTTGAGAAAGGCAGCGATTACATCGTTTGCCCGTTGGGGCGAGTCGTACGCAGTCCACAAGGTTACTTTGAACTTGATCCGGCGTTTGTGCCGCCTTCTCTTATGTTGTCTTCCAGCAGCGTCCTGATAGAACACATGCAAAGGCTGTCGGAGGTACTTGCCGCCAAGAGCGCGAGCCTGAGTGCGCGTCGCAAAGAACGTACGGATCAGATCGCCGATTACGCCGTTGCGGATGTCTCGCTTTTCTGGCTGCTGCACAGCGTGAATTCCGCGTGGCCGGAGTTGGCACGTCTGCGGCAGGCCCCGAATCAGCATCCAGAAAGGCTGTATATCGTGTTGGCCCGATTGGCAGGCGCACTGCTGACGTTTTCCACCACGGAAAGCTTGAAGTCGATCCCACCCTATGACCATGTTTCGCCCGGTCCGGTGTTCGCCCAACTGGATTCGCTGATACGCAACCTGCTCGACAAGGTGATTCCTTCGCGCGTAGTGCCCATTGCGCTGGAGCGCGTGCGGCCGACGTTGTGGTCGGGCAGCTTGAATGACGAGAGGCTGATCGAAGAGGGCGAGTATTACCTTGCTGTGCATGCCGCGGTGCCGGCGCATGAATTGATCGAGCACATGCCGCGGTTGTGCAAGGCCGGCGCGCCGGATGAAGTACAGCAGATCGTCAATTCGGCACTTCCCGGCATTCCGCTGATCGCGATGCCGCGTCTTCCTGCAGCCATTCCGGTGCGGGTTGATACTCATTATTTCGCTTTTGACAGCAAGCATCCCGCCTTTGAGCGAATGAAGTGCGCCCGTGCCTGCCAGATCTATGTGCCGGCATCGATACCGGATGTTTCATTGGAGCTCTATGTGGTGTTGCCCGCATGACCGGATCAAGCCTGCCTTTGTTGCCCATCGCCTTTCGGGACACGGCACTCACGATAGCCACGCTCAACCATGACGTGAAGTCTTCCTCTTTCGAAGAGCTTCGCCAGCGTTGCCATGACCAGATCATCCGCTTGCGTGACGAGCTGGTTGCTCAGGGCGCATCCGAAGGCATCGTTGACGATGCCACTTACGCACAGTGTGCGTTGCTTGACGAAGTGGCGTTGAGCCATCTTGATGGCAAGGATCGTGACGCATGGGAACGCGAGCCACTGCAAGTATCGGAATTCCGCACACACCATGCGGGCGAGGAGTTGGTCGAGCGCATCCGCAAGCGTCTTGCGGAACCCCAGCCAGCAAAGCCTTTGCTGGCGATTTTTCGAGCGGTTCTCGCACTGGGGTTTCGCGGACGGTTCGCGCGTGATGGTCAGGAGGCTCGTACAGCACTTGTCCGCGCTTTGGATGAGCGGATTGGGCCATTCGGTGAGTCGTCGGAAGGCGTGATTATCCAATCCCGCGTACGGCAATTCCGGATGGCCCGCCTCTCGCTGCTTGCCTGGATGCTGGCAGCTGTGGCGGGCGTGGGAACGATCTATATCGTGCTGGATCGATGGTTGTCTGCGGCCATTTCGCAGCTCATGCACTGAGGGAGCAAGTGTGTTGCGCTATCCCTATCGTTTGCAGACCGCATGGATTGCTTCGCTCGTGCTGGCATGGCTGACGCTGTGTTCACCTTGGGGCGGAAGATGGAACGCGCTATTCGCGGTGCTGGTGACGGCGGGAGCCGTTTCGATCATCGTGGCGATGACGCGCCGCTTGCGGCAACGACAGGCGGATGTAGCGCAAGTCTTGTCAGCGGTGGATGGTCCCTTTGAGGCGTTTTCCGATGATTTGAAGCGGAATACTCCCGTGGTGCTCGTGGTGGGTGACCCCGCTACCTTGATGCGCGCCTTCAGCGATGACGTGGTGCGCGTGACGGATGCGGCGATCTGGGTGCGATGCGACACGACCAGCTTGCTGAAACGTCATGCTGCTGCGTTGAAACTCTGGCGCGACGGGCAGCGCCCGGATGCCGTGCTTTTGTTGGTTGCGGCTGACCAGGGCGATGTCGAGATTCCCTTGGCAACTACGCTAAGGCAGTGGCGGGCTGCCATCGACGAAGCGGGACGGGCAGTGGGCGCGCAATTGCCTGCCGGTATTGCCATCTATGCCGAAGAAATTCTGGATGCGCAGCAGGCGTGTCCCTGGTTTGGAGCAGCCGGGAGCAAACCGATCGAGATCGGACCGTTGCTCGGTGAGATCACGGGACGTCTTTGGTGTTACACGCAAGGAGCATCATCGGCGGATATGGAAGTGCGCGCGCATCGCGCAGCACGGCTCGGCGCCCTGACCAAGTGGTCGAGTCACGCTGTTTTATCCGTGCTGACGGATAACCAGCAGGACAGCGGGCCATTGCGCATTCTGGCGTTTGGTGTCACCGCCGTTCCCGGCGCTCCAGTCCATGCATCGCCTTTCGGCCAATACGTGGCTGTTACGACTGGATTGCTATATCAACCAATGTCGAAGCAGATGGACCGTAGCCGGTCACGCTATCCATTGCCAAACGCATTGATTCGTGGCCTCCCGCAACCGTCTTTTCGTCGTGCTCTCCCGCGTGCCTTGGTGCATGCTTTTGTGGGTCTGGCAGTGTTTGTGATGGCCGGCTCGGTTGCTGCAGCGTGGCAGAATCGCGATCTGGCTCAGCGGATCGCAGCCGATACGGCGCGCTATGAAGCCACGCCTTCCAGACCGGATGAGCAGAAGGTGACTGCGCTTCAATCCATCCGGCGCGATCGGAACGAACTGGAGCATTACGCTCTTGCCGGCGTGCCTTTACGCCTGGATTTCGGTTTGTATCGGGGAGCGATCTGGTTACCTGTCGTCGATCGATTGATTGCCAGTTATAGGCCGCCCACCAGCTCCGTAATCGATCTGGATAGCATGTCCTTATTCAAGACCGGTAGCGCGATGTTAGGGCCTGGTACCAACCGTCTCCTTGTCCAGGCACTGGAGATGGTCAAGGCGCATCCGGACAAACGCGTGCTGGTAGCGGGGTACACCGACAATCTCGGTAACCCGCAGGCAAACATCAAGTTGTCCATGGCGCGCGCCCAGGCGGTTCGCGACTGGCTGGTCGATGCGTCGGGTTTGCCCATAACCCGCTTCGCCATACAGGGATACGGCGACACGCGGCCCAAAGTTTCCAATGACACGGCATCGGGGCGCGCGGTTAACCGGCGTGTCGAGATCACGCTCATCCCCGACTGCCGCACTGATGACAGTCGTTCAACCCTAGGCCATTCGGCCTGTTCCTGAAGGAGAAAAAAGATCATGGCAATTCCGGCGTATGTATGGCTCAAGGACGATGGCGGTGCCGATATCAGGGGTTCGGTCACCGTGCATGGCCGTGAAGGAAGCTTGGAAATCGTCGCCTTCGATCACGAAGTCTACATTCCTACGGACAACAACACCGGCAAGCTCACAGGTACGCGGGTGCACAGGCCTATCACGATGACGAAAGAGGTCGATGCATCGACGCCTTATCTCTACAAAGCAGTAACCAGCGGCCAAACGCTAAAGTCTGTGGAGATCAAGTGGTACAGGATTGATGATGCAGGCAAGGAAGAGGAGTACTTCAATACAAAGCTGGATGACGTGAAAGTAGTTTCGGTGAGGCCGAAAATGCTGGATATCAAGAATCCTGCTTATGAAAAGCACAATCATTTGGAGGAAGTGCAGCTCCGTTACGCAAAGATTACCTGGACGTACAAGGACGGCAACATCATGCATAGTGATACGTGGAACGATCGCTCCTAGCGCGTTCACCATACGCTGTTGATCGCTGGCGAGATGACCAGTGCGCGATGCCTGGATTGCTTCGGTCCAGGCATCGTATCGATCAAGTGTCCGCTAGGGCAGGGCGACTTGATTTTCATCATCAAACTTTTTTGGAGGAGTGCGTGCCATACGACGGAGCGTCAGCAGCCAGCTACGCAGGAAGCCATGCCCAACCTGACAGTTTGGGGGAATGCGCTAAATATGTGCGAAGGGCCATCGAGTGGGGAGGAATATCTCTTCCAATAACTCAGTACGCAAAAGACTATGGCCCAATCTTGCGAGCAGCGGGCTTTCATGTGGCGCTTGGCCCTCCGCGAAAGGGTGATGTGATTGTGATCCAACCAGCACCCGGGCATCCTGCTGGGCATATGGCCATCTATGATGGAGCGCAATGGATATCGGATTTTAAGCAGAAGCACGGTTTCTACCCTGGCCCTGCCTATCGCAATGCGCGACCATCCTACGAAATCTATCGTTATGACTGAGGGAAAAATGAAACGCTTCCTTTTTTTAGCGATAACCATCATTTCCATCACTCTTGGAATTTTCAGTCAGCAAGCAGCGATGGCGGGAAGCGCCCAAGACACACCTGAGGCCAGAGTGAACGCGTTTTATACGTGGTTTATAAAAAATGACTCCGATCAAGCCTATCCATTGCGAGAAAAGGACATAGAAAAATATGTGGCTGTGGAAACTGTCAAAAGGCTAAAGGACGATTACGCCCGCAACGGACCACCTAAGGGAGTCGACTATTTCCTGAAGGTTCAAGACTACGATAGCCATGACTGGCTTGCGCACATCAAGACGCATACAGCCATCATGCTGGATGGTGTGGCTGTTGTGCCGGTGACATTTGGATCAAAGGATAAGGTTGATGTATTGGTGTTTATGAGAAGACTGGACGGACTCTGGAAAATTACCAAGGTCGCGGATACATCGGATTACCAGTAAGGCTGTCAAGTTGAACTGCCACAACAACCAGCGTGATCCGCGCAAAGCAAAATTGCCTCCTCTATGACAGCCCACAACTACGCTCCTTATCTTCGCCGTCTCAACGACACCTGCGCGCAAGCGCTCGCCGATGCGGCGAGCCTGTGCGAAGCACGCGCACACCGAAACATCGAGGTCGAGCACTGGCTTCTTAAGTTGCTGGAGCAGGACAACGGTGATCTTGCATGGGTGCTTCGCCGCTACCAGATTGACGTGAATGATGTCTGGAATGGACTGCTTGCGGCCATCGAGCGCTTTCCGCGTGATCTACGGGGGCGACCCGGTTTGTCACCGCGCCTTACGGCCTTGCTGGAAAAGGCTTGGCTGCAGGCATCGATGGATGTTCAGCATAAGACGTCACTTATCCGCTCCATGCACTTGCTGGCTGCTTTAGCGGAGCATCCCCAGTTATTGAATGCACCCGGTGCGTGGCCATTGCTGACGATTTCGGCTACACAGATCGAGCGACTCATGTCGCAGCTAGATACGGAACCGGGTGAGGTCGTCATAAAAAAAGACGTGTCCGGAAGCGCGCGTGGCCTGACGGGAGGCGTCGAGAGAGATCACGCGCAATCGGGAGCTTCGATATCGCAGGATAGAGAAGAAAAGAAGGGAGCGGCGTTAAGCCGTTACACGACAGATGTAACGCAGAAGGCGCGCGAGGGCCGGATCGATCCGGTATTTGGCCGCGACGCGGAAATTCGCCAGATAATCGATATCTTGTTACGGCGCCGGAAGAACAATCCGATTCTTGTCGGCGATCCGGGGGTCGGTAAAACGGCTGTTGTAGAAGGGCTCGCGCTCAAAATCGCGGAAGGCGATGTTCCGTCGGCGCTCCGCGGGGTTAGCGTACTGACGCTCGATCTTGGATTGCTCCAGGCCGGGGCCGGAGTCAAGGGCGAGTTTGAGCAACGTCTTAGATGCGTCATCGACGAGACGCAGCAATCGTCTGTGCCGATCCTTCTTTTTATGGATGAAGCGCATACGCTTATCGGTGCAGGAAATGTCGCGGGCGGAACTGACGCAGCGAACTTGCTCAAGCCAGCCCTTGCGCGTGGTGAATTGCGAATGATTGCCGCCACTACATGGTCCGAATACAAGCAATACTTTGAGCGTGATGCAGCGCTGGAACGGCGTTTCCAATTGGTCAGGCTCGATGAACCGGATGACGACAATGCGTGCTTGATGCTACGAGGTCTGAAAGACCGTTATGCCGCGCATCATGGCGTGCACATTACCGATACGGCAGTAACAGCCGCTGTAAGACTTTCCCGGCGTTACCTGACGGGACGTCAATTACCGGATAAAGCGGTGGACCTGCTCGATACGGCCGCTGCGCGAGTGCGAATGAGCATGGATGCCAAGCCTCAGGAACTGACCTCACTTGAGATTGAGCGCTGTTCGCTTGAGGTTGAGCGTAAGGCGCTGCAACAGGATCAGGGCTTGATGGCCATGGATGCCAAGACGCGGCTGGATGAAATCGGGCAACGGATCGGAGCGCTGACGACCGAATCGGACAGGCTGAAGATCCTCTGCGCCGAGCAGCGGTTCATGGTCGAACAACTTCAGTCACTGCGCGATCAGTGGCGCTCTTGTCCTGAGGGCAGCGATGCACGACGTGTCCTTGAGTCGTCAATCACGCAACTGCATGGCACGCTGGCGCAGCAACCCACCACGCAGCAGCTCGTGCGCGCGCAAGTCGATGAGGCTGTGGTAGCGCACGTGGTGGCGGATTGGACAGGAGTGCCGATAGGGAATTTATTGGCGGACGAGTTTGCGTCATTGCTTGATTTGGAAACGGGCCTTGGCGAAACGGTGTTGGGGCAGGAAGCAGCTCTGGCGGCAATAAGCAAGCGGCTGCGCACTGCCAAGGCAGGACTTGCGTCGGATCAGCAACCGCTGGGAGTTTTTCTGTTGGCTGGGCCTTCCGGCGTTGGCAAGACGGAGACCGCAAAGGCCTTGGCGAACGTCATGTTCGGAGGGGAAGATTCCCTCATTACTATCAATCTGTCCGAGTATCAGGAGGCACACACCGTGTCTCAGTTGAAAGGTTCGCCACCTGGATACGTCGGCTACGGGCAAGGCGGCATTCTCACCGAAGCGGTACGCAAACGCCCTTATAGCGTTGTTTTGCTTGACGAGGTCGAGAAAGCGCATCGAGATGTCCTCAACCTCTTTTATCAGGTCTTTGACCGTGGCTTTATGCGGGATGGTGAGGGGCGATGGATCGATTTCCGCAATACGGTCATTTTGATGACGTCCAATCTGGGCAGTGAGCAGATCATGGAAGTGGCGGAAGCAGCAAGCGCGTCGGGCGCTGAAATAACAGAAACCCTGCTCATGCAGGTTACTCGTCCGTTGCTGCTGGATTATTTTAAACCAGCGCTGCTTGCGCGATTCCAGACTGTCATTTACCGACCGCTGTCAGAGCAGGCATTGGCATCGATCGTGCGAATGAAGCTGGATAAGGTGGCTGAGCGTGTTCGGCAGAATTTCGGCGCATCCCTTTCTTGCGAGGGTGGCCTGGTCGAGGAACTGGCACAGTCCTGCCAGCTTGCTGATTCGGGAGCGCGCGGCATTGATCATGTGATGGATCAACAGATTCTTCCGGTTTTGTCGCGTGAATTGATGGCCTATGTTGCTGATAAAAGGTTCCCCGATGTGGTCTCGCTGAAGTATTCCGGTGACGTGGGCCTGACAGTGGATTTCGAATTCGCGGCCGAGCGTGAGAGATGAATGGCATGGGCCCGGGTTTGTTTGAAAAGGTAACGGGGTATTTCGCGAATGGCGAGAATATCGACGAATACGATGCCGCTACGCAGACCTTTTTATCCGTGCGGGACAATATTCAGCGCATTTTGAATAGCCGGCGTCATGGACTTTTGCATATGCCCGATTATGGCGTGGATGACCTTACCGAAGTCTATCGAAGCCTTCCGGCCTCAACCCTTCGTTTGCAGCGGGTGATCGCGGCTACGCTGCTCGCATACGAACCACGTTTGAAGGCGATCGATGTTGAGGTTGATGATAAGACGACGGGCATGTCGCTGAGTTTTACCATGACATGTCATCTGCATCAGCAAGGCCTCGTGCGTTTTGGGACGCACTTTGCGCCGGACGGGAAAACACGTTTGACTTTGTTGAGGCACGAGCAAGAAAGCTACTGATGGGCCTTCGCCTGTTCGGCCGGTGCCGTACAGGCGGCAATGAAGCGCGGATGCATCGCTATTGCCGGGTTACGGCAGGCACGTTGGATGAACGGCTTATAGGAGGAGCGCTATGGCAATTATGAAAATGAATGATCTCGAGATGTATTACGAGATCCACGGTAGTGGCGTACCCATGGTACTCATCGCGGGCTATACCTGCGACCATTCCTTCTGGGAGAACCTTGTTGCTGCCATGGCGGCGCGTTTTCAGGTAATCACGTTGGATAACCGTGGTGTTGGGCGATCTAAAGACAGCGGCGAACCATTTTCGATCGAGACCATGGCTCGGGATACGGCCTGTCTCATGGAACGCTTGGGGCTGTCTCGTCCCATCGTGGTGGGGCAATCCATGGGAGGAGCCATCGCGCAAACAGTGTTGGCACAGTATCCTGCAGCATGCGGGAAATGCATCATCCTCAATTCAACATCATCCTTTAGCGCAAGGACGTTGATGGTGTTTGAGAACTTATTGGCCTTGCGCAAAGCGGGCGTAGACCTTGATCTTTTGCTGGACGCCTCTTTGGCATGGTTATCGGCTAGCGATTGGATGCTGCAACCTGGAAACGTTGCCGCTTTCAAAGCGGCGGTACGAGACAACCCGATGCCCCAATCGCTGTTCGATCAGGAGCGGCAATTCCACGCGCTGAAAACCTTTGCGCCGAGTACCCATAGCACGGCGTGGAATGATCGTTCGTTGGTGATTTCAGCGTCTGATGATTTGATCACCACAACCCGTGAAGGTAAGTTGCTTGCCAAGCGGTTGGGAGCTGAGTATGTCGAGATTCCGGGTGGCCATCCCAGCCCGGTCGAACAGCCGGAACTCCTTTCCCGGTTAATGCTGAAATTCCTCGCTTAGCGCAGCAAGGGCTTCGCCATGTCGGAAGAGATACCTATTCCCGCTTTGCAGACCGAAAGGCTCGTGCTTCGCGGTGTTACCGAGTCAGATGCGGCCGCTTATGAGCGGCATTTCATCGACTACGAAGTTATCCGGCACTTATCGGATAACGTACCTTGGCCTTACCCGGCGGAAGGCGTCCGTACATTCATTCGTCATGTGGCGCCGCTGCAAGGCCGCGATCGTTGGGTTTGGGGCTTGCATCGTAAAGATGGCGAAGGCCTGATCGGCACCATTGATCTGCGACGACAAGGGAAGCCGGGGCACAGGGGGTTTTGGTTGGGCCGCGCTTTTTGGGGGCGCGGTTACATGACCGAAGCGGTGATCCGGGTAACAGATTTCGCCTTTGATGAATTAGGTTTCGAGAAGCTCGTTTTTACTAATGCGGTGGGTAACCGGCGCTCCCATAACGTGAAGATCAGATCAGGGGGCGAGCAGGTCGGTGTGGCGCCAGCAACATTCGTTGATCCTGCATACGATCGACAGGAGATCTGGCAACTCACCAAGGAGCAGTGGCACGGATGGCACCTGCAACACGCACGGGAGCGGTCGTTTTATTGACCATTGCTAGTGTCCGCGCGTGGCAACAAAAAGCCGCCTGGGAGGGCGGCTCGACAAACTTGCGCGATGGAGGCCAGGGTCGGAATCGAACCGGCGTACACGGCTTTGCAGGCCGCTGCATGACCACTCTGCCACCTGGCCATCGCACCAAGTCAGGACCATGATAGGCCCGGCTCGGCGTTAAAAAACAAAACCCCGGTTTACCGAGGTTTTGGCTTGCAACTGGAGCGGGAAACGAGACTCGAACTCGCGACCCCGACCTTGGCAAGGTCGTGCTCTACCAACTGAGCTATTCCCGCGTCGGAGCGGATCACTATAGCAGAAGCCGGCTTGATGTGAATAGCTGACGCGCACTTTTTCTTTCATGCGTGCTGCTTATCGGGAGGCGTTTCATTCACTGAAACCTGAATAGTGATAGACCTTTGAAGGAGGAGGGGAAGGCCAGATGCCCGGCTCCCTTGAATCAACCCATTACGCTGATGCGACGGCACTCTTCGCGCATGGATTGTTCCGGGCGATGCCTAGGGTCTGTTTGCCGCCATACCGCGTCATCGCTCAGTCGCGGACCAACGTACACGCCTTCGCTCTTGCTTGTCTGGTGCGCAAACACCCCCCAGCGTGAGCCATGCCAATAGGGTAAACAGGCCCGAGCTGCTTCGAGCAGGATGTCACTTCACCCAAAGGCGAAGCGGATGCGTAGAGGCCAGCAACCTTTGCTCCACTTCGTGAGACAGGATGTCATGCAGCAGGACCGTAAGAGATAATCGGTCCCTGGATGTGCGAAGGTGTAGCTTACCCTCGAAGACGCGCACCTGATCTCGCATCTCCGGAATATCGAGCGTGCTTGTCCCCAGCTTTGTGGCAAGGCGCTTGCGTTGTTCGGAGTAATACACCGCGCTGGCGATGCCGGTCTCTTCCAGCACACCCTCTACGCGCAACACAATCCAGCGTCTGCCCTGGGTTTCTCCTCCGCGCAGCGTTAAATTGACGCGCGTGCAAGCAAGCTTGGAGGTCACATACACAACACCTTCGCAAGCTGTTCGATATGCAGCGGTAAGGACGGTGGGGGCTAAACGCGTGAAGCCTCGCCCGCTGATCACGCATCGATAGGCGATGCCTGCTTCATCAAGCGCACGGGTGATTGTTTCGTTGAGCGCGGCGGGCAGGCCGCGCTCCCGCCATGCGACGGGATGCATGCTCTCTGCGAGACGGTAGACCTGGTTCTGCATCGCGGCAGCCTGCTTATAGAACGCATGGCTTTCGATATTCGGCATGATGAGACGCACCTGATCGAGCAACCGACCATGGGTGATATGCAATGTACCGGCAAGGTATTCCAGCGCTTGCGACGTCTGGCGCATGCGTTTTTCACTCAATTGCAGGCTTTGTCTGGCGAAACGTTGCACGTTAAGGGCAGTCATTCGCTCTTGCTCTTCTTGCACGAGCTGGGCGCTGATGCGCGCACCGAGTACGAATAGCGATGTTATGGCGATCGTCAGGAAAACCTGGGCTGCATAGGCCTTTGGATCAGCGTCTTCATTGATATCGATGGAGAGGGAAATACAGGCGATCACGAACGGAGCGCTTACCGCGACAGCGCGCCAGCCGTGTTTGAGCGTAAGCCAGGCCATCGGGAAAAACATCGCGATGGTGGCGATCTGCTTGACTTGTTCGCTTCCCGCATGGTCGAGCCAGGCAAGTGCGCCGAGTGAGGGAATCAAGATGGTTACGGTGTCGAGAAGTAACCGGTTTGTCCACAGGCTATGAAGTGGTTTGCGCAAACGCCCGCTTTGGTAGTCGAGTTTCAACATCAAAACCCATGGCACGATTGCAAGGATCGCCACATAGGGGCCGAGGAAGAAGAGGGCCATCCACGGCACGATACTGGTCAGGCTAGTTACTGTGCGCGCTGTCGCCGAGGCGATCCAGCTGTAGGCCATGTTGCCCAGGGAAACCAGCAGGATGCATACGAGCAAGGCCTTGATGTCGACCAAGGGTTCGGATTTCGATGGGAAGGGGGGCATTCGGCTACGGCACCACCACACGATGGGCATGGCGACCGCAAACGGCGGAATGGAACGAATGGCGACCCACGTGGGGCCTAGCGAATCCAGGCATGGATAAACCTCATAGGCGTTCGGCAGGGCTTCGCCGATGAGGAGTGCAGGCCAGAATCGATAAGGCAGCAGCAACAGACAGGCTAGGCGGATTCCAGCATGGATGGGCCAATGCGCGGTGGAGAAGGGGTGGATTGCAAGGTAGAGGAGTCCGTAGCCGACGGCGACGCCAAGCTGCAATAGCCCATCGCTAGCCCACCCCCGCTTCTCCATGTACCCCGTTCCCGGTTTAAAGTCCGCCAATGTTGATACCGCGCTGTTCTCGCCGGCTTGCATCAAGAATAAGACAACCGGCACGGTGAAACGTCCGTGAGCCATCCTGCGGCTCTCAATTTTCGCATGATGTCCGTGGGGATGTGCTTTGCCTGTGATAAGAAGCCGGGGCCCACCATCGATGGAGTCTGGACCGCGGGCTGGCGTAGCACGGCTTGCAAAATTTTACGACGACTGGCTGGATGCGTCAGGCCCGATAAAGAACGACGTTGTCTCACAGCGTTCCATGCTGGATGAGTCCGCTTATCGATCAAGCCTTTGCAAAGTTAGTGCTAAGCAAAGATCGCTAGTCTTTGTGCCTTCGTTATCATCGGAGACTTCGGGTGCGGTTGCTGAAGGATTCACCGCCTATCACAGGAAAATCCTGCTGGCGCGCAGGGACCATGATCGCGGTGTTTGCTGCGTTATGCCTCACGGGGTGTGCCACCTATTCTCCTTTGCCGTTGGGAGATGGCCAGGGAGCCACGGACGCATCGCAACTCTCAGCGAGTACGGCAAAGATGCCGCTCCCCGCCTTGCGCACGCATCGCTTCGATCCCTCGCGGGGACTGGACGTGACTGATGTGGCGATCTTGGCGGTGGCCAACAACCCTGATCTGAAGGTTATGCGGGACCAGCTTGGCGTTGCACGTGCGCAATCTTTCGCAGCGGGCCTGCTGCCGGACCCGCAAATTTCCATTAATCAGGAATACCTTGCGCACCCGCAGCCCGGCTACTTCACGTCCTATGCCTATGGCCTCAGCGAGGACATCAGCAGCCTGATCATGCGCTCCACCCGCAAAGCTGCTGCGAAGAGCCAAGCCGACCAGGTGAATCTGGATCTGCTATGGGCGGAATGGCAAACCATCGCGCAGGCGCGCCTGTTGTTTAATCAAGTGGTTTCTCTGCGGGCGCAGCAGCAGCGGCTTGCCGCAGAACAGGCTGCGCTGCTTTCTGTGGATGGCTACGTGCGCAAGGCGCTGCAGGAAGGCAACTTGACGTATGACGAAGCCAGTTCAGGCCTGAATGCCTATGCCGATGCCGCCAAGCGATGGTCTGATTGCACGCAACAGTTGCATCAAGCCGAACACGATATGCGGTTGCTCCTGGGTTTGGCGCCGACGGCTGCGCTACCTTTGATTGGCGACCGATTCGAAGCGGCACCGACCCCCGAGCAGGTGCAAGCGGCTCTAGCCAGTTTGCCGCAGCGTCGACCGGATTTGCTTGCTCTCCAGGCAGGTTATAAGGCGCAAGAGGCCGCGCTGCGTGGAGCGATTCGCGCGCAGTTTCCGGCGCTGACGCTTGGTGTCGATCGCCAGAGGGACAACACAGATGTGCTCTCCCATGGCATCAATATCGGATTGACGCTGCCATTGTTCGACCGCAATCGCGGCAACATTGCTATCGAGAAGGCAACGCGGCAGCAGCTGAAGGACGATTACGAAAGCCGTGTGCTGACCACCCGCAACGATATCGCGGAGCTCTTGCTCGATCAGGGCACGCTTGCCAGGCAGCGCCATCTGGCTCAAACGCAGTCGAGACGTCTGGATGCAGCGCTCCGCGCCGCCGAGAGCGCATGGCGGAACGGCTTGCTTGACTGGCCAACGTATCTCTCGATCCGAGCCAGCGCGCTCAGCGCTGACATGGATGCCATTGCGGCGCGCGATCTGGCTTCGCAACAAGCCATTGCACTGGCCACCCTGCTCGGTAGTACCGATCTTCAACTATCCCCTGCTGCTGCTTCGATTTCCAAACCATGAATCGACATGTTTCCATGCGTACCGCACTAGCGGTGTTGATGCTCGCCATGCTGGCAGCGTGCCATAGCGGGGATGGTGCGGCTGATGACGACGACGGCCCGGATATCAAGGGTACCGTGCTCGTCACGACAGCCGAGCCAGTGCGCGAGACCTTTCACGACACCATCGAGGCGTGGGGCACGGCTGTGGGCGATCCCCATCGTGCCAGCGTGATCAGCCTGGGACACGGCGGTCATGTCATCGCCGTGAATGTTGCCGCAGGACAGGCCGTACGGCGTGGGCACATGTTGCTACGTATCGCGCCCGATCCCACGGCGCGAAATAACTATCTGCAGGCACAAAGCGCCCTGGCTTTGGCGCGTGGCGAACTTGAGCGCACTCAGCGCATGGCGGCACAGCATTTGGCGACGCAGTCGCAACTGGCCGCCGCGCGCAAGGCGCTGGACGACGCCAGGGCCGGCCTCGATGCGCAGCGTGCCTTGGGCGGAGGCAGTCCAGAAGAAATGATCGATGCGCCCAGCGACGGCGTGGTCACGGCGCTCAACGTCAACCTCGGCGACCGTTTTCAGGCCGGGGCCGCCTTGCTGACGTTTACGCCGTCGCAGGCCTTGATCGCCCGTCTCGGCGCTCAGCCTGAAGATGGTCCGCGACTCAAAGTCGGCATGTCTGTGCACCTGCGAGGTGTGTACGGCTCTGGGGACGTGTTGAACGGGCACATCGACATGGTCGGGCAGGCCATGGATGCACAGACGCACCTGCTGCCTGTGCAGGTGAATCTACCCCCTGATGCCAGTGCCAGCCTGGCAGCCGGCGCTGCCGTGCAGGCGAGCATCGACACGGCAAGCTATGCGGCCTGGGCACTGCCGCGCGATGCGGTCTTGCATGACGATCAGGGCGATTACGTTTTTGCCGTCGATCACGCGCATGCCAAACGCATTGGCGTGACAGTCAAACATCCCGCGGGCGATACGGTGGGCGTACAAGGTCCACTGGACGGCAAGATGCACATCATCGTGCTCGGTAATTACGAGCTCAACGATGGCGACGCCGTGCGTGAGCAGCAGGGGCCGGCCAAGTGAGCATGACCGCATGGATGCAGCGCCATCGGCGCTCGCTCTTGTTCCTCGTATTGATGCTGGCGATCGGCGGCATTGCCAGTACCATGCTCATGCCGGTCGCCTTGTTTCCAAATGTCGCCTTCCCGCGCATCAGGGTCTCGGTGGATGCGGGTGATCGCCCGGCGGACCAGATGGCGATTGCTGTCACGACGCCGATGGAAGTGGCGCTGCGACGTGTGCGCGGCGTGCGCAACGTGCGCTCGACCACCAGTCGCGGTAGTGCCGATATCACCGTCACCTTTGCGTGGGGCACGGACATGAGTCGTGCCTTCGGCGATGTCAGTGCAGCTGCCAGCCAGGTGTTGCCTGAGTTGCCGGTCGGTACGCAGCTGACCACCCAGCGGATGGATCCCAGTTCCTATCCGATGCTGGCATACAGCCTGCGGTCGCATACGCTGTCGCCAGCTGCCCTGTACGATCTGGCGGAGTACCAGCTGCGCCCACTGCTAAGCGGTATTCCTGGCGTGGCGCGCGTAACCGTGCAGGGAGGCGAGATCGCGGAATTTCATGCCGATGTGAATCCTGACCGGTTGCGCGCACAGGATCTCAGTCTTAGCGACGTCGTCAACGCTGTCAGTCGCGCTGCCACCATCCAGGCGATGGGGCATGTAACGGATCACTACAAGCTGTATTTGTTGCTTGCCGACAATCAACCCGGGACAGTGGATGCTTTGCGGCAGGTCGTCGTGCGCGCAGATAGTCGCGGGATCGTGCGTCTGGGCGATATTGCCCGCGTCACGCTCAGCCACGTGCCGCAATGGATCCGTGTAACCGCAGACGGACAGGATGCCGTGTTGATGCAAGTGCAGCAGCAGCCGGACGGCAATAGTGTCCAGATCGCACGTGACGTAAAGCAGCGCCTGCAGGACTATGCGCCACAGATGCCGGCAGGCGTAAAACTCGCCAATTGGTACGATCAATCGCAGCTGGTGGTGGGCGCTGAAGGAAGCGTACGCGATGCGATCCTGATCGGCATTGTTCTCGCTGGGCTGGTGCTGCTGGCGTTCTTGCGAAACACGCGTGTCATCCTGGTGGCGATGCTCGTGGTGCCTGCGGTGCTGACGATCACGGTGTTGCTGCTGCATGTGCTCGGCATGAGCTTCAACATGATGACGCTCGGCGGCATGGCGGCAGCCGTCGGCTTGATCATCGACGACGTGATCGTCATGCTCGAACACATCATGCGCAGGCTGCAGGACTCCACCGGGCAGGTGAGCGAGCGCATTGCGGGCGCGGCGTGGGAATTCACGCGTCCGTTGACGGGTTCCAGCGCCGCGACTGTAGTGATTTTTTTACCGCTGGCCTTCCTTACCGGGATCACAGGGGCTTTCTTCAAGGCGCTGTCGCTAACCATGGCTAGCGCCCTGATTATTTCCTATCTGCTGACCTGGATCGTGGTGCCGCTGCTTGCGGAACGGCTGCTCGACAAGCGGCATACGGTCGACCCCGCGCCGGGCAGGCTTTCGTTGCGCATCAAGAAGGGTTACGAAAATGTGCTGCAGCGCTGGTTGAAGCGACCGCTATGGATGCTTGCGCTAGTGTTGCCTCTGATTGTTATCGGTGCGTTGGCATACAGCCAGGTAGGCACCGGTTTCATGCCGGCGATGGACGAAGGCGGTTTCACGTTCGACTACATCTCCAAGCCGGGTACGTCGCTGGAGGAAACGGGGCGCCTGCTCGATCAGGTTGAGGAGATCATTCGCTCCAACCCTTATGTGGACACCTACTCGCGTCGCACGGGCCTGCAACTGGGTGACGCATTGACCGAAGCGAATACCGGCGACATTTTCGTGCGCCTCACGAATGGTCCACGTCCCTCCACAGAGGAAGTGATGAACGATATCCGCAAGGAAGTGGAGGAAAAGGTACCGGGACTCGACGTAGAAGTGTCGCAGCTGATGGAAGACATGATCGGCGATCTGGTGGCGGTGCCTGAGCCAATCGAGATCCAGCTTTATAGCGACAATGCCGATGTACTGAATGCCACCGCGCAGCGCGTGGCCGATGCCCTGAGCAAGGTTGGCGGCGTCAACGGCGTACTCAATGGCATCAATCCAGCGGGCGATGCGCTGACCATGACGGTGGATCCGGCCAAGGCCGCTCTGCAAGGACTCGACCCTGCTGCCGTTACCGATCAGGTGACGGCGGCGATCGATGGTGTCGTTGCGGCACAGTTGCCGGCACAAGGCAGGATGGTTGGTGTGCGCGTCAGGCTTCCTGTTTCCGCGTACAAGCACCTGGAGCAAGTAGAGGCGCTGCCTATTCGTGCCGCCGACGGTCACTTGCTACCGCTATCGCAAGTAGCGACTTTGCAAGTTGTGCAAGGGCAGCCCGAGATTACCCGCAACGATCTCAAGCGCATGGTCGCGGTCACCGGGCGCATCAGTGGGCGCAGCCTGGGAACGACCATCCAGGACGTCAAAGCCATGCTTGCCAAGCCGGGGATGTTGCCCAAGGGCATGTACTACGAACTCGGCGGCCTGTATCAACAGCAGCAAGAAGCTTTTCGCGGCTTGACGGTGGTATTGCTGGCTGCCATTGCGCTGGTATTTACGCTGCTGCTGTTCCTCTACGAGAGCTTTCGTGTGGCGCTGGCGATCATGCTGATGCCCTTGCTCGCGATCGGTGCCGTCTTTATTGGCCTCTGGATCACCGGCATCGAGCTCAATATCTCTGCAATGATGGGCATGACCATGATTGTAGGCATCGTGACGGAAGTGGCGATTTTCTATTTTTCGGAGCTGGAGGCCGTTACAGCCGAGATGCCGCTGCATGAGGCATTGCTGGAGGCTGCCCGGCACCGTATGCGCCCGATCCTGATGTCGACACTGGCGGCGATTCTCACCCTGGCGCCCTTGGCATTGGCGCTGGGTTCGGGCTCGCAAATGCAACAGCCACTCGCCGTCGCGATTATCGCCGGCATGTTGGTGCAAGTACCGTTGGTGCTTTTGGTGATGCCAGCGCTTTATGCCGTGTTGATGCGTTCGCGGCGCGGGCATGTTTCGTAATAGAAATCCTTGCGCTCCCTCTCGCTGCTGCAGGGAGCGTTGATGTATCAGGCACCAGGAATTTCGGTAGCGGGTGTTGCCTTGCTGGTTCGCTTGAGCAACCAGGCAAGGATGGGGGGCGTGACCATCGCTGTCAGCAATGACATAGCGACAATGATCGCGTACATCTGATCGTTGAAAACGCCAGCGGCCAGGCCGAGGCTGGCGATGACCACACCCACTTCGCCGCGCGGCACCATGCCGAAGCCGACAATGGTCGCACCTATGCGGCCCAGCGATAGCGACCCGAGGAAGCCGCCGAGCAGTTTGGAAACAATGGCGATGACAGTGACGACAGTGAGTGCAATCAGTGCGTCGGCGCTGCCGAGCTGATGCAGGTCGATCTTGCTGCCGGTCAGCACGAAGAAGAACGGCGTCAGTAATGCCAGCAAGGGTTGGATCTGCTTTTCCAGGATGTGTTGCTGCCGTGTTTCGGAAGCAATCATGCCAGCGAGGAACGCGCCAATGATCGCCGCCAGTCCGAACAGGGTGGATACATAGGCAAGGCCCAGGCACAGCGCCAGCACAATCAGCAGTGGGGAATACGCGCTGCGCGGCTTTTCCAGCCAGGTAGAGTTCCAGCGCATGACGCGCGTGCCGCCCCAGCCGATCACCGCGACAAAGCCGATGGCGCCTGCCAGCACCATGAT
Organism: Dyella sp. SYSU CM1112; assembly: GCF_058216415.1. Classification (NCBI taxonomy): domain Bacteria; kingdom Pseudomonadati; phylum Pseudomonadota; class Gammaproteobacteria; order Lysobacterales; family Rhodanobacteraceae; genus Dyella; species Dyella sp. SYSU CM1112. Next base: position 144,290 of record NZ_JBZEGI010000012.1, on the reverse strand, counting down.
CAGATGCGTAGGATCGAAGCCTTCACCGCCTTGAAGCGAGGCCACCACACCTAGCAGCAGCATCGCCAGAATATCGTCGATCACGGCCGCGCCGAGGATCACCTTGCTTTCCACGCGCTGCAGCACATTGAGCTCCTGCAACACGCGAGCCGTAATACCTGCCGATGTGGCGACGAAGGCCGCAGCGACGAACAGCGATTTGCTCCAGTCGAATCCGCTCGAATGCGCCCAGACGCTGCCCATGAAGAATGGGATCAATACACCCAGTACGCCCACCAGGAACGCTGCCTTGCCGACTTTCTTGAGATCTTCCAGCCGCGTTTCGATCCCGACCGAGAACAGTAGCAACACCACGCCGATCTCGGCCAGCACGTCCAGCGGTGTACCGGCAGCGATTTGTTCGGGCGTAATCCAGCCCAACAGGGAAGGGCCGATCACACAGCCCGCGGTGATCTCGCCGACTACGCCGGGCAGCTTCAGCCGTTGCGCAATCTCGGAGCCGATTTGCGCGGTGACGAAGACGATGAAGAGCGAGAACAGAATCTCGTTGGCGTGATGCATGGTCGGTGTCGGCGATCATGAGTAGATCCGCCATGCTACCGGTTCAGGTGGCTGTTGACACGCGAACGGCCGGCGGTGTCGTGTCGAGTCGGGAAAATACGCGGCTGGCGACTGCCGTAGTGAGGGCAAGCACGATCACGGTCCAGCGGAAGGCGACCACGTATGCGGCGCTGCTCTGGCCGTGCAGCAGCGTTTGCATCAACAGTGTAGCCAGCGCAATGCCAAAGCTCATGGAGAGGTATTGGGTGGTGGACGCCATCGATGACGCCATCGAAGCATGCTTGATGTCCAAGTCCGTATAAACCAACGTGTTCATCACCGTGTACTGAATACCAGTGAAGCCCCCGTAGACGAACACCAGCAAGGCAATCAGCGCCGTGGGTGTGTGCGGACCAAGCAGCGCAAACATGGCGAGCAGCGCAGCCACCATCAGCGTATTGCCAAATAGCAGTCGCCGGTAACCCAGCCGGACCAGGGTTCGGTTCACCAGCCATTTCGCGCAGATCGAGCCAAGCGCCTGGGGCACCATCATCAAACCTGCCATGAGGGGAGACCAGCCACAACCGACCTGCAAGAACAGCACGATCAACAGGAACATGCCGCTGATACCCAGTCGGGTGAGCAGATTGCCAGACAGTGCCACCCACACGCTGCGCACACGCAGCAAGCCAAGATCTGCTACGGGATGTTCCGTGCGCCGGCTATGCCACACGTAGAGCGCTCCGAAAACTATCGCAAGCACAACGAATGTACCCATTTCCATCCAGTGGATGTTTTCGTCGGCGGCAAATTCCGAGGCCGCCAGCAGCAGGGCAGACGAGGCAGCAAACAGCAAGAAGCCGAACAGGTCGAAGCGATTGGCGGTATCCAGTCGGTATTCAGGCATTTCACGCTGGTTGAGCCATACGCCAACGATGCCTACTGGAACATTGAGCAGGAAGATCAATCGCCAGTTGGTGTATTCCACCAAAGCACCACCCAGCAAGGGACCAAGCACAGAGCCCAGCAGGCCGAAGGTGGCGACCGTACTCATGATTTGCACAAAGTCGCGTTTGTCGATCGTGCGGACCAACACATAACGCCCCACCGGCATCAATGCCGCACCACCGCAACCTTGCAACACACGCGCCAGAACCAGTTCCGTCAGCGTTTGAGAGACACCGCAGAGCAAGGAGCCGATAGCGAATATGCTGATCGCTATGCCGAATACGCGCCGCGTACCGAAGCGGTCACATAGCCAGGGCGTTGCGGGAATCAAGATGGCAAGGGTGAGAACGTAACTGGTCAGCGCGCTGCGCATGTTCAGCGGCGTTTGATGCAAGGCTGTCGCGATGGCTGGCACCGCCGTATTGACGATGGTGGAATCGAGCGCCTGCATAAAAAACGCGGCCGATACCAGCCAGATCAGGCCACCGTAGCGCTGGCGCGAAGAAACGCCCGTTACCGCATCTGCCGTGACTACGTCAGTGGTGGCAGATGGAACGGCGGGCGAGGGAGGCATGAGGGGTATGATAACTGCTATGGCAGCTAATTGGATTAAGGATCACTTACTCGCTTTCTGTTTTGAGGGAAGAGTTGGTATGGCGGTCGATCGCATGGAACGGTCATGATTGTGAACTATGGTTCGAATACCTTCCGGCCAAGAAACGAACCTGTCGCAAGGCTGCCGGCCCGCTCCCGGAAAAGGGAGAGGGAACACCGGCACGGAATCGTTACACTTCGCGCATGAGCAAATCGTCAGCATCCCTTACTCCGGCGCAGCGCGCCCAAGACCTTCGTCAGCGGATCGAGCACGCCAACTATCGCTACTACGTGCTTGACGATCCCGAAATTACCGACGCTGAATACGACAAGCTGCTGCGCGAGCTGGAGAAGCTTGAATCGGACCACCCGGAGCTGGCTACGCCGGACTCGCCCACCCGGCAGGTTGGAGCACGCGCGCGAGGCGGCTTTGCGGAGGTGCGCCATGCGTTGCCGATGCTGTCGCTGGCCAATGCCTTCGAGCAGGATGGCAATGACGATCGCGAACGTTATCGCGAAGTGGCGGAATTTGAGCGGCGCATCGAACAGACGCTTGGGCGCCGCCATCCGGTGTTCTCTGTGGAACCGAAACTGGACGGCTTGGCGATCAGCTTGCGCTACGAGAACGGTTTGTTCGTGCAAGGTGCTACACGTGGCGATGGTGAGACTGGCGAGGATGTCACTGCGAATCTTCGTACCGTGCGCGCCATTCCATTGCGCCTGAGAGGGGATGACTGGCCGCGCGTGCTCGAAGTGCGTGGGGAGGTCATCATGCTGCGCAAGGATTTCGAGGCCTTCAATGCCTATGCACGCGAGCATGGTGAAAAGGCGTTGGCGAATCCACGCAACGGCGCCGCCGGCTCTCTGCGGCAGCTCGATCCGGCGATCACGGCCAAACGTAGGCTTAGCTTTTATGCCTACGCTGTCGGCGTAGTAGAGGGGGCCGATTTACCATCCACCCATTCCGTGACCTTGCAGAAGTTGCGCGAATGGGGCTTCCCCGTATCGCGTGAAGTAAGCACGGCCACGGGCTTTGACGGCCTGATCGCCTATTTCAGGCGCATCGGTACAAAGCGCGACAAGCTGCCCTACGACATCGACGGCGTTGTCTACAAGCTGGACGATTACGTGGGACAGCGTGAGATGGGTTATGTCGCGCGTGCGCCACGCTGGGCGCTCGCGCATAAATTCCCAGCGCAAGAACAGAGTACGACGGTGGACGCGATCGAGATCCAGATTGGGCGCACCGGCGCCGCGACACCGGTGGCGCGCCTTGCGCCCGTGCAGGTTGCAGGGGTCACCGTCACCAATGCGACGTTGCACAATGCCGATCAGGTAGCGCGTCTGGATGTGCGAGTCGGCGATACGGTTATCGTGCGTCGCGCCGGTGATGTGATTCCGGAAGTCGTACGTGTGATTCCTGATCGTCGGCCGGCACAAACGCATCCATGGAAAATGCCTTCGCACTGTCCTGTCTGCGGATCGGCCTTAGTGCGCGAAGAGGGCGAAGCCGCATGGCGCTGCTCGGGCGGACTGATCTGCGCTGCCCAGCGCAAGGAAGCGCTGATCCATTTTGCTTCGCGCCGTGCGATGGATATCGAAGGCATCGGCGAGCGTTTTGTCGATGCGCTGGTCGATTTCGGTTTTGTGCACACGGCGGCTGATCTGTACAAGCTGACATTAGACGATCTGCTCGACATGAAGCGCCGCGCGGACGAGCGCGATGGAACCACGCCGGAAACCGTGAAAGCCGGCAAGATCGCCACCAAGTGGGCCGAAAACCTGATCGATGGCATTGAGGCCAGTAAAAAAACCACGTTGGCGCGTTTTCTTTATGCGCTGGGAATCGTGCATATCGGCGAAAGCACGGCGAAGACGCTGGCTTCATGGCTGGGACGACTTGATTGGGTGCGCAGCATGCCGGCTCCGATCTTGCGGGAGCTGCCGGATATCGGCGCGGAAGTAGCTGGATCGATCGAGGCGTTCTTCAAACAGAAAGGCAATGAGGATGTGGTTGACGCGCTGTTAAAGGCAGGTGTGGTGCTTGGCGACGAGGCGGATCCATCGCCGCGCCTGCATCAGAAGCTCAGCCTGGCTGTGCTGCTGGCAGACGCGGGCATCAATGGCATAGGTGGCCGTAATGCCGAACTGCTTGCGATGCATTTCCCTTCCGTGAGCCAATTGCATAGCAGCGGCATGTCGCATTGGATTACGGCGGGTTTGTCGCAAAATGCCGCATCCAGCCTTGATGTATTTCTTGCCGATCACGCCCGTCGCCGTCAGCTGGAAGCAGCCGAGTCGGCCATGCATCGTTTGCTCGCGGCGACGCCACAACATTCCACGAAGCTTGATGCGTTGCCGCTGGCAGGCCAAACGGTGGTGCTTACCGGCACGCTTGCCAGCATGAGCCGCGACGAAGCCAAGGAAAAACTGGAAGCACTGGGTGCCAAGGTGGCCGGTAGCGTCTCCAAGAAGACCCGTTTCGTAGTGGCGGGCGAAGCGGCAGGCTCCAAGCTCGACAAGGCTCAGGAGCTCGGTGTGGAGGTGTGGGACGAGACGCAGTTGCTCAGCCTGCTCAAGCGTCATGGAGCCTGAAGCCATGGATTTCGGCAGGCAAACAGTGACTCCCTTCCGCCAGCGTTTGCAGGGGCGTGCACAATTGTATGCCATGATCCGCGCCTTTTTTGCCGAGCGTGCTGTCTTAGAGGTGGAAACACCGATCCTGTCGGCAGCGGGTAATACCGATCCGAACATCGAAAGTTTCAGCTCTTTGTTTACTGGGCACGTTGATGCCGGTACACGTGAACGTTGGTTACGCACGTCGCCGGAATATCCCTTGAAGCGCCTGCTTGCCAGTGGAGTGGGGGATTGCTACGAACTCGGGCGGGTGTTTCGCAACGGCGAAGCAGGAGAGCGGCACAATCCCGAATTCACCATGCTGGAATGGTACCGTGTCGGGTGGAATCATCGACAGCTGATGGAGGAAGTGATCGCACTGGTCGAAGCCTCCCTGGCATCGGTGGGTCGAAGGGTAGAGGTTGTCATCGAGGGATATCGGCAACTCTTTCTCGATGAACTTGGTTTGGATCCTTTGCATGCGCCTATTGATGCGTTGCGCGCACCCTTGGACGATTATCACATCGATCCGACCGGACTTACCCGCGATGACTGGCTTGATTTGCTGATAACGCACAAGCTGCAGCCAGCGTTTCCGCGCGACCGCATTACGGTGATTCACGATTACCCCGCCACACAATGCGCACTGGCGCGCATTCGCCCCGGCGATCCACCACTGGCCGAACGCTTCGAGCTCTATGTGGGGTCGCACGAATTGGCGAACGGCTATCACGAACTCAACGATGCCGGAGAGCAACGCACGCGCTTTGAACGCGATAACGTCCGTCGACGCGAACGCGGTCTGCGGGAAATGCCGATCGATGAACGTCTGTTGGCGGTGCTCAGCAGGATGCCTGACTGCGCTGGCGTGGCCTTGGGGATCGAGCGCCTGCTGATGTGCATGGCCGGCACCGACAAAATCGCTGACGTGCTCGCTTTTCCTTTTTCGCAAGCGTGAGGCTTGATCCAAGAGCGGGGGCAGAGGTCGCAGGCGGCTCCTAGATGACAACCGGCCTCGGAGAGGGGGCGTGGACTAACAGGTCGACCAGGCGCGTCAGGGCAGCGGAGAGATCCGGGCGGTTCTGCGCGCCGCCCAAGGAAATTCGAATGGCATTGGGCCGTTCTGGTCCGATAGTGAAGGCTTCAGCTTCAGAGACTGCCAATCCTTCGCGTTGCGCAGCACGCGCCAGATCCGGTGAGGTCCAATGATCCGGCAGCTGATGCCATACGTGAATGCCCCCGTGCTGTGCATTGCCTGCCGAAATGAGCAGGCGAATGGCGATATCTTGCCGGGCTTTGGCTTCGCTCTTGACCCCCTTCAGCAAGGACGCGATCGTGCCGTCGTAAATCCATTGAGTGACCAGCCCCATGGTCAGTGGCGTCGACATCAAGGCGAAGGATCGTAGTGCCGGCAAAAGACGATTTTGTTCAGTGCTATCGGGCAATGCGACATATGCGGTGCGCAGACCAGGGGCAAGGCATTTGGATAGCGTTGCAATGTAGTAGACCTGCGTAGGCGCCATTCTGCTGAGCGGTGAAGGCGGGTCCTCGGCGAGCAACCAGTACGGATCATCCTCAATGATTTTTACGCCGCATGCGATGGCAGTGCGAGCAATGTCTTGCCGGCGTTGAGCGGGCATCGTTAACGTGGTGGGGTTTTGCAAGGTGGGATTGAGGTAGACGGCTCGGATACCCTCACGGCGGCAGGCTTCCTCCAAGCCATCGGGCCGCATACCCGCTGCATCGCTGACGATCGGAACAAGGCGCCGCCCCAACTGCTCCGCGATGGAAAGTAGTCCTGGGTATACCAGTGATTCGCATGCCATGGCGTCGCCGGGGCGGGTGAGAGCAAGCATGAGCGCAGCCAGGGCGGATTGCGCGCCAGGGCAGACCATGATGCGATTGGGTGAGATGGTGCCCAACATGGGTTTCAACCAGATGGCGCCGGCCGCCCGGTCCATCGGGCTACCACCACCGAGGTGATAGCTCATCAATTCATGGGCGTCGGTGCGCATTAACACCTGAGCCAATCCTCGTTGCATCACTTCGCGCAGGTCGACGTCGGCGGGCGGCGGTGGGATGTTCATGCTTAGGTCGATGGACTGCGTGAGTTCGATTTTGGCCGCAGCCACATAGGTACCTAGTGCGCCTCTGGCTTTGAGCAGATGCCGCCGTTTCGCTTCCTCGTACGCGCGCGTCACGGTGGTGAGATCCACCTTGAGAAGATCCGCCAGACGGCGCTGCGGAGGCATGCGATCACCCGCGCGTAAGCGCCCCTCTCCGATGGCCTGCTCGAGGGCGGCAACGATTTGTAGGTAGCGCGGGCCGGCGCCGTGCCGGAGTGGGGTAATCCAGCTGGTATGGGTCCCGTCGGTCATCGCCATGCTGCTGTCCTGCGTCACTTTGTCGTCGATGTATGGATATTGTCTCTGCATAGCATGCATACAACAGCACAATAAATCCATGCATTCGACAAGGGGCGGTAAAGCAATGTTGCCCCCAGGTCGAGCGTGCCCTCACGCGAGCGATTCGCATCAAGCAGGTTCTATGACTCGTCTTACCTCGGTTCGGACGGTTTGCTCTCCTCCCGGGAGGCGCCAGTTTCTTGGCTGCTATAGCCGCGCCTTATGGCGTGCGTTGTGCGTTATGCCGCTTTTGCTGCTGAGCGGATGCGATCTGGCGCTTTTTACGCCACAAGGTGAAGTGGGCATCGAAGAGAAGCGCCTGATTCTGATCGCGTTGGGGTTGATGTTGCTGGTGGTGATTCCCGTCATCGCGTTGACCTTGTACTTCGGATGGCGTTACCGGGCCTCCAACCGTGGTGCTATGTACGCGCCGCAGTGGGCGCATTCCACCCGAATCGAGATCGTGGTGTGGACCATTCCTTGCGTCATCGTCGCCATTTTGGCGGTGCTGATCTGGCGTACGACACACACACTGGATCCCTACAAGCCGATCGATTCCAAGACCGCTCCAGTCCATGTGGATGTGGTGGCGCTGAACTGGAAGTGGCTTTTTATCTATCCGGATTACGGTGTCGCCTCGGTCAATCAACTGGCTATCCCCGTCGATACACCGATCGAGTTCAAGCTCACGGCCGCATCGCTGATGAATTCCTTCTTTATCCCCCAGCTTGGCAGTCAGGTCTATGCGATGGCCGGCATGCAGACACAGCTGCATTTGATCGCCAACCATCCCGGGCACTATCTCGGTTTGTCTTCGGCATTCAGCGGGCCCGGTTTTTCCGATATGCATTTCGATGTGGCGGCCACCGACCGTAAGACATTCGATGCGTGGATTCGTCAAGCGCAAGCCTCTCCGCTGGTCTTGGACAAAAGTGGCTATCAGGTTCTTGAGGCACCAAGCGTCAAGCATCCGGTAACGCTGTATGCCCATGTCGATACGGATCTGTTCGATCGCATTGTCGACCAGTTCATGCGTGGACCGAGAGGCAGTCTTATATGCGGTGCGGTGTTGGGAGATGCCTCAAAGCAAGGCACAGGTTTGCGGCGCAAGGCCGCTACAACGTCGGAGTAAGTCACCATGTTCGGAAAACTCACCCTGGATGCCATTCCGTTCCATGAGCCGATCATCATGGGCACATTGGTGATCGTCATGTTGCTCAGTGCGACGCTATTAGGCGCTATCACCTATTACGGCAAATGGACTTATCTCTGGAAGGAATGGATAACGTCCGTCGACCACAAGCGCATCGGCGTGATGTACATCGTGCTTGCCTTGGTCGTGTTGCTGCGCGGCTTTGCCGACGCGATCATGATGCGTGCGCAACAAGCGATGGCGTACAGCGACGCCGCAGGCTATTTGCCGCCGCACCATTACGACCAGATCTTTACGGCGCATGGCGTGATCATGATCTTCTTCGTGGCGACGCCTTTTATCGTCGGCCTGATGAATGTGGTCGTGCCCTTGCAGATCGGTGCGCGAGACGTCGCCTACCCATTCGTCAATTCGCTCAGTTTCTGGCTGTCGGTAGTGGGCGTGGTACTGGTGATGCTGTCGATGTTCGTCGGTGATTTCGCGGCGACCGGCTGGGTAGCCTATCCGCCGCTGTCAGAACTTGGCTATAGCCCGACAGTGGGCGTCGACTATTACATATGGTCGCTGCAAGCCTCTGGTTTGGGAACGACGCTCACCGGGATCAACTTCATCGTGACCATCCTGCGCATGCGCGCCCCGGGTATGAATCTGATGAAGATGCCGGTGTTCGTCTGGACGGCGCTGATTACCAATATCTTGATCGTTGCCGTGTTTCCGGTCCTGACGGCAACCTTGGCCTTGCTGGCCGCGGACCGCTACCTGGGTATGCATTTTTTCACCAACGAACTGGGCGGCAACGCCATGATGTATATCAATCTCATCTGGGTGTGGGGACACCCGGAGGTATACATCCTGATCCTGCCGTGCTTCGGTGCATTTTCGGAAATCATCGCCACGTTTTCCGGCAAGCCGCTGTTCGGCTACAAGTCGATGGTGTACGCCACGTGTTCGATCGGCATCCTCTCGTTTTTCGTCTGGCTGCACCACTTTTTCACGATGGGATCGGGCGCAAACGTCAATGCTTTCTTCGGCATCATGACGTCGATCATTTCGATTCCCACCGGCGTAAAGCTATTCAATTGGCTGTTCACGATGTATCGCGGACGCATTCGTTATCACTCTGCCACGATGTGGACGATCGGTTTCATGGTGACCTTCGCGGTGGGTGGCATGACGGGCGTGCTGCTGGCTGTGCCGGGGGCAGATTTTGTGCTGCACAACAGTCTGTTCCTGGTCGCCCACTTCCATAACGTGATCATTGGCGGAGTCGTGTTCGGATGCCTGGCGGGGATGAGTTTCTGGTTCCCCAAGGTATTCGGCTTCACGCTCAACGAGTTCTGGGGCAAGGTATCGTTTTGGTGTTGGCTGGTTGGTTTCTATCTCGCCTTCATGCCGCTCTACGTGCTTGGGTTCATGGGTATGACGCGGCGCATGAATCACTATGCCGTGCCTGCCTGGCATCCGTGGCTGGTGGTGGCGTTGATTGGCGCGATGATCATCGGTGCGGGTATCGTGGCGCTGATCATCCAGCTCGCCGTCAGTATCAAAGAACGCGAAGCCACTCGCGACCTCACCGGCGACCCTTGGGATGGTCGGAGTCTTGAATGGGGCACGGCTTCGCCGGCACCGTTTTACAACTTTGCACATGTGCCTGACATCACCTCGCTGGAACAACATTGGGATGATAAGCGGGCAGGGCGGGCTTACCGGCCGAGCGCGTATTACGAAGACATCCATATGCCAAGGAATACGGGCGCTGGCGTGGTGATCTCCGCCTTCAGTCTCGTACTTTGCTTCGCACTGGTGTGGCATATCTGGTGGTTGGCGGTGACTGGCCTGGCAGGAGTGATCCTGACATTTATCGCTCGCAGCTACGACCGGGATGTCGACTATCTCGTTCCTGCTGCCGAAGTAGAGCGGATCGAACGGGCTCGTCTCGTGTCATTGCAAAGCGTCATCAGGCCATTTGACATGACGCGCGAACAGCAAAAGGTAGCCTGACCATGAATCATGCTGTCACGGTTGATCAAACCATTCATTCGCATGCCGTGCACGACGATGGCTCCAGGACCACGCTGGGGTTCTGGATCTACCTGATGAGCGACTGCCTGATTTTCTCGGTGCTGTTCGCGACCTTCGGTGTCTTGATGCGGAATACCGCGGGTGGCCCAGACGGGAAGGATCTCTTCGAACTGCCCTTCGTCCTGGCCGAGACAGTATTGCTATTGCTGAGCAGCTATACGTTCGGTCTGGCCACGCTTGGGTTGCGCGCAGGGAAGAAGCGCCTCGTGCTCGGCTGGCTCATGATGACGCTACTATTGGGCGTCGCTTTCATCGGCATGGAATGCTACGAATTCGCCAAGCTGATTCACGAAGGTGCAGGGCCGGACACCAGTGCCTTTCTCTCTTCGTATTTCACCCTGGTAGGTACGCATGGCTTGCACGTGACCTGCGGATTGCTTTGGATCGTGGTGATGATGCATCAGGTGATGCGCTTCGGGCTGGATGATGTTGTTCAACGCCGTCTCGCATGCCTGAGCTTGTTCTGGCATTTCCTGGATCTGGTCTGGATCTGCGTTTTTACTCTTATTTACTTGCGGGCATTTGTATGAAAACGGCAAAGAGCCATGCATCGCATAGTAGTGCACGCAGTTACGCGGTAGGGCTAATCCTGTCATTGGTGATGACGGCCCTGGCCTTTGGTGTGGTGATGACTCAGGCCGTGTCTCCCGACATGCGCCTGCCAGCCATCGTCGTGCTGTGTGTTCTGCAACTGCTGGTACAGCTAGTGTATTTTCTGCACCTGGGCAGTCATCAGGACCAGCGCGCCAACACGGCGATTTTCATTTGCACGGGGTTTCTTATCATCATCGTTGTCGCGGGCTCGCTGTGGGTGATGCACAATGCGAACGTCAATATGATGCCTGTCCAGATGAGCATCGAACGCGCCATGTCGAAAGACTGAGCAACGAAAAGGCATCGTGCGACCCGATCCCCACATTACTGCGATGCCATGCGCTATCTAGCCTTGCTACTGCTCAGTCCCACCTGGCTGGTTCTGATCTGGCTGTATTGGGCTTACCCGAGAACCACGCGCGTTACGGTGGCTCGTCGTCTATACGACGTCGCCATCATTTGCCTGACGTTGTGGGTATGCGTTGGCATCACGACGCTGACGTATGAGGAAACCTCCGTCAGCATCGGAGTATTCGGTCGCCAAAGCGGCGAGATATGGCATCAGGTCAAACCTGCACTTTGCGGCTATGGCGCATCGACAGGGCTCTTGGGTATCGGCTTGCTGGTTCGAGGTTTGCTATGGCGATCCAAACGATCGTAGCGACGACGGGATATCACCAGCGCAATAACAGCTTGCCGATATGCGCGCTGCTTTCCATCAGCGAGTGTGCACGCGCCGCCTCCTGCGCGGGGAACACTTCATGGATAACCGGATGAAGGCGTCCTTGGGCAAACAGCGGCCATACGCGCTCATACAGTTTTTGCGCAATCGCCGCTTTAAAAGCGGTGGGCCGGGGGCGCAACGTGGAGCCGGTGAGAGTGAGGCGGCGACGCATCAGCTTGCTTATGTCCATGGTTGCCGTATTTCCGCCTAAGGTCGCAATCATGACCAGGCGACCGTCATCGGCCAAGGCGTCGAGTTCGCGAGGGACATAATCGCCGGCCACCATGTCGAGGATCACGTCTACGCCGCGACCATCAGTCCAGCTCTTTACCCGTGCAACAAAATCATCGGTGCGATAGTTGATGGCGCGTGCCCCGAGTGCTTCGCACGCCTGGCATTTTTCCGGGCTGCCGGCGGTAGCGAAGACAGGATGACCCAGTGCGTGCGCGAGCTGGATGGCTGTCACGCCGATGCCGCTGGAGCCGCCCTGTACCAGCAGGCTTTCCGGTGAACCGTTTTCGCGTTGACTCAGTCGTCCGCGATCGAAGACGTTGCTCCACACGGTGAAGTAATTTTCCGGCAGCGATGCTGCTTCAAGCACACTCATGCTTTGAGGCACCGGCAAGCACTGGCCTAACGGTGCGATGGCGTATTGCGCATAGCCGCCGCCGGCGAGCAGCGCACATACCGCATCGCCGCGTTTGAGGCCAAACGGATTGGAGCTGCTGAAGTCGCCATCGATAAGTTCGCCGGAAACTTCCAGGCCGGGCAGTGCCGAGGCGCCGGGCGGCGGCGCATAGTGCCCCATGCGTTGAAAAACATCCGGCCGGTTGACGCCCGACGCCGCGACTTTGATCAATACTTCGCCCGCGCCCGGTTGCGGCACTGGGCGCTCCACAGGAGACAGCACTTCCGGGCCACCGAAGTGGGTGATTTCGATGGCTTGCATCAACGGCATCCTGACGCTCCTCTGGCGTTTAGCGGCTCGAATCGACCAGCACCAGTTCACTGTCTTCGAGCGCCTTGACTTCGAGCTGGCTTTCATCGCGGATCGCGGCACCGTCGCGGGCCTGCAGGCGAATACCGTTGAGCTCCACGACACCGGTGGCCGGCACAAGATAGCCATAACGCTGTTCGCCCAATGTGTAGCGAACGGTTTCGCCGGCTTTGAGCGTAGCGCCGAGCACACGGGCGTTCGTGCGAAGGGGCAGGGCGTCGGTATCGTCCGGCATGCCGCTCGCCAGGGTTACGAAACGCCCCGACCGTTCGCCGACAGGAAACGGCTTCGTGCCCCAGGATGGCGCGCGCCCTTGCTCGTCCGGGATGATCCAGATTTGGAAAATGCGCGTGGCGCCCGGCTCCAGGTTGTATTCGCTGTGCGTGATGCCGCTGCCCGCACTCATCACCTGCACATCGCCAGCCACCGTGCGACCTTCGTTCCCGAGATTGTCACGGTGGGTGATAGCGCCCTCTCGCACGTAGGTGATGATTTCCATGTCCGCGTGCGGATGTGGCGGAAAACCCGTCTGCGAGGCGATGGTGTCGTCGTTCCACACGCGCAGCGCACCCCAACCCATACGCTTGGGATCATGGTATCCAGCAAACGAAAAGTGATGCTTGGCTTGCAGCCAGCCGTGGTTGGCCCCACCAAGACTTTCGAATGGACGGCGTTCGATCATGGGACACCTCTGTTGATTTGGATGGCGCCAAGATAAGGGCGGTCGTAGCAGGGCAGAACCATCGCCAGGGAAACAGTGTGTTGCATAGGTTATTTAGCGTTGGCGGTGACCGCTCATCTCATGCCCGGCGTCCGGTGCAAAGGCGCGATGCCAGTAGGTGGAGCTCAGCGATATCAACGTGACGACCAGAAAAGCCGCCGAGAAATTCAGGCGGCTGGGCTCGGTATTGTGACTTACCGTCATGGCCAGCCTGAGAATCAGGGCGCCGAAACAAACCCCCATCGACAACATGAGCTGCTGCAGGGTGGAATAAAAGCTGTTGGCGGCGCTCATGCGTTCGGTAGGAACGGCCTCGTAGGCGATAGTGTTGTAGGCAGCGAACTGGAACGACATCACTACGCCGCAACCCACAAGCAAGCCGAACATCAGCCAGAATGGCCAATCGGCGTGGAAAAACGCGCATACGGCGTAGCTCATGCTGGCCAATACGCCGTTGTAAACCATGGCGCGGCGGAAACCGATCCAGCGCAACACGCGCGTGGTGAGCACGCGGGCCAGCATGGCACCTACCGAGACCGCCAAGACCAGCTGGCCGCTGCGCAAAGCTGAAAAGCCCAGGCCGATTTGCAGCAGTAGCGGAAGTAGAAATGGCTGGGCGCCCTGCGTGATACGCATCAGCGAGCCGGAAATCACCGACAAGCGGAACGAGTTGATACGCAGCAAGGTGAGATCCACTGCCGGGTTGGTGCAGTGTCTGGCATGCCATACGTAAGCGAGGCAGGAGGCTGCGCCGATGGCCAGCAACATCAACGCCGTGCGGAGGTTGCTGCTTTCGCCGAACAGTTCCAGCCCGAACAGCAAGCAACCGAGTCCGATGCTGCAGAGCGCAAAGCCCAACCAATCAAAACGCGCAGGTTGCGTCACGCTATGCACAACGGGGATATAGCGTCTTACCAGCCAATAGCCCAGTACTCCGATCGGTACGTTGATGTAGAAAATCCAGCGCCAGTCCAGATACTCGACGATGAAGCCACCCAGTGGTGGGCCGGCCATGGTGCCGAGCAGGGCGGGTATGAGCGTCCACATCATGGACGAGACTAAGTGACGGCGTTCTACCGTACGCAGGATGACCAGCCTTCCAACCGGCGCCATCATCGCGCCGCCCGTGCCTTGGACCAGTCGTGCCGCCACCATCATCGGCAGGCTTCGGGTCAACGAGCACAAGATGGACCCGACGATGAACACCACGATGGAGCTGTTGAATACGCGCTTGGCACCCAAGCGGTCCGAGATGGCACCGCTCACCGGAATGAGAATGGCCAGTGCAAGCAGGTAACTGGTAATGGCCATGCTCATGGCTGGAGCGGCGACGTGAAAATCGCGGGCCATGGTAGGTAGCGCGGTGGCCAGCACAGTGCCGTCTACCTGCTCAAGGAAGATTGCGCAGCCTACGATCAAAGAAATGACGCGGTAGTCGGGATAAGCCGGCTGGCTCATCATTGTTGCGTCAATCTTGTCCTCACCCAGCGCGCTCACAAGAGGTGCCTGCGGTGAGCGCAGCGTATCTGTGCCTTGTCGGCAAGCATGCGAAGAGCACTCGGGATGTGGGCGCATCGGGGGTGTGCGCCGCAGCGGAGTGCATTATTCGCTTGCTGAGATATCAGAACAAGCGGTTGACGCTGTTCTTGCTGTGCTGGTGGTCAGCCTTCTGGTAAGGCCCTTCCTCACCTGCACCCTCCCCGTGGGAGAGGAGGGTGCGATCGCTCAATCGATGGGATCAGATGGCCTCGAAAATGCCAGCGGCGCCCATGCCGGTGCCAATGCACATCGTCACCATGCCGTACTTCTGTCTGCGACGGTGCAGGCCGTGCAGCAGGGTCGCCACGCGGATGGCCCCGGTAGCGCCTAATGGATGGCCCAATGCAATGGCGCCACCAAGCGGGTTTACCTTGGCGGGATCCAGGCCGAGGTCTCCCATCACGGCAAGCGCCTGCGCAGCGAAGGCTTCATTGAGCTCGATCCAGTCGAGCTGGTCCTGCTTGATCCCGGTTTGCTGGAGTGCTTTCGGGATCGCCTCCTTGGGGCCGATGCCCATGATGTCCGGACGCACGCCCGCGACGGAGTAGCCGACAAAGCGAGCGAGCGGGGTGAGGTTGTAGTCCTTGATGGCCTGCTCGCTGGCCAGCAATACTGCGCCAGCGCCGTCCGAAGTTTGCGAGGAGTTGCCGGCCGTGACCGTGCCGCCGAACTGCCCATTGCGGAACACCGTCTTCAGCTTGCCAAGCACGTCCGGCGTACTGCCTGCGCGAGGGCCCTCATCGGTGTCGATGAGGCGGCTGTCGGTCTTGATGCCGCGCGTGGCGAGATCCGGGTAATGGTCGTTCAACTGGAAGGGGGTGATCTCCTCCTTGAACTCGTCAGCCTTGATGGCTGCCAGGGCACGTTCGTGGCTTTGTGCGGCGAAAGCGTCTTGCGCTTCGCGCGAAATCTTCCACTGCTTGGCGACGTTTTCGGCAGTGATGCCCATGCCATAGGCGATACCGATGTGTTCGTTATCGAAGATGGCCGGATTCATCGCCACTTTGTGGCCCATCATCGGCACCATGCTCATACTTTCGGTACCGCCAGCGATCATCAGATCAGCTTCCCCCAGGCGAATACGATCGGCTGCCATGGCAACGGCTTGCAGGCCGGATGAACAGAAGCGATTGATGGTGACGCCAGGTACGGTGTCGGGCAGGTCGGCGAGCAACAGGCCGATACGCGCCACGTTCATGCCTTGCTCGGCTTCTGGCATGGCGCAGCCGATGATGACATCGCCGATGCGGTGAGGGTCGATGCCCGGTGCTTGTGCCATCACGGCACGGATGACATGCGCGAGCATGTCGTCGGGACGGGTATTGCGGAATACGCCGCGCGGTGCCTTGCCGACGGGGGTGCGGGTGGCGGCGACGATGTAGGCGTCTTGCACTTGCTTGGTCATGGTCTTTGCTCCGTGGCGTCGCGCGTTGCGCAGCGACGCCCTTTGGTTTTCGTCGTCCCGGCGCAAGCCGGGACCCAGTGTCTTCAGAGGTATTCGAAAGCCGCTGGACTCCGGCTTTCGCCGGAGTGAGGGTCAGTTTCTCAACGGTTTGCCAGTGCTCATGGTGTGTGCAATGCGCGCCTGGGTTTTCTCGGTCTGCGCCAGTTCCACAAAGTGCTTGCGTTCCAGCTCCAGCAACCATTCTTCGTCCACCAGCGAGCCGCGTTCGATGGCGCCACCGCACAGTGTGTCGGCAATGCGCGTGGCGATGGCGACGTCGTGTTCGGAGGCGAAATAACCCGCTTGCAGATTGGCAAGCGATGCTTTGAACGTGGCCGTGCCGACATCGCCGGCAACCGGGATGCCGCGTGCGTACAACGGCGGGCGCCAACCGCTTTCGGCCAATGAGTTGGCGACCTGCTTGGCGACGTAGAGCAATTCATAGGCGTTGAACACGACGACATCGCTTTCGCGCAGCAGCCCGAGCTGCTTGGCCTCCAGTGCGCTGCCGGATACCTTCGCCATCGCTACCGTCTCGAACACTTTTTTCAGTGCTTCGAACGGGTCGGAGGGATTGGATTGCGCGGCGCGAATGGCCAACTCGTGCAGGCCACCGCCCGCGGGCAGCAGGCCTACCCCGGCTTCGACCAAGCCAATGTAGCTTTCCAATGCTGCGACGGTGCGTGCCGAATGCATCTGGAATTCACAGCCGCCACCCAGGGCAAGACCGCGTACTGCAGCAACAACCGGAACCAACGCATGCTTGATACGCATGCTGGTGCGTTGAAAGTTAGCGACCATGGCTTCGAAGTCCTTGATCTTGCCGGCTTGCAACAGGCCCAGTGCGCCCTTGAGATCGGCGCCTGCAGAGAAGGGCTCGCTGGTTTGCCAGATCACCACGGCCTTGAGTTTCTCCTCGGCAATGCCGATGGCGTGTTGAATGCCGTCGAGCACCTGATCGTTGACCGTGTTCATCTTGGTCTTGAACGAGATGATGCCGACGTTGTCGTCGCCCAGCGTCCACAGGCGAATGCCCTCGTTTTCCCACACGGTTGTACCTTGGTCGAAGGTCTCGCCAAGGATGGCGTCGGGGAACAGTTGGCGCTTGTAGACAGGGTGCTCCGACCGCGGCTTGTCGGCATGAGTAGCGGCCGAATACGAACCGTTTTTGCCATGCACGCCATGGCGTCCATCGGTGACCCACTTCGGCAGCGGCGCCTTGCTCATCGCCTTGCCCGCGTCGATGTCTTCTTGAATCCAGGTGGCGACTTGCTGCCAGCCGGCGGCTTGCCAGGTTTCGAACGGTCCCAGTTTCCAGCCGTAACCCCAGCGGATGGCGAAGTCGACATCACGTGCGGTGTCGGCAATATCAGCGAGGTGGTAGGCGGTGTAATGGAAGAGGTCGCGGAAGGTGGCCCACAGGAATTGGGCTTGTGGATCGTTCGATGTGCGCAATTTGCCGAATTTTTCTGCGGGATCTTTGATGGCGAGAATGGCTGATACTTCCTCCGAAGCTTTTTGTTCGGATGGACGATAGTCGCGTTTGGCAACATCCAGGACCACGATGTCCTTGCCCGCTTTTTTATAAAAACCAGCGCCCGTCTTTTGGCCCAGGGCACCTTGTTCGATCAGTGCGCTCAACCAGGCCGGCGCTTTGAAATACGCGTGCCAGGGATCGTCAGCCAGCGTGTCGGCCATGGTTTTGATTACGTGCGCCATGGTATCCAGGCCGACGACATCGGCGGTGCGATAGGTGGCACTTTTGGGACGGCCGATGGCGGGGCCGGTCAGTGCGTCGGCGGTATCGAAACCGAGCTTGTATTGCTCGGTGTGATGCATCGTGGCCAGCATCGAGAACACGCCGATGCGGTTGCCGATGAAGTTCGGCGTATCTTTCGCATAAACCACGCCCTTGCCAACCGTGGTGGTGAGGAAAGCTTCCAGTCCCTCCAATACGCTGGTATCGGTAAGTCGGGTTGGAATCAGCTCGACCAAATGCATGTAGCGAGGGGGATTGAAGAAGTGCACGCCGGTGAAGCGATGGCGCAGGGTTTCCGGCAAAGCATCGGCCAGACCATTGATGGAAAGGCCCGAGGTATTACTGGCCACCACGGCAGTGGGAGAGACGTGCGGGGCGATCTTCTTATAGAGATCCAGCTTCCAATCCATCCGTTCGGCAATCGCCTCGATCACCAGATCCACGTCTTTCAGCTTGTCCAGATCGTCGTCGTAATTGGCTGGGATGATGGCTGCAGCGCGACCACTCTCGGCCAGCGGAGCAGGGGACAGCTTTTTAAGATTTTCGATGGCCTTGAGCGCGATGCTGCTCTTGGGGCCTTCCTTTGCGGGCAGATCGAACAAGATGGTTTCGACGTCGGCATTGGTCAAATGGGCGGCGATCTGCGCGCCCATGACACCGGCGCCCAGCACGGCGGCCTTGCGGATGCGTAGGGCCGATTTCAGTTGGGATGGAGCTGTCATTGGCTTCTCCGTGGTACGAATGCATAGCAGAGGGGTGAAAAGCGCTACACCGGGCGGTTGGGGAGGCGTCCGGGTATGAAGAAAAATCAGGGTGCGCGCAGGCCGGCGGCGGCAAAGCGGATGAGGTGCTCGGCGGTTTGCTCGCGGTGAGTGATTTCACTGACGTCACTCTTGCGCTGGATGATGCCGAAGCCGGACATGGCGTGGGTCAGCGCACCGGTGACCAGGTCGATACGCCAGTACAGCTCCTCCTTGCTTAGTTCCGGCAGCAGGCGGGCGAACTCGGCAGTGAACTGCCGCATGACGTGGCCGTAATTGTCGGAAAGGAATTTCCGCAGGCTGTCATCGTGCTCGGCAAAGGCCCTGGCCAACACTCGCATGAACAGGCCCCCGCCGCCGTCGTGGGAGAGGTCCAGCGCCGGTCGGATAAAGGAGGAGAGCACATCTTCCAGCGTGGTTTCCGGTTGCCCAGATACCCGTTTCAGGGCGCCCAGGCGGCGGGCGCTGAGCTGATCCAGGCGGCGGCGGAACACTTCTTCGACCAAATTGTCTTTGGAGCCGAAGTGATAGTTGACTGCCGCCAGGTTCACGCCAGCAGCAGCGGTTAGCTGGCGAAGGGAGGCTGCCTCAAAGCCGCGTTGGGCAAAGAGCGCTTCGGCTGCGGTGAGGATGCGTTCCTTCGTGGAAGCGGAGCTGTTCACGGGCGTCGCCTGTCGATAGGAATCAAACGATCGTTTGAGCATACGCGCGAGCGCCTGGAGCCGTCAAACGGACGTTTACATTGTCTCGGGGCGGGGTTGCTTATGGGCTAGAATCTGTCAAACTTTCGTGAGCTAAATCCTCATTCTGTGGCGGATTTAGTTCTAAAGTCCCTCTGATGTCTTAAGTCAGACCGCCCATAAAAAACAGTCCGTATACCCGGAGCAGACGCATGGCGCTGGAGCGCACCCTTTCCATCATCAAACCTGATGCTGTTGCCAAGAACGTCATCGGCGAAATTTATGCTCGCTTCGAGAAGGCGGGCTTGAAGATTGTTGCAGCAAAAATGAAGCATCTTTCGCGTAAAGAAGCGGAAGGTTTTTATGCCGTGCATCGCGAGCGTCCGTTCTTCAATGCGCTGGTGGAGTTCATGATCTCGGGCCCAGTCATGATCCAGGTTTTGCAAGGTGAAAATGCGATTCTCAAGCATCGCGACCTGATGGGCGCCACGAATCCCAAGGAAGCTGCCAAGGGCACCATTCGCGCGGATTTCGCGGAGTCGATTGATGCGAATGCTGTGCATGGTTCCGATGGTCCCGAAACCGCGGCAACCGAGATGGCTTACTTCTTTGCGGCTACTGAAGTCTTTCCACGCTGAGATAGAGAGCACGTGAACCAGGTGGAAAAAGTCAATCTGCTCGATTTCGATCGCCAGGGGTTGCGTGAATTTTTCGCGCGACTTGGCGAAAAGCCGTATCGTGCCGAGCAGGTGATGAAATGGATCTATCACCACCTGGAAGACAATTTCGAAAACATGACCGATGTGGGTAAGGCGCTTCGCGCCAAGCTCGAGGCGGCTTGCTACATCGGTCCGCCCAAGACGCTCTTCGATAAGGGCGCCGTCGACGGTACGCACAAATGGCTGCTCGGCATGGACGGGGGCAATGCTGTTGAGGCCGTGTATATCCCCGAGCCGACCCGTGGCACATTATGCGTGTCTTCACAGGTGGGCTGTGGCCTTAATTGCCAATTCTGTTCTACTGCCACGCAGGGTTTTAACCGGAACCTGGCGACGTCGGAAATCATCGGTCAGATGTGGGTGGCGGCCAAGCATCTGGGGAATGTGACGCATCAGAATCGCCGCATCACCAATGTGGTGATGATGGGCATGGGCGAGCCCTTGCTCAATTTCGATAACGTCGTGACGGCCATGAGCCTGATGCGTGACGATCTTGGTTTCGGCCTGGCGTCCAAGCGAGTGACGCTGTCGACGGCAGGCTTGGTGCCGATGATCGACAAGCTGTCCGAAAGCATCGATGTTTCCCTGGCTGTATCGTTGCACGCTGCCAATGACGAATTGCGCACAGAATTGGTGCCCCTCAATAAGCGCTACCCGATTGCTGAATTGATAGCGGCTTGCCAACGCTGGATTGCGCGTAAGCCACGCACCTCCATTACGTTCGAATACACCCTTATGAAAGGGGTGAATGACCAGCCTGAGCATGCACGCCAGCTCATCAAGCTGATGCGCCGCCTGCCGACCTGCAAGGTCAACTTGATTCCATTCAATCCATTTCCAGGTACCCGCTTTGAGCGTTCGGAACCGGAAGTGATCCATGCATTCCAGACGCAGTTGCTCAACGCAAATGTTCTGGCCATGCTGCGCCGCACCCGCGGTGATGACATTGATGCCGCTTGCGGTCAACTTAAAGGCCAGGTGTTGGATCGGACCCGTCGCCAGGCCGAGTTCCGCAAGCGTTTGGATGAGGGGGTTGCTCATCATGTGGCGTAATCGCATCTGGCTTGGTGCCTGCTTGGTCATCACGCTGGCAGGCTGTCACCGTTCCATGGTCGTTCCACCCCCGCCTGCCGATCCGAAATTGCCGGAACAGACGAAGGCAGAAAAGGCACGGAGTGCAGCCGACGTGCATACGCGTCTCGCCCAGCACTACATCGAAATCGGTGATCTGCAGGGTGCGCTCGAAAAAGTGAAGATCGCGGTGACTGAGGATCCGTCCTATGCCCCCGCGCAAACAGTGATGGCTTACATCTACGAGCGCATTAACGATACGGCCAATGCGGAAGCTCATTATCGCCGTGCCGTTGAGCTGCAGCCGGATAAGGGTGATACCAACAATAACCTGGGACAGTTTCTGTGCCATGAAGGCAAGGCACAGGAGTCGCTGCCTTATTTCACCAAGGCTGTGGCCGATCCGTTCTATCAGACTCCGGATGTGGCGCTGACGAACCAGGGGGTATGTCAGCTTCGCTTGAATGATCGCGCTGCTGCTGAGGCCAGTTTCAGGCAGGCGATAACGCGTAATCCCAAGAATGCGGAAGCGCTGTTGCAGCTATCCGATCTGTTGTATCTCAATCACGATTACTTCAACGCCAGTGCTTTTTTGGAGCGTTTCGACGCGCTGGGTCGTCCCAGTCCCGGTTCGCTCAAGCTTGGTTACGAAATCGAATCTCACCTGGGCAACACGGATGCCGCCCAGAACTACAGTAAACGGCTGCTAAGCCAGTTCCCGGATTCGGAGCAGGCTCAGGCCCTCAATCAAACTGTACGCCCATGATTTCCGAGCAGTCCAATCCGGCGGAGCACGAGGTAAAGGCCTCTGACGCACCTGCCACGACCGCAGTGAACATGGATGAAAACGCTGCTGAGTTCCGTTTTCATGAGACCCCAGGGTTCGGTTCGCGCTTGCGCGCCGTGCGAGAGGCACGCGGCTTGGACCTTGAAACTTGCGGACATGCCCTGCGTCTTCCGATACGTGTGCTGAAGCAACTCGAAGGCGATGACTTCAGCGGCATCGATTACCAGATTTACCTTGGCGGATATATCCGTAAATACGCCCGTTATCTGGATATCGACGAGGTCGATATCGAAACGGTCGTTGCGCGGCTGAAGCCTAGTCAGCCACCGCTGGTGGCGACAGGTGGTGTCTCGCATTCGCGATATTTGCTCAATCGCTATGCGACTGCGGCGACTTATGTAGTGCTGACGCTTGTGATCGCTGTACCCACCGTTTGGCTGGGCATGCGCGGCACACTCTCCCACGACATGAGCCATCTGGCACCTTTGGATGCAGCGCCTGTCGCCCAGCAAGATGCGCCACCGGCTACGACTCCGGCACCCTCCGGTAATGCCACAAAGCCTTCTGCAGCGCCCCCCACTGTTGCTGGAGCGGCTGTGGCAAGTGCGCCCGCCACGACGACAGCGTCGACGGTGCGTCCTGCGGCCGAGCAGCCTTTGCTCGCTTCGATGGTGCCCGTTCCCAATCTCGACAGTGATGTCACCATGACGCCGCCCACAGCTACTACGTCAGCCGCGGTAACGGGCAGTGGCGCTCATAGCCTCAACCTGGATCTCCCAAACAGCAGCTGGGTTGAGGTCGTCGATAAAAATGGCGATCGTCTGGAATATGGCTTGTTGCCAGCGGGAACCAACAAAACGTACCGTAGCGATCAGCCCCTCGATGTGCGCATCGGCAATGCGGCGGGGGCACAGGTCAGCATCGATGGACAGGCGTTGACGCTCGATCCTTATCGTCACGCCAACGTGGCGCATTTCCGGGTCGATATTCAGGACGGCAAAGCTGTTCCAGCGGGCGCATAAGAGGCCTGCTTTCGGTCTTCCCGTTTGCCGGCGGCGACAGCGCAGGTAACAAGCCGGCGTCGTTCGTGGACGGTGGGCGGTATAGCCTTGTCCCCCCTGTGATCGGTTATGCTTGCACATTGCTTGCCGGCGTGGCGGTCAGTGTCGGCTGTCGCGGAATACGGCGCTCATACCCCTTTTTTGGCGCTCCCTGGCGTCTCTCCAGATACGGTGATTGCATGGCATTTGATGCTTACGACGACTACGAACAAAGTGAACGCGTTCAAAAGTGGCTGCGGCAGAATGGCCTGTCGATCGTTGTGGGTGTCATCATCGGCCTGATTGCCATCTTCGGATATCAGCAGTGGCGCAACCATCGGATGGCGCATCAGATGCAGGCATCCGGCCTGTACCAGCAGTTGCAGGGAGTCATTGATACAGGTGACGCCAATGCCATCGAGTTCCTGACCCAGGAATTGATGAAGGGCTATTCGGACACTCCATACGCGACGTTCGCGGTCAGTGATCGTGCACGCAAACAAGTGGAAGACAAGCAGCTGGACAAGGCGCTCGAGTCACTCGCATGGGCTGAACAGCACGCGCCGAGCCCCGAATTGAAAGCGCTTGTGGAGTTGCGCATTGCCCACGTGCAATTGGCCAAAGGCAATGCACAAGAAGCACTCAATGCGCTCGACCGGATGCCTGCTGACAGCTACGCCATCGAAAGCCAGGAACTACGCGGGGACGCGCTGGTCAAGCTTGGACGGCACGACGATGCCCGCAAGGCTTACAAGGCTGCCTTGAAGGCCATGGGTCCCGACGTACAGCATGACAATGAAGTGCAAATGAAAATCGACGATCTGGCCACGGCCGGGAAGCAGGGTGCATGAAACGTTTTTGGCTGATCGTATTGACTGGCTCGCTGGTCGCGCTTGCGGGTTGCCATTCCTTCAAGAAAGAAAACATTGAGCCGCCGACGCCGCTGGCCAAGAACTTCAAGCCAACCGTGCAGGTCACGAAGGTGTGGACAGCCAGGGTTGGGCACGGGGCGGGCGTAAGCGGCGTTCGCATGCGCCCGACTGTTGTCGATGGCGTGCTTTATGCCGCAAGCACGGATGGCGCGATTGCCGCCTACGATGCCAATAGCGGCAAAAAGCTTTGGGAGACCAAGCATCGCACGCACGGCTGGTTTGGCTGGGGTGACAAGAAGCGCCCGGATGCTTTCTATTCGGGAGGTCCGGCCGTTTCGGGTGATTTGCTGGTGATCGGCACGCTTGATGGCCATGTCTATGGCCTCAATGCCAAAGACGGCAGCCAGCGCTGGACGAGCACCCTGCCTTCCGAAGTCATCGACTCTCCAACCATCGCCGGCGCACTCACGCTCGTCCGTACGCAGGACGGCCGCGTATATGGCTTGGACAGCAAGACAGGTGAACGTCGCTGGGTGAACGATCAAGGCAATGTGCCGCTGCTGAGTTTGCGCGGTAATGGTCCATTGCTGGTGACAAACGGAGTGGTCTTCTATGGCAGCGACGACGGCAAGCTGGTTGCGTTGCGTGAAGACAATGGTGACAAGCTATGGGAACAGCAGTTGGCAAGCGGCGAAGGGCGCACCGACATTGATCGTATGAACGATGCTGATGGTGGCGTCGTGCTTGATGGCAGCACCCTGTATGCCTCGGCTTATCACGGTAACCTGACCGCCGTGGATGGCCCGAGTGGACGGCCGCTCTGGGCGCGTCCGTTTTCCACCTATACGTCACTGGCGATCAGCGGTAACAGTCTCTTCGGCGTGAACACGGATTCCCAGGTCTGGGCATTCGACAAGAGCAGCGGCGCCGACATGTGGAAGAACGACAACCTGAAGTATCGCTGGTTGACCGCGCCCGCTGTGCAGGGCGACTACGTCGTCGTTGGTGATATCGAAGGCTACGTGCATTGGCTGCAGACCGGTGATGGTGCCCTGGCTGCGCGCGAGCGTCTGTCCAAAAAGGCGATTCGTGCACAGCCAGTCGTGGCTGGCGACCTGGTGTATGTCGAGGACGCATTGGGCCATATCGCCGCTTATCGCCTCGGCACGAAATAATTGCCGGAATGATATTTTGTGCTGCCTGTCATCGCCCTGGTCGGTCGTCCCAACGTCGGTAAATCGACCCTATTCAACGCGTTGACGCGCAGTCGGGACGCCCTCGTGGCGGATATGCCGGGCGTCACACGAGATCGCCATTACGGCGTTTGCCGTGGCGGTCAACGCCCTTTCGTAGTCGTGGATACCGGAGGACTTTCCGGTATCGATCAAGGATTGGATGCGCTTACCGCGCAACAGGTACGTATCGCAGTCGGCGAGGCGCAGATCCTGGTCTTCGTGGTCGATGCGCGGGATGGTTTGCTGCCGCAGGATCGCAGCATTCTTGATGAATTGCGTCGCGCCGGCAAACCGATTGTTCTGGCTGTCAACAAGGTCGATGGCCTGGATCTGCAAACGGCCATGGCCGAATTTTCGGCATTCGGCCTGGCGCTTACCTTGCCGTTATCGGCGGCGCACAACCGCGGTACGGAAGATCTGATTGCGGCGCTGCTGCCGCTGTTGCCCGAAGACTCGCACGAGGAGCTTGCTCCGGAGGACGATGGCAGTGTGCGCGTCGCCATCGTCGGACGCCCCAATGCAGGCAAGTCGACGCTGATCAATCGCCTTCTGGGCGAAAACCGCCTGATCGTGTCCGATGTTGCGGGTACCACGCGTGATCCGATCCGCGTGCCACTGGAGCGTGACGGCAAGCGTTACACCTTGATCGATACGGCTGGTGTGCGACGCAAGGCGCGTGTGGAGGAGAATGTCGAGAAATTCAGCGTCATCAAGACGCTGCAATCGATGGCAGCGGCACAAGTTGTTGTCGTGATGATTGATGCGCGTGAAAACCTTGCTGATCAGGATCTCACCCTGATCGGGCATGTACTCGACGAGGGCAGGGCCTTGGTCATTGCCGTCAACAAGTGGGATGACATGGACGCCTACCAGCGCGAGCAATGCCACAAGGCGCTCGAACGACGGCTCGCCTTCGTCGACTGGGCAAAGCAGGTTTTCATTTCCGCACTGCACGGCTCAGGCTTGCGTGAGTTGATGCGCGCGATCGTACGGGCACATGCTGCCGCGACGCATGAACTGACGTCATCTGACCTTACCCGTACGCTCGAGCGCGCCTACGAGAGCTATCAGCCCCCCTTGGTCAGGGGGCATGCACCCAAGCTGCGATTTGCCCATCCAGGCGGCAACAATCCCCCTACCATTGTCATTCACGGCAGCCGTACCAAACACATCGCTCCCGCGTATCGTCGTTATCTGGAGAACTTTTTCAGGCAACGTTACAAGCTCGAAGGTACGCCTATTCGTATTGAATTTCGTGATGGCGACAACCCTTTCGCTGGGCGGAAGAATGTCCTAACCGAATCCCAGCAGCGTAAGCGCCAGCGCATGATTCGCGAAATGAAGCGGCGCGATCGCTGAGCTTTTGTTGCCTTATCCCGTGCGGAGGAGGGGCTTCGTCCGGCGAGTTACACTAAGTGGATGAACACATCTTTAGACCGCGAATCCTGGCTGGCAGACTTGCGTCAACGCGTGCCGGAAATTTCTCCTGCTGAAGCATTGGGCAAGCAGGCGCAGGGTGCGTTGCTGATTGACGTGCGCGAGGATAACGAGCGGGTTGCAGGATCGCCAGTCGGTGCACTGGCGTTGTCGCGAGGGTTTCTTGAACTTCGTATCGAGGATTACGAACCTAATCGCGATCGCGCACTGCTTGCTTTATGCGGCAGCGGTC
Organism: Dyella sp. SYSU CM1112; assembly: GCF_058216415.1. Lineage (NCBI taxonomy): Bacteria > Pseudomonadati > Pseudomonadota > Gammaproteobacteria > Lysobacterales > Rhodanobacteraceae > Dyella > Dyella sp. SYSU CM1112. Next base: position 117,340 of record NZ_JBZEGI010000012.1, on the reverse strand, counting down.
GCCGCTCCTTGCTTGCTGCAGAGACATTGCAGCGCATGGGCTACCGTAATGTTGCATCGGTCGCAGGCGGTTTTGAGCGCTGGAAAAACGAAGGCTTGCCTATCAGTGCCAGTGAGTTCGATGCCGATTCGGTAGAGCGTTATGCACGCCAGCTGCGCTTGCCGCAGGTGGGAGAGGCCGGCCAGCAGAAACTTGGACAGGCCCATATTGCATTGCTGGGGGCAGGTGGACTGGGTGCGCCGGCCGCGCTGTACCTTGCCGCTGCCGGTGTGGGACGACTTACCCTCATCGACGACGATCGTGTCGAGCGCTCTAATTTGCATCGCCAGGTCATTCACGCCGATGCACGTGTTGGCATGGCTAAAACCGAATCGGCACGCATGACCCTGGCAGGGCTCAATCCTCGTGTGAAAGTGGAATTGCACAACGAACGCCTGCGAGCCGATAACGTGGAACGTCTCCTCGGCGGTCACGATTTGATTATCGATGGCGCCGATAATTTTCCGGCCCGTTATCTGCTCGCTGCCGCGACTCGCCGCTTGAACATGCCCATGGTTTATGGCGCAGTCGAGCGATTTACGGGCCAGGTGAGCGTATTCGATCCGCGCCACGGCGACTCGCCCTGTTATCGTTGCCTGTTCCCTGAGCCACCGGATGCTGCCGATGCTCCTAACTGCAGTGAGGCGGGTGTATTGGGGGTTTTGCCTGGCATCGTCGGTCTGCTACAAGCCACCGAGGCGCTGAAATTAATGCTGGGCATCGGCGAACCCTTGATCGGACGCCTGTTGTCGTTTGATGCCCTGGGTATGCGTTTTCGCGAAACGCGCTTGCCTCGCGATCCCGCGTGCCCGGGATGTGGCTCGTCAGCCGTATTTCGAGGTTACGAAGATATCGAGCGTTTCTGTTCCGCCCGTTGACCGCAGTACATGCAAACAAAGCATGGCGAGTCGTCGGATAAGCCGGGATAATGTGCATCATCAAGGCCAGGGCACACCATGAGCGCACGCATTCTCGACGGTAAACGTATCGCCCAGGAATTGCTGGACCGCATCGCCAAGCGCGTCAGCGAACGCAAGGCGCAGGGCAAGACGGAGCCCGGTCTTGCGGTGGTGCTGGTGGGGAATGATGCGGCGTCTTCCGTGTACGTGCGAAACAAGCGTAAAGCCTGTCACCAGGTAGGGTTTCGGTCCTTTGATTACGACTTGCCGGCCGCTACGACACAAGAAGAACTGTTCGCGCTAATCGACGAGCTCAATGCCAATCCGGCCGTCCACGGCATTCTCGTGCAATCTCCTCTGCCCAGGCATATCGATGAAGACGAGCTGGTCGATCGCATTGACCCCAACAAGGACGTAGATGGTTTTCAGGCTGTCAACGTAGGGCGTCTCGCATTGCGCCGTTTCGGCTTGCGACCCTGTACCCCCAAGGGAGTGATGACGTTGCTTGGCCATACAGATCGCCCCGTGCGTGGTCAGCATGCGGTCATCGTCGGCGTCTCCAATCATGTTGGTCGTCCGTTGGCGCTTGAGCTACTGATTGCGGGATGCACGACGACGTGCTGCCATCGCTTCACCCAGGGCTTGGAAACCTACGTCCGCCAGGCGGACATTCTCGTCGTGGCCGTGGGCAAGCCGGGGCTAGTAAAAGGGGAGTGGATCAAGCCCGGCGCAATCGTCATCGATGTGGGCATCAATCGGCTGGATGATGGGCGCCTTGTAGGCGATGTCGAATTCGATCCTGCTTTTCAACGTGCCAGTTGGATTACCCCGGTACCCGGCGGCGTGGGGCCGATGACCGTTGCCACCCTGATGGAAAACACGTTGGAAGCGGCCGAAGCGCGCGGCTGATTTTTCGCTGTTTAATGCTGGCTAAACGGAGGTGCCAGCGAAGCGGAAAAACGCCTGGATGTGGCACTGTTTTTGTCGGCGGCAGTCGCATTGGATATGGCTCACGCGTATAATCCTCTCTTTGCAGCGGGACTTAACGCATGCGCATCCTCGCCGAGGCCCTTACTTACGACGACGTCTACCTCGTCCCGGCCCATTCCCGGGTTTTGCCGCGCGATGTGGACACTTCCACGCGACTGACGCGGAACCTTCGACTGAATATTCCCATCGTGTCCGCCGCTATGGATACGGTTACCGAAGCCCGGCTCGCCATCACGATGGCTCAGAACGGCGGCATCGGCATCATCCACAAAAACATGACCGCCGAGCAGCAGGCTGCCGAGGTGCGCCTGGTGAAGAAATTCGAAGCCGGTGTCATTCGCAGTCCGATCACGGTCACGCCGCACACTTCGATCCGCGACGTACTTAAGCTCACCCGCGCCCACAACATTTCCGGTGTGCCGGTGGTGGAAGGGGAGCAGCTGGTCGGCATCGTTACCAGCCGCGATCTGCGTTTCGAGCGCAAGCACGATGATCCCGTGCGCAACATCATGACGCGCCAGGACAAGCTGGTTACCGTTAGCGAAGGCGCGAGTCAGGACGAGGTGCTGCAACTGCTGCACAAGCACCGCATCGAGAAGGTGCTGGTGGTCAACGACGCGTTCCAGCTGCGTGGTTTGATCACCGTCAAAGATATCCAGAAAGCGCGCGACAATCCGAACGCGGCAAAAGATGCACACGAGCGCTTATTGGTTGGTGCTGCAGTGGGCGTAGGCGGCGATACCGAGCAGCGTGTCGAAGCCTTGGTCGACGCCGGTGTGGACGTGATCGTGGTAGATACCGCGCATGGCCACTCGCAAGGCGTGGTCGAGCGCGCTGCCTGGGTGAAGAAGCACTATCCGCACGTGCAGTTGATTGCCGGCAATATCGTTACCGGCGACGCCGCCCTTGCACTGCGTGACGCGGGCGCCGATGCAGTAAAGGTGGGCGTAGGTCCAGGCTCGATTTGCACCACGCGCGTGGTCGCGGGCGTGGGCGTGCCGCAGGTCACCGCAATCGATATGGTTGCGACGGCCTTGAAAGATGACATCCCGTTGATCGCGGATGGCGGTATCCGCTACTCGGGCGACATTCCCAAGGCGCTTGCGGCCGGTGCATCCACGGTGATGCTTGGCTCCATGTTCGCCGGTACCGAGGAATCGCCGGGCGAAGTGGAGTTGTTCCAGGGGCGCTCCTACAAGAGCTATCGCGGCATGGGGTCGCTGGGTGCCATGGCACTGGGTTCCAAGGACCGCTACTTCCAGGAAGAAGCCGACGCGGACAAGCTCGTGCCTGAAGGTATCGAAGGCCGTGTGCCGTATCGTGGTCCGCTGCGCAACATCATCCATCAATTGATCGGCGGTCTGCGCGCCTCGATGGGTTATCTCGGCGCAGCCTCGATCGAAGATGTGCGTCACAAAGCCCAGTTCGTAAAAGTAACCTCGGCCGGTGTTACCGAAGCACATCCTCACGATATCCAGATCACGAAGGAAGCGCCGAATTATCGGCTGAATTCTTGATCGGAACGCTCTGGTTCTGCTCGTCGTTCCGGGAAAAGCCAAAGCCTGGTCGGCCAAGTATGTGAGGTGCATCGCGATAGATGTATCTCACGCGTGGTTTGCACTGCATCTTTTCAATGCCGGATGGTGATGAGCAGATGCCGCCTTCTTCTCGATTCTCCTGATTGTGCCGCCATGACCAATATTCACAGCGACAAGATCCTCATCCTCGATTTCGGTGCGCAGTACACCCAGCTGATTGCGCGACGGATTCGCGAGATCGGCGTGTATTGCGAGATCTGGGCCTGGGACCACAATCCTGCCGAGATTGCAGCGTTCGGTGCCAAGGGAATCATTCTCTCCGGAGGGCCGGAATCAACCACCGTGCATGGCGCGCCCAAGGCGCCGCAAGAAGTGTTCGATTCCGGCTTGCCGATTCTCGGCATCTGCTACGGCATGCAGACACTCGCCGCGCAGCTTGGCGGTGCCACGGAAGCGGCCGATGCACGCGAATTCGGGCATGCGCGTGTCGATGTCATTGCATCGGACGCATTGTTGGACGGTCTCAGCGATCACGATTCTTTCCAAGCCCTGGACGTATGGATGAGTCATGGCGACCACGTCGCCAAAGCGCCCCAAGGCTTCACGATTACGGCAATGACGGATCGCATTCCGGTCGCCGCCATGTCGAACGAAGCCAAGCATTGGTATGGCGTGCAGTTCCATCCGGAAGTGACGCACACCAAGCAGGGCACGACCTTGCTCAAGCGCTTCGTAACGGACATTTGCGGTTGTCGGACGCTATGGACGGCGGCACATATCATCGACGACCAGATTGCCCGCGTGCGTGAGCAGGTCGGCAAAGATCATGTACTGCTGGGCTTGTCGGGCGGAGTGGATTCTTCGGTGGTGGCCGCTTTATTGCACCGGGCGATCGGCAATCAACTCACTTGCGTATTCGTGGATACCGGATTGCTGCGCTGGCAGGAGGGTGATCAGGTCATGGCAACCATGGCCGAGCACATGGGCGTCAAGGTGATTCGCGTGAACGCCGCCGAGCGTTATTTCAAGGCGCTGGAAGGGGTGGCTGATCCGGAAGCCAAGCGCAAGATCATCGGTCGCTTGTTCGTGGAGATTTTTGACGAGGAGTCGGCCAAAGTCACTGCTGCCGGCAGTGGTCATGTGAAGTGGTTGGCCCAGGGCACCATCTACCCTGACGTCATCGAGTCGGCAGGCAGTAAAACCGGCAAGGCCCACGTGATCAAGAGTCATCACAATGTTGGTGGTTTGCCTGAGCACATGAAGCTCAAACTGGTCGAGCCATTGCGCGAGCTATTCAAGGACGAAGTGCGCCGCATTGGTGTGGAACTCGGTCTGCCGCGAGAAATGGTTTATCGCCACCCTTTCCCAGGACCGGGACTGGGCGTCCGCATTCTGGGCGAGGTGAAAGCCGAATACGCCGATTTGCTGGCGCGTGCCGATGCGATCTTTATTGAGGAACTGCGTAAAGCAGAGCTGTATGACAAGGTTAGCCAGGCTTTTGCGGTATTCCTGCCCGTGAAGTCCGTGGGCGTAGTAGGGGACGCGCGAGCTTACGAGTGGGTGATTGCGTTGCGTGCCGTTGAAACCATTGATTTCATGACGGCGCATTGGGCACCGCTTCCCTATGACTTCTTAGGGCTTGTTTCTAATAGAATTATCAATGAATTACGAGGTGTTTCTCGTGTTGTCTATGATATAAGTGGCAAGCCGCCCGCAACGATTGAATGGGAGTAACCCATTCAATGACTTACCATTTAGCCGCGAGCATGTGCTGAGTGGCTTGTTTTAAGAAAATCATATAACTCATTGAAATGGTTGAGGTCATCTCTGACGATCCCACGGCCGGCATCTTCAGTGCCGAAGATGAAGCCTTTATGCGTCGCGCCTTGCAGCTCGCCGAGCATGCACGCGATGCCGAGAATGAAGTGCCAGTAGGTGCCGTGCTGGTGCAAGACAGCCTGATCGTCGGTTTGGGCTGGAACCGCAACATTACCCTGCATGATCCGACGGCACATGCCGAGATCATGGCTTTGCGGGCGGCGGGCGAGAAAATTGCGAATCACCGCATTATTGGCGCCACCCTATTTGTCACGCTGGAACCCTGCGCCATGTGCGCGATGGCGCTGGTGCATGCACGTGTCGGGCGTGTCGTCTATGGCACGACAGACCCGAAAACCGGTGCGGCGGGGAGTGTCTTCGACACGCTGGTTTCCGATCGCCACAACCATCGCATCGATGTTCAAGGCGGCTTGCTTGCCGAAGAATCGGCCGTGCTTTTACGCGACTTCTTCCGCGCTCGGCGTTGATGTATCGGCAAGCAAAAACGCCAATGCCTCTGCGCAAGAGTGCTCCACTTTCAAACTCAATAATGGGTCGGCTCGCGTACGCCCCAGGTTGACTGCGGCAATCGGTTTGCCGGCTTTGGCGGCAGCATGGGCGAAGCGGTAGCCCGAAAACACCATCAACGACGAGCCCACCACCAGCATGGCGTCGGCGGCTTCCAGCGCCTGCATGGCAGCGGCTACGCGCTCACGCGGCACGTTCTCGCCAAAGAACACGACGTCCGGCTTCAAGATGCCTTGGCAATGGGGGCAAACGGGAACGGCGAACTGGCTGAAATCGATGCCATCCAGGTCTGCGTCGCCATCGGGCGCATCGCCAGCATCCAAGGCTGCCCAGCCCGGATTGAGTTCCAACAGGTTCTGCTGCAGAACAGAGCGGGGGAAACGATAGTCGCAGCCCATGCACCGCACCGTATCCAAGCGTCCGTGCATGTCCAACACATTCTGACTGCCGGCGCGTTGGTGCAGGCCATCTACATTCTGTGTAAGCAGCACTGTCAGCTTGCCCTGTTGCTCCAGCCGCGTCAGTGCGTGGTGAGTGTCGTTTGGTGTGGCGCTGCCAAAACGGCGCCAGCCAATCAGGCTGCGTGCCCAGTATCGTTTGCGCGTCAGCTCTTCGCCCATGAATGCTTGAAACGTCACGGGTTGCGCGCGCTTCCAGCCACCATCGGCATCACGATAATCCGGAATACCCGAATCGGTGCTGCAACCCGCACCGGTAAGAACAAACAAACGACGATGATTCGCCAGAAACGCCTGCAGCGTATGGCGATGTATATCGGGCAATGGGGTTTCCGCAAGCGTCATGAGATACCTCAACGTCTGGCGCGTTCCATTATGGCGCGATTCGATCGTGCGGCGCGGTTCGGCCACTCAAGTATTAACCGAAAAGAAAGCGCCATGGGATGAACCGATCACATGGTGCAAGCAGGTGTAAAATTCAAGTCAGGTAAGCAGGGCAGCGATAGATCGATCGCCAAGATGGCACATGGATGAATAGGATGCATTCGAGCAGGGCCTGACCCGAAGGAGGCATCATGTTCTCGCATATCCTGATTCCCACAGACGGTTCCGAACAGGCTATGCACGCTGCGGAAATGGGTATCGAATTGGCATCCCGGCTGGATGCCCGCATTTACACTTTTCATGTGCTCTCTCCGCTCGCGGCGGTAGCCTATTTCTCCGACGTTATCCAGCACGCCGAGGATTCCTACGTGGAGCGGGCCGTGGCGCGCGCGCAGGAGCGCTTGGCTGAAATTGAATCGATGGCGAAAGAAGCCGGCGTGGCGTGCCGTGGTGGATATGCCTTCGACCGACGCCCCTACGTCGCGATCGTCGGCGCGGCCAAGCGGGAGCATTGTGATCTGATAGTCATGAGTACACATGGCTACGCTACTTTGGACAGGCTGCTATTGGGCAGTGAGACGCACAAAGTATTGGGATGCTGCACCATTCCGGTATTGGTTTGTCATTGACGGATTGGCTGCATCGTTGCCTGTTGGATAGCTAGCGATTTCTTGGATCCGGCCAATAGCCCGGCTCTGCATCGAGCGCCTTGTATAAGGGCGACATGCTGGCGAAATGTGGAAGGTGTTGGACGACGCTGCGGAATACCTCGAAATCCTGGCGCCAGCCGAGTTGATCCGTGATCGCGGTGAGGCGCTTGATCTTCTCGCCGTATTTCTGGGTGCGGCGCTTTTTCATATCAGCCATGCGTCGTGCTTTGCGAAGAAATTCCAGTTGATATCGCAGATTTCGTGCACGCCGCCGCCACTGGTGATACGCCACCGCCGTCTGTAACGCCTCAGCGTTGTTATGAGCTCGTTTCATCTTGCGCCGCATTCGCTTGAGAACCTTCTTTGCCGAAGCAGGAGTGATGTCTTGCCACGGCAACGCGTTCAAGGCGTCGCTTAGGTGACGTGCCTCGGTACGTCGCTGGTGCCAATCAGGATCTTCTTCCAGCGCTTCACAGAGCAAGTCATCACTCTGTTTATCCAGAGCATCAAGTACATCCGGCGGCAGGCAAGTCTGGTGCGCGGGAGCTAGGAGCTTTGCCGTCGTCGAAGCAATATGGGCATCTCTTAGTGAAGAAAAGCTATGCACTAAGTGCTTCAAAGCAGGGACCAGATCTTTGGCAGTTGGCTCGAACGACAAAAAACGGAGCAAGTTGCGCAACCGTCGGCCTGATTTGCGTGCTGCATGAAGACCATCCTGGCGTTTCTTTTTCATCGCTAACGCGCGTTGCAGCGTACGGCATTCATGCGCTGCTAGCGCTCCCAGAGCGACACCCAAAGTCGGTGGGCTGAAATGCTTGGTCTCGTTCATCACCCAGGCCGCCTCCGGGAATGCTTACTCGTTCCGACCTGCTCCCATCATAGCTGCCCGGTGAAAATTCCAGGTGGAAGCCGGAGGTGGCGAATCGCAAGGTGCGAATGGCTGTGGCGACCTGGCGAACTCTTTAACGCCAGGTATACAAGTCGACCTCTGGCGCGTCAGTGGCTTTGCCCCACATCGAACAGCTGGAATTCCCGAATCCGTGCCGTGCAGACACTGGAGAGAATGTTCAGTCGTACCTTTGACGTTGTCACCGGCATGAAGTGATCGATTTTCATGTGTCCAATGGCTTCGGCCTTGGCGATGGGCGTCCAGGCATCATGCATCCATGCCTCGATCGCATACTTCTGGATGCATTGCCCATCATTCAACCACTCCATGCTGAGCGCATGATCGAAGGTGACGGGCTGCGCAAAATCCACTTCAAGGGCGGCATGCGCTGAGCCATCCGGAGCCGACCAGAATGTATCGCGATCACCATCCAGCGCCGCACTGATATTCGCGTCCGCGGGCAAGTGATTTCGCACCAGATTCTTGTCTGCACCATAACGTGCCTGGAGGGCAGCACCGAAGGCCTTGAGGCGTGCGACATCCGCTTCAGGTAGAAGGCCACGACGATTGGGCGCCAGTCCCAGCATCAACTGTCCACCACGACCGACGCTGTTCTCCCAGATATCCATCAATTCGGCGACGCTTTTGAGTGTCTTGTCGCTATCCGGATGCCAGAACCACTGGAGTCGATGCAGCGGTGTGTCTACTTCCACCGGGCGCCAGCGTAATTCGCCGTGGCGATCGATGACATTCCAGTTCTCGCCATGGATGTGGCCGTCTTCCTGGCCTACCCAGCGGATGTCGCCGTAACCGAACAATGCCACATCGGCAAACACCATTGTGTTGGGCTGATACGTACGCAGTTCTTCCATGTATTTCTTGAAGTTGTAGACATGGCCAACGCTTCCGGCGCCATCCAGCCACCATTCCACCAACGGTCCGTAGTTTTGAACCAGCTCGTCCATTTGCGCCATATAGAACTTGTCGTAAGCGGCCGGATCGCGGTAGCGCGGTTCGTGTCTGTCCCACGGGGAGAGATAGATGCCGAACGCCAGGCCTTCCTTGTGCGCAGCTTCTTCGGTCATCCGCACCAGGTCGCCTTTGCCATCCATCCACGGACTGCTCTTGACGGAGTAAGTGCTTTGCCCGGTGGGCCATAGTGCGAAACCATCATGATGCTTGGCCACCAGCAACATGTAGGTGGCTCCAGCCGATTTGGCCGCGCGTGCCCATTGATCTGGATTCACATGGTCGGGATTGAACACCTTCGGATCGGCAGTGCCGTCGCCCCACTCGCGATCAAGGAAGGTATTTGTGCCGAAATGCACGATGACGCCGAATTCGAGATCCTGCCAGTGAGTCTGCTGAGGCGATGGCTTGATGTCGGCAAAATTCTGGGCTGAGGCGTTGCTCGTGAGGAAAGCCGCAGACAGGACGGCGATCAGAGCAAATCGACGAATCGGCATCGTTTCAAACTCGCATAAGTTAATGGGCGTAAAAACGTCCAGAAGGACGAGGGGTGACTCAGGCCTGGCGAAGCGGTGTGCCAAATTACAATGCTTTGGAAATTTCCGTCGTGGCGTGGAGCAGGGCGCCAATCACGTCTTCCATTGTTTGCGCAGTGGTCTGCTGCTCGATATAAGGAATGGTAAGCGCGCACACAGCATGTCCATGCTGAAGCACCGGTGCAGAAAGATCGGTCACCGCATCCACTACATGACTGCGTTCGCAGGCATATCCGCGTGTGCGTAGCTGCGACAACAATTTGACCAGCTTCTTGCGTTCCAGTGCGGGCTCGTATCGAGCGATGCGATCCAGCCAGCGCTCACGAACCTCATCTTCCTGAAAAGCCAGCAAAACGTGACCTGAGCTGGATTGAGACATGGGGCGCCGATGTCCGACGCGTACGACCAGTGCCACTTCCCCTGGCGGATCCACGCGTGCGACGACCACAATCTGTTCGCCGGACGGCACGACAAGATGGCAAGCCTGCCCACTGGCATCGGCCAGCCGATGCATGACCGGCAATGCCGTCTCGATCACGCTTTTCACTGGCGGTTGCTCCATACCCATGCGAAATAACCTCGGGGTCACGGAGTAGCCGGCGTCGCCTTCGCCTCGAGTGATGTAATCGCGCTCTTCCAGCACTTGGAGCATGCGGAAGATTTCGCCGCGTGAACGCCCGACGCCTTCGGAGATTTCCGCGATGCTCAAGGGGCGATTGGAGCTGGCCAGGAGCTCCAGAATATCCAGCCCCTTATCCAAAGCAGGGGCGCGGTACTTGGGTGACGGATCGGACATCGTGTTTCCTATTCATGGTTCGACCGCGCCTCTTGCCCATTTCATCAGCATGTTGCGGCGCGACTTGTGCTATCAATGAATAACAGTTTCATATTTGCACAAGATGGACGGAGCGTCACGTAGCATCGAAATACCGACCGCCGACAGGTTTCCGAGCAGTTAGCCGCGTTGTGGGAGAAAAGGTGGACGTGCAGGCAGTGATAAACAATATCCGTGCACCCGCAGCCGATGCCACGGAAAAAGGCCGGCGCTGGCTTCCCCTGATACTGATCGTCAGCCTGTTCTTTCTTTGGGGTGGGGCCAACAACCTCAACGACGTGTTGATTGCGCAGTTCAAAAAAGCATTTGTGCTGAACGATTTTCGTGCCGGCCTGGTACAGAGCGCGTTCTATCTGGGTTACTTCCTGGTGGCCATGCCGGCGGGCATATACATGCGCCGCTTCGGTTACAAAAGTACCGTGGTATGTGGCTTGATGCTTTATGGCATCGGCGCATTGCTGTTCTGGCCAGCCGCATCCATCAATGCCTATAGCCTGTTTCTCGGCGCGTTGTTTGTGATCGCCAGTGGCCTCGCCTTTCTGGAGACTTCGGCCAACCCATTCGTGACCCTGCTGGGACCGGCCGAAACGGCCACGCGCCGACTCAACCTGGCGCAAGCGTTCAATCCCTTGGGATCGATCGCAGGCATCTTGATTGGCCAACACTTCATCTTTTCAGGTATCGAGCCAACACCGGCGCAAATCGCGGCGATGAGCACCTCGGCGCGCATGGCGTACTACGCGCATGAAACCCGCGCCGTGCAATGGCCCTATCTGATTATCGGCCTGGTGGTGTTGAGCTGGGCGATATTGATACTGAGCACACGCTTTCCCAAGAGTGCCGCGCCTGCTGTTGAGACAAGACTGGCAGGCCACGGCGTATGGAAGAAGCTACTGCGTGACCGATATTTCGTCGGCGCCTTGCTTGCGCAGTTCTTTTATGTCGGCGCACAAGTCGGCGTATGGAGCTATACCATTCGCTATGTACAGGCCACCATGTCCGGCACCTCGGCCAAGCTGGCTGCCAACTTCCTTACCGCTGAACTGGTGTGCTTCATGATCGGCCGTTTTGTCGGTGCTTTATTGATGAAATACGTGGCGCCCGTTCGATTGCTGCTGATATTCGCTTTGACCAATGTGCTACTGGCACTTTATGCGGTGACGTCGCCTGGTCACGGCGGTGCCTATGCCCTGGTGATATGCAGCTTTTTCATGTCGGTGATGTATCCGACCATCTTCGCCCTGGGCGTGGAAGGGCGTAGCGATGACGAGCGCAAACTCGGCTCGGCCATGCTGGTGATGACCATCATCGGCGGTGCCGTGTTGACGGCCCTGATGGGCTCGGTGTCCGATCACTCCACCATTGCAACGGCGATGGCGGTACCCGTGGCTTGTTTTGCAGTTATTGCACTGTTTGCCTGGCAAAAAAGGCGCTCCATGACACAGGGCGTGGCCTGATGCGGCGCTTCTACTACGCACTCGATCTCAAGGATGATGCAGAAGCCATTGCCGAATACGAGCGCTGGCATCAACCCGGTCATGTGTGGCCGGAAATCATTGCCTCGATCCGCGCTTCGGGTATCGAAGACATGGAAATTTTCCGTACCGGCAACCGATTGGTAATGGTTGTGCAGAGGGCGGCCGATCATGATCAAAACCCTGCGCGAGAAAGCGGGGGCACCGATGCCAACACGCAAGCATGGGAACAGTTGATGGACCGCTACCAACAGCGCCTTCCATGGGCCGAAGCAGGCCAAAAATGGGTGCCGATGAGCTGTATTTTTTCGCTCAAGCAAGCGCTTGCTGCGATCTGACTGATCCGGGTCAAACCCCTTTCCTGCTTGCGTCGCACCTCGGCACTGCGCGTATCGCTCCCTCCACTGGGCGATGCCTGCTAACGGCATCGAACGTCTGCGCTTCCCACTTGGGTATTGAGGATATTGAGCACACCTTCCGGAGGCTTGTGCCAGATAATGTCCGGAGTGATTCGACGCACATCGGTTTGCCCGGTCAGCGCCATGCTGACACTGAGTTCCCGGCGGATCAGCTCGATGGCTTTGGTCACGCCAGCTTCACCCAGTGCCCCCAATCCATAGAGAAACGCTTTTCCGATCAATCCGGCATGTGCGCCGTAGGCAAGTGCCTTGAGCAAGTCCTGTCCACTCAGAATGCCGCTGTCGAACAGCACTTGCGTACGATCGCCGACCGCCTGGACGATGGAAGGCAGCACGTCGATAGTGGCGGGCGCCCCGTCCAGTTGGCGGCCGCCATGATTGGAAACCACGATCGCGTCGACGCCGTGTTCCGCGGCGATGCGTGCATCGCGCGGGTCGAGAATGCCTTTGATGATCAGCTTGCCGGGCCATGCCTCGCGGATCCATTCCAGATCCTTCCATTCGAGGGTGGGATCGAACTGATTGGCAATCCACTGGGCCAGCGTAGTGAGGCTATCGGTATTCGCGATACGGCCCTGCAGATTGCCAAAAGAACGGCTAGGTGCCCGTAGCATGCTCCATGCCCAGCGTGGTTTGCTGAGCATGTCAAAGAGATTGCTGAAGGTGATCTTCGGCGGCACGGAAAGGCCGTTCTTGATCTCGCGATGACGTTGCCCTTGCACGGTAAGGTCGGCGGTGAGCATCAGGGCAGAACATTCGGCTGCTTTGGCGCGTTCGATCAAGTCACGCGTAAAGCCGCGGTCGCGCATCACATAGACCTGAAACCAGAAAGGTGTCTCCACCGTGGCGCGCACCTGTTCGATCGAACAGATCGAGACAGTGCTCAGGCAGAACGGTATGCCTGCCTTGACCGCAGCACGCGCGGCAAGTATTTCGCCGCTGCCGTGTTGCAGGCCGGTGAGGCCGGTAGGGGCGAGCGCGAGAGGCATCGACACCGGCTGGCCCAGGATGTCGGTATTCAGCGAACGATTGTCCACATTGCGCATCACCCGCTGCCGCAAGGCAATGCGTTCGAACGCGGCGCGATTGGCGCGCAGCGTGACCTCATCATAGGAGCCGCGATCGGCGTATTCGAAGAAGGCGCGCGGCACGCGCCGCTTGGCCAGCGCACGCAGATCGGTAACGTTGGTGATGGGAGCGGTCATGGCGTACTCGCGATCAGGGGTTAGGGTGCTCCAATAGGCTCGTGCCATGCCGGGCCATCCGGATAGCGATAATGCGCCAGCGTGCCCGCATGCATTTCAGCGGAAAACCCGGGCGCTTGCGGTGCCATGTAATGGCCGTTGCGCACCACCACGGGATCGACGAAGTGCTCGTGCAGATGATCCACATATTCGATGGCGCGGTCGTCTTTTTTGCCGGTAATCGCCACGAAATCGGCCATGGCCAGGTGTTGCACCAATTCGCACAGACCGACACCGCCCGCGTGCGGAAAAACGCGCACGCCGAACTTGGCGGCCAACAGCAGGATCGCGAGATTTTCGTTGACACCGCCCACGCGTGCAGCATCGATCTGCACCAGGTCGACCGCGCCGGCCTGGAAAAGCTGCTTGAACATCACTCGATTGTGGGTGTGTTCGCCGGTAGAAATCGGGACGGGGGCGACCGCGTGCCGAATCGCAGCATGGCCGAGAATGTCGTCCGGACTGGTGGGCTCTTCCGCCCACGCCAATGGCACGTTAGCGAGGCGACGCAGCCACGTGATCGCATCCCGCACATCCCAGCGCTGGTTTGCATCTACTGCGATAGCAATATCCGGCCCTAGTGTTTCACGGGCCAGCCGGCAACGACGTACATCGTCCTCCACACTCAGGCCGACCTTTAGCTTGATGGTGCGAAAACCTTCCGCGATCGCCTCGCGCGCCAGACGTAGCATTTTCTCGTCGGTATAGCCCAGCCAGCCGGGCGAGGTGGTATAGGCCGGATAACCTTCGGCCAGCAACTGCGCGATGCGTTTGGGTTTATCGTTGGCGCAGGCCTGCAGCATGGTCAACGCTTCATCGGGCGTCAACGCATCGGTGAGATAACGGAAATCGATCGTAGCCACCAGTTGCTCAGGCGTCATATCAGCGATGAAGCGCCACAACGGCTTTTCCGCCAAACGCGCCGCAAGATCCCAGGCGGCGTTGATCACGGCGCCGATCGCCATATGCATGACACCCTTTTCGGGCCCCAGCCAACGCAACTGGGAATCGTCGATCAAGCGCCTCGAGAAACCGCCAAGATCGCCGACAACGTCACTAAGCCTCATGCCCACGACATGATCAGCCAGCGCGTCGATGGCTGCTTTCTGTACATTGTTGCCGCGGCCGATAGTGAAAGCCAGCCCATAGCCCGCCAAGTCTGGCCGATCGGTATGCATCACCACATACGCGGCGGAGTAATCCGGATCAGGATTCATGGCATCCGAGCCATCCAGTTCGCGTGACGTGGGGAAGCGAACGTCATGGGTCTCCAGCGCCGTGATCCTGGTCATGCAGCGATCGTCCTTGAATCCAAAGGATGAAAGGCTCGCCGCCGTCATGCGTTCGGCTTTCCGTGCGATGCTTCATTGGGATGCGCGCGAACCTGCTGGCGTTGCCTGCCTAGGCCATCGATGCCGAGTTCGATCACGTCGCCAGGGCGCAGGTAGATGGGCGGCTTTTGCCCCAGACCGACGCCAGCCGGTGTACCCGTGCTGATTACATCGCCGGGCAGCAGGGTCATATAGCGGCTGATGTGGCTAACCAACTGCGCCACACCGAAGACCATCGTCTGCGTGTTGCCGTTCTGGTAGCGGTGCCCGTTTACCTCCAGCCACAGCCGAAGGTGTTGGGGATCGGGCACTTCGTCGGTGGTGACCAGCCAAGGGCCAAGCGGACCAAACGTATCGCAGCTCTTGCCCTTCACCCATTGCCCGCCATGATCGAACTGGAATGCGCGTTCGGAAAGATCATTGACGACGAGGTAGCCGGCCACATGCGCAAGGGCATCTTCGACACCAACGCTGCGTGTGGTTTCGCCGATTACGACGCCAAGTTCCACTTCCCAATCCGTCTTCACAGAGTTTTCGGGAATGATCACATCGTCGTTCGGACCCATGATGGCACTCGTAGCCTTCATGAAAATCACCGGTTGCTCCGGTACCGGAGTATGAGTTTCCGCAGCGTGTTCGCGGTAATTCATCCCAACACAAATCAACTTGCTTACGTGCGCCACTGGTGACCCATAACGAGGCGCACCAGTCATCAGCGGCAACGTGCCTGGATCGATCGCGGCAAGGCGTGCACGTCCCTGTCGGCCAAGCGTTTGCGCATCGATGTCGGGAATAATGGAAGACAGATCGCGCAAAGCGCCGGCGGCATCCACCAGACCGGGCTTTTCCCTGCCGATGGCACCGTAACGAACGAGTTTCATGGCGTTCCTTTCGTCAAGAGTTGGACCAGCCGCCATCCACGATGTGGACGGTGCCAGTGGTGAAGGCGGATTCGTCGGAAGCGAGATGCAGTGCCAGTGCAGCGATCTCTTCCGGCTCACCCAAGCGTCCCATCGGTTGGCGTTGGATGAAGCCGCGCCAGTTGGCTTCCTCATCACCGCCTAGCGCGCGTACACGCTCACCGAGTGAAGGTGTTTTCACCGTGCCTGGGCAAATGGCATTGCAGCGGATGCCCCGCGACACGAAATCTGCGGCGATAGAGCGCGTGAGACCGATGACGGCAGCCTTGGTCGTGCCGTAGGCAAAACGATGGGGCACGCCCTGGATGCTGGACGCAACCGACGATATATTGATGATGCTGCCTGCGCCGCGCTCCAGCATTCCTGGAAGAACTGCCTTGCAAAGCCGGAACATGCTGTCCACATTGATCGCGAACGAACGCCGCCAACTCGACTCGTCGGTATCCAGGATCGTGCCTGCATGCACATAACCGGCGCAGTTGAACAATATGTCGAAGGCATGGCCTTCCTGTACTAGTGCTTGAATCTGTTCGGGCTGCGTGACATCGAGAACGCGAGAGGATATCGAAGACTCTTCATCCGTAAGTCTGTTCAGTGCTTCAGCATCGATGTCGGTGGCCAGCACCTTCGCTCCTTCTTTCGCAAAAGCGAGGGCGGTGGCGCGGCCGATACCGACACCCGCCGCCGTGATCAGCGCATATTTGCCCGAAAGGCGTCCGCTCATGCATGTGTCTCCTTGCTTCGCGCTTTACCTTGCGCAGGGTGGAAAGTCATTGCGTACTCTTTGTTTCCGGACATTCGATGTTCAGTGCATAGAAACGCACAGCATTTTCAGCGAATACGGCTGACTGCGATCCGGAGGCGTAGCGCTCAGTCAGACGCATGGCCAACTTCAGCCAATGTGTGTAGTCAGCATGCGTGGTCAACACCGGCCAGTCGCTTCCCCATATCAGGCGTTCGGCGCCAAACCGAGCGAAAAGGGCACCCACATAAACCTCGATGGCCTCTTCATGCGCGGGCTGGTCAAGCAAGGTGAGCAAGCCGGAAAGCTTGCAATGAAGCTGGGGGTGCTGGGTCAACCGGTCCATCCAATCGGCCCATTGTCCGAAGCTGCCCTCACTTATCGCTGGTTTGGCGGCATGGTCCAGCACGATATTCAGACGAGGATGTCGGCGCAGTCGATGCAAAAGCGCCGGCAGTTGTGGCATGCCAACCAGCGCATCGAAGGCGAGGCCGCGCTCCTGGATGCAGTCGAAAGCGCTATCGAGGGAAGGCTTCGCCAGCCAGTCCGGATCGAGCAGGTCTTGCGCCATGGGACGCAATCCGCGCAACAGGCCGCCACCATCACACATCAAGCTATCGATGCGCGCATCGATGTCGTCAGCTTCCATGTCCACCCAGCCGACCACACCCGCGACAGCGGGATCCTCATGCGCCAATCTAAACAGATAGCGCGTTTCATCTTCGGTGGGCGCTGCCTGTACCAAGACGCAAAACTGCACGCCTGCAGCAGCTCGTTGTTGGCGGAGATCCTGCGGCAGGAAGGCGCGTTGCAATGACGCCGCTGCATGGGCAAGCCAACCGTAATCGTTCCGCCGCGGCTCCCAGTAATGCTGATGTGCATCAACGATGATCACGGCGTCGGAACGTTATCCTGCAGCAACTTGGCCTCACGCAAGGTACGCCATGCGTCGGAAGGAACCCGTGCCTGGATGCGTGCCACGGCCTGATCGACTTCCATGACGGAACGCAGTCCGCATACCACGCTCGCGACGGCTGGATGCGCTAGCGGAAATTGCAATGCCGCAGCCCCGACGTCGGTATGTGTGCGGGCGAGGATGTCATAAAACTGCTGCGCCCGCGCCCGCGTTGCCTCGCCAGCAGGTCTGTAGTTGTAGAAACGGCCAGGGCCTGCTTCACTGCCAAGAAGGCCGGAATTGTAGGGGGCCGCCGCGAGTACCGTGATGTCATGCATGTGTGCTTGCGCCATCACTTCTCGACTGTGTTGTTGCTCGAAAAGCGTGTAGCGGCCCGCCAGCATGATGGTGTCGAGAGGGAAGCGTGGAATCACTTCCAGGCATACGGCTTCTTCATTGACACCCATGCCGATGGCTCGGCATGCGCCTTGCGCGCGAAGCTCTGCCATCGCCGGCAAGGCCTCATCCAGGGCTTGGCGCATAACACTCGCATGATTCACACCATGAGTCAGCGCACCGATATCGTGCAGCAGTAACACATCGATACAATCCGTCTGCAGGCGCTTCAGGCTAGCCTCGAATGAACGCAGCACGCCATCACGACTGTAGTCAAAGTATGCACGGCGACCGTCGACCATGAAGCCGTCGCGGTGATCGGTTTGTCGGACATCCACTTCGATGAGCCGCCCAACCTTGGTGGAGAGCGTAAAGCTCTCGCGCGGAAATGCCTGGAGCGCGGTGCCGAGCCGTGCCTCACTCAAACCGTAGCCGTAATAGGGCGCCGTGTCGAAATGCCGGATGCCACATCGCCAAGCGTGTGCGAGGGTGGTGATAGCGGAGTCGTCATCTACCGATTCATAGAGATTGCCGATCGGCGCGCCTCCGAAAGACAGGCGCGAGAACAGCCACGGGTGCGGCCGAGTCGCGACGTGATCGGTATCCGGTCTGGCCATTGATTGCGTCATTCGCTCTCACGGTGACTTTTCAAGCTCTCAGGCTTTGCGTTCCACGCGGCGCCTGCCATCGCCCGGACGCATCATCGCGCATCTTACCTGTCGTGTATATATAAACGATTATTTTATAGGTGACCTAAAGTCACTGATGGACGAGCCTGAAAAGATTGAGACGCTTGAGTTCTTTCCTCTGTTAAACATATATAAAATATAGTTTTGTTAATGAACATGCTGGCACGAACGAAATGTCGAGTGAAATGGGAAGGGCCGCTTTCCCACGGACTTGGGCGGGGCGTGTCGAAATGACAGAGATGGCTGTGGGGACGCCTTTGCCGTCCAAACCTGCGGGCGGGCAGGTCTGCGCAATCGAGTGGCGGCAAAAGAGGTGATGACACCTTTTCGTGACCGACATGGGTGGCATGCATGCCGTGTTGCCCTGAAGACGCAAGGGCGAACATGGGAAGTGCGTGCTGACGCTGGAGCAGCGTCTCGGTGTGGAATGCTTTTATCCCGTCATCGTCCAGACCGGACGGCATGCTTCACGTCGCTTAGACCTGGAAACGGCTTCGTATGGCCCAGGTGGTGCTCGATTCGAAGCGGCTCTAGCCACGTTTGACCGTTTGGTTTCGCAATGTGCTGCGAAACCGCAACATTCTGTTGCGTTGCGGCTTGCCTCGATCTAAATTCGCCCTATAAGCTGTTCCCAAATAAATATGAAATGGATGTTCGCATATGAATGGTTCATGGATGAGCCACAACGTGCGACGCCGGAGGGGATATGAGGGGTTCCGTCCAATTGCGTAGAGCAATCGAAATCCGTCCGGTTTCCGGCATGGAGTCGCGTCGTGCCCGATGACCGGAGCCATCAGTACCAGGGTGATCGGGGAGAACTTCCATCGCCTTCGCATGCGCTCGACGGCGCGCCCGGGGAGTTCGATCTCATGTCACCAGTTCGGCTGACATCGTCTTTCAGCGAGCAGGATCTTTTTCTTGCCGCAGACGTGGGCGGCACGCATGCGCGCATTGGCTTGATCCGATTCAAATCCGCGACGGGCACACCGGAGGTATTGGCCTACCACGTTTACAAATGTGCGGATTTCACTGGCTTCGACCTAATCGTGCAGGCCTTCTGCAACAGGTTTGCGGTAGCGCCGCGGCACCTTGCCCTTGCATGTGCGGGCTTCCTGCACGATGGCGCGGTGGTGAACAACAATCTGCACTGGCCTGTCGTACCGGCTGCCCTTGAAAAGGCACTCGGTTTGAGCGAAGTGAAAGTCCTCAACGACTTTGAAGCACTCGCCTACGGTACGGCTTATCTGGATCCTGGCAGCGTTGTCACCTTACATGCCTCAAGACAAAACACAGCGGCGGAAGAGGGCGCTGCAGTCGTCGTAGGTCCAGGCACTGGCCTTGGCGTGGCGGTGCGCTTGCCGGGCGCGCCACCCAAGGTGCTGGCTACCGAAGCTGGCCACATTCAATTGGCCGCCCGCGTTGGCCGTGAGCAAGCGATCTTGAGCGAACTGGCACAAGCGGATTCCCATGTGCCTTACGACTATGTCTTGTCCGGGCCTGGATTGCTGCGCCTGTATCAGGCGCTGTGCCGCCTTGAAAGGGTGCAGGTCGAATTCGATGAGCCAGCGGCCATTACCGCGGCGGCATGTGCAGGCACCCATGCGCTGGCCGTGGAAACCCTGCAACGGTTTTGCGGTTGGCTCGGTTCCTTTGCCGGCGATCTCGCCATGCTCTACAGCGCCACGGGCGGCATCTATATTGCGGGTGGCTTTCTGTCACGCATGACAGATTTCATGGTGAGCAGCAGCTTCGTCGAGCGCTTTCTCGACAAGGGCGTGATGCGACCTTTCCAGCAAACGGTGCCGGTGCATGTCGTGGACCATGCGCGGCTTGGGGTCATTGGCGCGGCGAGCTGGCTTCATAGCCATGTCCATCATGATGCGCAAGAGGGAGCGGCATCCTGATGATCGAGCACCCATCCATCTCGCGCCGCATGGTTGGTTGGGTCGTCATGATCGCGGTGTTTTGCGGTGCCAACGCTGTCGCGATGAATACGCCGCAAAACATCACACCACCGGATGCGGCAACCATCGAACAACAGTGGGTGGCTGCCAATCGCCCTTACGACGCTGTGCGCCGCGCGATTCTCGCGCGGACTCACGCGATGGCCTGGCAAAGTCTCACGGCTTACCGCACGCCAGAATGGTATCGAGACGCAACGTTCGGCATCTTCATTCATTGGGGTGTGTATTCGGTAGCGGCATGCAAGGGGGAGTGGCATTCGCGCCATATGTATGAGCGCACAGGCGAGTACGCTGATTATTATCGGCATCAAATCGCCACATACGGCCCCATGCCGAAGGCGGGCTACAAGGATTTGATTCCGCGCTTCAAGGCCGAGCATTTCGATCCGCAAGCATGGGCGGCCTTGTTTCGCAAAGCAGGCGCACGCTACGTGGTGCCGGTGGCTGAACATCACGACGGTTTCGCCATGCACGACTCGAAACTGTCGGATTGGACGGCTGTGAAGATGGGGCCGCCCCGTGACGTGATCGGCGAACTGGCCAAGGCCATTCGCGCGCAGGGCATGAAACTCGGCTTGTCCTCGCATCGCGATAGGAGGTGGTGTTGAGTCAACGATGACGGAGGGTTGCGTACAACGTTCATAAATAAATGGCACGAAAGAAAAGAAGCATCACCCCAGAAGATCGCCAGCAATACATCCATAGATGCCAACTTCGGCCACGGCAACGGCCGGACGGCAATAGATATTGATTTTCATCGGGAGGGGAGAAGACATGAGTACCATTCGGATACGCCGTGGCGTATTGGCTAGTTCTTTGGCGTTGGCATTATTTGCTCCATGTGCTTTTGCACAGACCGCGACAACGCCGGCAGGCAATTCCCAGAACAGCGCTTCATCCAACAATCAGCAGCCCAAGACGCTGCAGAAAGTAATCGTGACAGGCTCACGCATTCCGCGTTCCACGATCGAAGGGCCGGCGCCGGTCCAAATCGTCACCGGCGAACAGATCAAGGCCCAAGGGTTCACTACCCTGTGGGAATTCCTCGATTCGATGCCGCAAATTTCCGCACCGGATTTCGCCAATCGCATTTCGACCTGGGGCAACAGCGCCGTCAATGCGCGCGTGGTAAATCTGCGTAACCTCGGTCCTGACCATACGTTGTTGCTGATCGATGGCCATCGCGTCACCGATTACCCTATGCCAGGCAACAACGGCGAAACCACGTTCCAGAACTACAACAACATCCCGGTCGGGATGGTCGATCACATTGAAGTGCTGGGCTCCGGTGCGTCGTCCATCTACGGGTCGGATGCTGTGGCAGGCGTGATCAACGTCATCCTGAAGAAGAACTACGTCGGCGACGACATCAAGGTCACAGCCGGTGGCGCCACCCGTGGCGGTCGTCGGTACGGTGATTTTCTCTACACGGGCGGCCGTTCCGGCGACAAGTGGCACCTGATGTATACGTATGAACACACCAATCGTTCACCGTTATGGGCACGCGATCGTTCTTACACGGATTCCGACGGCGACGCAGGTTATGGTGCTTATAACCCGATCGATCGCGCGTTCGGCTATCCGCGCAGTCCTGGCATCTTTCTGAATGGTCCAAGCGCTTTCAATTCAGTGAATCCGGGTACTCCCGGCAGTCCGGGCGCCGGCAACTTGTTCGTCAATCCACCTGCCGGGGCTTGCAGCCAGTTCGGCAACAACTTCAGCCAGCATAATTATCGCTCCGTCAATACCAGTGGCAGTCAGGTGCTGCCGGGTGTCACCCATTGGGGCTCGTATTGCCAGCAGAACGCGCTTTTCGGCAACTGGGTGCTCTCGCCCGGTTATCGCGCCGACAATGTATACGTAGCGGGCGAATATGACTTCAGCGATGCAGTGCAGGCCTATGGCTCAGTGGGCCTGTACACCAATACCGGCACCTCCAATACACAGCTGCCGGAATTCGGACCCGCCTTCGGGACCTTGCCCAACAATTTCTACGATCAGACGTCCGGCCAGGTCATCACCAACTACGGTCGCCAGCTGACGCCGCAGGAAATGGGTACCTATGGCAATACCCATGACTACGAGACCAACTGGGACATTCATGCCGGCCTGAAGGGCACGTTCCTGGATAACTGGGATTGGGATTTCAATCTCGGCAGCAGCAAATACCTCGTGCACGAGGACTACACGGCCCTGAATTACCAGGCCATGTCCAACTTCTTCTTCGGCAAGCAGCTGGGCACCACCACGATTGGCGGTACGACCTATCCGGTCTACGCCATCAACGCGCAGCGCTGGTGGAGCCCGATCACGCCCGCACAGTACGCGACGTTTGCGGCAGGTGGCGAGAACAGTGCTGTCAGCTGGATGAATCAGGCGACTTTGAATCTCACCAATGGCCAGCTGTTCAACACCTGGGCGGGACCGGTGGGCGCGTCGTGGGTATTCGAAGCCAATCACGAGGGCTTTTCGCTGGCACCTGATCCGCGCGGATTCAGCGATACCTTTGCGGATCCGTTCTTCAACTACTACACCGGCGGCGGCACCCGCACCCGGTTCTCAACGGCCACCGAATTCCGCGTGCCGTTGGCAGAGTCGGTTATCTGGACCATCTCCGGACGTATCGACAAATACGACGACCACAGCAGTGCGGACATCGCTAAAACTTGGGGTACGGGCATCGAGTGGCGTCCGATCGATGGCCTGCTGATTCGCGGCTCGTACGGCACCAACTTCCATGCGCCGGATATGCAGGCCATCTATCTCAACGACTCGGTGCAAACCGTCGGCGATTATTCCGACCCGTTACAATGCATCAAGACCGGCGATCGCACCTGCGCGAATTATCAGCACGCCAACTATTTCCAGCAGTTCCAGGGCGGCAGCCCCAATCTTCTGCCTGAAACGGGGCACTCCTGGACCTATGGGTTCGTGTGGGATATCCCGTGGGTTACGGGACTTTCGTTCTCGACCGACTATTGGCATATGGGCATCAGCAATGCGATCTCGTGGATCGGGCTGCAGCAGGCGCTCACCGATGAGGCGGGATGCCTGACCGGCTTGCAGGTCACCGGTGCGCCGTATATCGAGCACCCGCTTGGTTCGGACTACTGCAAAGAAGCGATTGCCAACGTCGTGCGTGATGCTAATGGCAACATCCTCAGCGTTCACACCGGCCCGATCAACGAAGCCTCGCTATATGTGAGCGGTATCGACAGCACGGTGGATTACAAGCTCTCGACCGAAAATTGGGGTCATTTCAATTTCGATTTGAACTACACCAACAACCTGCAATACAAGGAACGCACGCTGGCATCGGATCCGCTGCTCAATACGCGCTACAACTATCCTGCCACCAAAACCGTGGCAAACGTGCATTGGCATATCAATGCCTGGGATGTCACCTTGCATGGGGAGCGTACCGGCGGCATTCGTGCGGCCAACTATGGCGGTTGCGAAGTGCTGCCCAACGGCATCCAGCCAGGAGTGGGCGATCCGAACTGTACGCTCTACTTCGGACATGTTCCGAATTGGGTGATCTTCAGTACGTCAGCCTCTTATGCCATCAACGACAAACTGAAAGTTGGCCTGAGTATTTCGAATATCTTCAACAAGGTCGGCACGATCACGGACTACGCCGGTGGTTTCGAATTTATCCCCACCCAGCAAGGAGCGGATTACACCGGCCGCGAGATATTCATGAACCTGGATTGGAAGATCGACTGACGAGAAACCAAAGAGCCCGACTTGGTCGGGCTCTTTTTTTGTAGCTGCCAAAGAGCGAAGGCGATGTTGAAATACGTTTTGATCTGTTGCGTGGGGTTATCGGCCATCCTGGCGAGTTCGTATTCAAGGGCTGATATCACGATCATCCCCAAGCCGCAGCAGATGGAGGTAGGGGAAGGTGTGTATCGTCTGGACGCGCATACCGGCGTCGATACGCCTGACAATCCCAGAGCGCGAGACATCGCCTCGTTCTTGCGCGATGCTGTCACCCGGCAAACAGGCATCGTGCTATCGCACAGTCATCACGCGCATGGCATTGAACTGGCCATCGATCCATCCATAAAAGGAGCGGAGGCGTACCGCTTATCCGTGACGCCGCGCGGCATCATCATCCAGGCAGCTACCGATAAAGGGCTGTTCTGGGGTGTTCAGACCTTGCGTCAACTTCTGCCGATGAAACATGCGGCATCGGTACAGGTTCCGGTCGTACGCATCGACGATGCGCCGGCTTTTGCCTATCGTGGCTTCATGCTCGACGTGGGAAGGCACTTTTATCCTGTTTCGTTCATCAAGAAACAACTCGATATATTGAGCTATTACAAAATCAACGTCTTCCATTGGCACCTTACCGACGACCAAGGATGGCGAATCCAGATTCATCGCTACCCAAAGTTGACGGAGATAGGCGCGTGGCGGACAGAGTCGGACGGCCACCGCTACGGTGGCTTTTACACGCAAGATGATATTCGCGATGTCGTGCGCTACGCGCAGCGGCGCAACATCATGGTGATCCCGGAAATTGAAATGCCCGGCCACAGCGTTGCTGCGCTCGCGTCCTATCCCACATTGTCGTGCACGAACCAACCCTTGACCGTACCTACTACCTGGGGTGTGTTCAAAGATATCGATTGCGTTGGCAAGCCTGAAACGTTCACTTTTCTGCAGCACGTGCTGGACGAAGTCGTTGCGCTATTTCCGTCACCTTACGTGCACATCGGCGGGGACGAAACGCCGAAGGACCGATGGAAGACATGCGCTTCTTGTCAGGCATTGATGCATGCGCAGGGGCTCAAGGATGAAGAAGGACTGCAAAGCTATTTCATCCAACATATCCAGCGTTATCTGGCCAGCAAAGGCAAAACCTTG
The DNA here is from genome assembly GCF_058216415.1 of Dyella sp. SYSU CM1112. Taxonomy (NCBI): domain Bacteria; kingdom Pseudomonadati; phylum Pseudomonadota; class Gammaproteobacteria; order Lysobacterales; family Rhodanobacteraceae; genus Dyella; species Dyella sp. SYSU CM1112. The sequence goes on along the minus strand of NZ_JBZEGI010000012.1, from coordinate 91,860 downwards.
ATCGGTTGGGATGAAATACTGGAGGGTGGAGCGGACAAGAATGCCATCATCGAGGTTTGGCGTGGCGATGATGAAGCTCGCAAGGCATTGTTGAATGGCAATCGCATCATTGTTGCGGGACCGTTCTACCTGGATGCGCCATTGGACAAGCTCACGACAGAGGATATCTATCGGACACAGATCGCGGGCAGCGGATCGTCAGCGAAGATAAGTGACGCAGACGATGTCTTCCGGATCCACCGCGCGCAGATACTCGGCGCTGAAGCTCCTCTGTGGAGCGAGCGCGCCAATCCGGTCAATGCCGAGTGGAAAATGTATCCGCGTATGCAGGCTCTCGCTGAAAACCTGTGGGATGGCAGTCATGGTGACGATGCCGCTTATGCGAATTTCGCTCGGCGGCTGAAGGCGCAATCTCCGTGGCTGGATGCGCAACAGGTGGCTTATGGCCCCGAAGATGGCCCGGTAGTGACATACAACATGACGGTCGATGCCGATGGCCACGGCTGGCAACTGCATGCCAAGCGCGGGTTTTCCGATTTGCACAATGCCTATACGCAGAATGGCTCCGAACCAACAGATCACTCTCCGATGTTTGACGACGTTCTCCACATCGAGCGGCCTGGCACCATCGATGTCGTGCCTTTCCGGCACGGCCTTCGTTATGACGAGCCAACGCATTTCGTTCTGAGAGCCAATCTGGCGCTGGGGCATCCTATTAGGTTTGCTCAGCCTGCATCGTCGGACTATGCCCCGGGTCGTGTGCTGCTGGATGGGGTCCTTGGCACCACCGATGTCCACGATGGGCGTTGGGCGGCGTGGCATGACAGCGACCTGGATGCCACCATCGACCTGGGCCGGGAGACGTCAATTCATAGCATCGAGGTTGGTTTTTTGCAGGCGCCGCAGTCCAGGATTCTGTGGCCGGGGCGGCTTGTGTTTTCCGAGTCCATCGATGGCAAGCATTGGACGCAGGTCTATACCCAAACCCCCACGCTGGATCTCGCATCGCCGCCGGCCATACAGCGATTCCAATTCCGTGCGGAGAAACCTTTTCCTGCCCGGTATGTACGAATCCAAGCCACTCGCCAAACCGACCTGCCAGCGTCGTTTGCGGACGGCGCAAACGACATCTGGCTGTTCGCGGACGAAATTCTCATTCAGTAATCCATTTTGTCGTCGCAGTCGGTGAGTCACATCGGGGGCGTGCGCTTTTTGAACGCCATTCATGGCCCCCGAGAAGCCCCTTTCAGGGGCTTTTTCTCGTTGCAATTATCGTAACGTTACACTAACATAGATTCATCAAAAATAAGGGGTTACAGAACATGGTTGATCCTTTAGATCCAGGAACTATCGCCATGCTGCTTCCGCAGCGTTCTCGTCGCGGCCGTCCGCCGACAGGGAAAGCAAAAACGGCAGCCGAACGCATGCGCGTATACCGCGCCCGTCATGTGCTGGTCAAATCTGAAGTGCTGCGCACGGTGATTTCGCAATGTCAGGAAATTCGCCAGTTGCTGGACAGCAACCAGGCATTGCGCAGCGAGCTTGATGAGGCCTATGCAGAGATTGCGCGTTTGCGCTCAGGCCAATAAAGGCAAAAAAGACAGGTGCCAACCCGCAGCACCTGTCCACGGAAAAACGATCCCGAATTATGGTGTCGCGTTGATCTGTTCTCTCGCGAAAGCGGCATTGCCTACGAGGCTGGACAGCGGTACCAGCTGACTGAGAAAACGGCCCCACTGCGTGATGGCTGCGGCACCCACCCAGACGACGTCACCAGCTTTTACGTGGAAGTTGTCCGCCAGGGCGAATGCGGCTGGTGAGCGTGCATTCAAGTGATAGACCGTGGCGGGCTCTCGCGCCAGATCTTTCACTCCGCGAATCACGTAGACCGACTTGGCGCTGGCGGTGACGGGATCCAATCCACCGGCACGTCCTAGCGCCTGGGTGAGGCTGAGATCATCCGTCTTGAACGTTATGGCCATCGGCCGCATCACTTCGCCCATTACGTAAATTTCTTTGTTGTCGTTGTAGGGCAGGAACAAGCGGTCGCCGGGCTTCAGATAAATTCTGTGCTCGGTGGCTTTGCCGATCGTGTTGAGATCGATGTGGTAGTTATGCCCATCTCGCGTCAGCACCAAATCGGAGAGATCGGCCTGTGCAAGATTGATATTTGCACTGCCGACGGCTTGCGCCAGTGTGAGCGGAATCGTCGTTGATTGCTGGGGCGTCGTGTTTGTAAAAGCACCGGCAAGCGTGATTTGCTGGCTTCCATAACTGATCACGCTGACATCGACTTGTGGGCTCTTCACGTAGCGGGTGAGCTTGCTTGTGAGTGTCTGCCGCAATTGATCCACCGTCATGCCCGCTGCATGGATCACTCCCGCATAGGGATAGAACAAGGTGCCGTCCGAACGCACAAGACGGCTGTTTGCAGCCGCCTGCTGCTGCGCGCCAGCAGGCGCAGTCAATTCCGGATGGTCCCACACCGTGATGTAAAGCGTATCGCCAGGCCCGATGTGATATGGCTCAGGCCGATAGTTCAACAGCTCCGGCGAAACGGACGGAGTCGACACAATAGGCTGGTTCTCAACCCACTGCGGCGTAATTTGAACCAATTGGACACGGCCCTTTTCTGGGTTCGATAAAGCGCTTTCAGACATGTGCTGCCCAGGCACAACAGCGCACCCATTGAGGAAAAGGGTTATCAGAACAACAGCCAGAACAGTCAATGCTTTCATGTGCACTCCACAGTGGCGCGTTGTGTCGGGATCGCTAAGGAACGAGGGGATGGATTTAAAATAGAACTCTCGAATCGGCCACGTTTAATTAATTAAACCCCCCGTCACCGTTAGTCGGCCGTATATGAACTATGGTCGAGCGCAACTTTTTTTCGTCACTTACGTATAGAGAACGTCTTGCAACGAGAACTGATGCAAATAGATGTCGCTTTGACAAACGAAGTCCTATAAGTGGATTTCGTTGTTTAGATGCGGAAAAGTAAATGTGTATGTGGGTGCAAGTTAGTTGCCATTCGTTTTGCTAGGTGTTTTTTTCGTCAACACAAAGAGGCCGCAACGGGCTGCAAGTCAGTGCCATGGTATCTATGCGGTGGGAGTGCATTTCTGCGTGTTCAAAAGCATTTTGATTGTATGCATAGGCAATATATGCCGTAGTCCTACCGCGGAATTCTTATTTCGCGACAAACTCATGCATTGCGATATTCATGTCAGCAGCGCAGGGCTTGGCGCATTGGTTGGCCGGCCTATCGACATACACGCCATGCGGATCCTGAAAAAGAAAGGTATTGATGCCGCACAACATCGTGCGCGGCAGGTCGAGCCTGAGATGCTGCGTGAGGCTGACCTGATACTGGCCATGGAGCGCGCTCATTTGGCAGCGGCGTCGCGCCTGGCGCCGGAAGCAAGCGGAAAAATGTTTCTGCTTGATAAATGGCACGACGCCAACGATGTACCCGACCCCTATCGCCAGCCGCAGCGCGTGTTCGAGAAGGTGCATAACCAGATCGAGCGCGGCGTCGAAAGCTGGCTTCGCTATTTATAAACGCTTCACCTGTTTGAGGAGCGGCCTTCCATGACCACCAAGCAGACCTTCTCGACACGCGACGATGACATCGATCTGCGTGCATTGCTCGGCACCTTGTCCGATCACAAATGGCAGATTGTTGCCATTACGATCGCGTTTCTCGTCCTCAGCGTGGCTTATGCCATTCTTGCCACACCGGTGTATCAGGCCAGTGCGTCGGTCCAAGTTGAGCAAAAGGCACCGACCTTGCCTGGCCTCGAGGATCTCAGCGAAACGCTCGGTATCTCCACCTCCCAGGCCATCACTGAAATCCAGTTGCTTACTTCGCGTTCAGTCGTCGGGAAGGCTGTCGAAAACCTGAAGCTTGATGTCGAGAGTTCACCAAAGCACTTCCCGATTTTTGGTTCATTCATGGCGCGCCGATTTGTAGCCAATCATCCGGGCGAGGTGGCATCGGCGCCGGCGGGACTTAGCCGGTATGACTGGGGTGGATCGCAGTTGGACATCTATCAGCTGCAAGTGCCGGCCGACTTGCTCGATGAGAAGATGTTGCTGATCGCTGGCGACCATGGCTCCTACGCCCTGCAAGACTCCGACGGCGATGTGTTACTGAAAGGACAGGCTGGCCAGGTCGCTACCGGAAACGGCGTGACGATGCAGGTGAGAACGTTGCGCGCCAATCCCGGCACGCGCTTTACGGTTATCCGTCACTCGCATATGGATACCATTGCCAATCTTCAGAAGCACATTAACGCTGAAGAGCAGGGCAAGGATTCGGGCATCATCGCATTGACTTACAACAATGCCGATCCGGTGCTTGCCACTAATCTGCTCGGCCAGGTCACCGCACTCTATGTACGCCAAAATGTCGACCGTAGCGCTGCGGAAGCAGCCAGCAGCTTGAAGTTCGTAAGAGAGCAACTGCCTAAGGTGAAGCAGGAACTGGAGCACGCGACGCAAGCGCTGAATGCTTACCAGCTGCGTGCTCACTCCGTGAACCTGGACATGCAGACGCAATCGCTGCTGGATCAGAATGTATCCATCGACACCAATCTCGATCAGCTGCGCATGCAGATGGCCGATGTCGAGCGGCATTTCACTCCTGAGCATCCTCAATACCAGGCTTTGCAACAGCAGATCAGCCAGCTGGAGGCTGAGAAGGGTGCACTTCAACATAAGATTGGACAGTTACCCAATACCCAGCAGGAACTGCTCAAGTTGAAGCGTGACGTTACAGTTACCAATCAGACCTACACCAATCTCCTCAACCAAGCCCAGCAATTGGATATTGCTCGTGCAGGTTCGGTTGGAAACGTGCGGATCATCGACCCCTCTGCGGTCAATCTGGCCAAGCCTTGGTGGCCGCGTCCGCTCTGGGTCATTCCCGGCGGTGCCGTGCTTGGCTTCCTTGCTGCGCTGGCATTCATTTTTACGCGCCAGCTGCTGAGTCGTGGGGTTGAAGATCCGGTGGCGATCGAACGTCTGGGCTTGCCGGTGTACGTCTCCATCCCGATGAGCGATGCTCAGCGCAAAAGCGGTATGCGCCTTAGTCGGAGTCGAGCGAGCAGCCATCAACATCTGCTGGCTTTGAAAGCGCCGGCGGATATGGCAACGGAGGCATTGCGCAGCTTGCGCACTAGCTTGCACTTTGCGCGTCTGGAGACGAAAAACAATGTGTTGATGATCTCCAGCCCCAGCCCCGGCGCCGGCAAGAGCTTCACCGCATCCAATCTTGCCGTGGTGATGGCCCAGGCGGGGCAGCGCGTATTGCTCATCGACGCAGACATGCGCAAAGGTACCTTACACAAGATGGTGGGGGGCAGGGCCGAAAACGGCTTGTCTGAATTGATTTCCGGACAGATTGATACGCCGCAGGCGGTCCGTCCCGTCAATGGGGTCAATCAGTTGTTCTTTATTGCACGCGGCAAGGTTCCGCCCAATCCCTCTGAGCTGTTGATGCACGCCAACTTTTCAGCCTTGCTCGAGAAGGTGAAATCACGCTACGACCTCATCATCATCGATACGCCACCTGTGCTGGCCGTCACCGATGCCGCTGTTATTGGCCATCATGTCGGTACGAGCCTGATGGTCGTTCGTTTCGGCGTCAACCAGACACGTGAAATCGCACTCGCCAAGCAACGCCTTGAGCAGAATGGCGTGCCGATCAAAGGCGCGATCTTCAACCTTGTAGAGAAGCGTGCCGCTGGCTATTACGCCTATGCTTACTACGCCTATGCGCCAACTGAAGTCTGACGTGTCCTTAACGGGTAGGGGGTCGGCAAGCGTGGATGGCCTGCCGGCTTCCTTCCCCTTGGCGGTTCGCGTGGCGGTTTCATTTGCTGGCGCGCCATGAATTCATCGACACCGGATGTTCGTCTGAGGATGGCCTTACCCCAAGGTTGGCGTCGTGCGCTGGGTGCCGTATCGATGCTTTGGGTCGCCACGGCACTGGGCGCGGTGCTGGCGTTTCTCACGCAGGCGTTGCTTGCGCGTGAACTTGGGCCCGCCAATTACGGCTTATTCGCATCGTCGCTGGCCACCATCACGATGGTGGCGCCGCTAGCCGGTTTCGGATTGCCGCAATACTGGCTGCAAATCTATGGAGTGGAAGGGTGGGGAGGGAATCGCTGGCTGCGTCCGTCATTGCGTTTCATCGCCGGAAGCACCTTGGTAACGATTGCCATTGTTGTGCTTTGGTCGATCCTGGGTGCGCCGCCAGATGCGCGGGATCTATTGCTGCTGTTGCTGCCTGTCGTGCTGGGAATACTGGCAGTCAATCTGATTAGCAGTCAGTTGCGTCTGGAGGAGCGTCACCTCACCTTGGCGACGTGGCAATTGATGACCCCGGGAAGCCGAGTCATGGTTGTCGGGTTGCTATGGTTTGTTCAGGCGCCCGATCTTCGGCTGGTCGCCATAGGATTCAGTGCTATTTCGCTGTGCGTGGCCGCGCTCGCATGGCCCGCGCTGCTGACGATGTTGCGTGGAGGCATTCGGCTTTGGGGGCATGGTTCCCCGCCTGCAGCGGACCCTACTCAAGTGTCCCCTCGCGTGCGGCAGCTGTGGTCGCAGGCCTGGGCTTATGGCACGGAAGCGGTGCTGTATCCGATCTTTTTCCAGATCAGCACGGTATTGCTCAAATATCTTGGCGGTAACGCGCAAGCAGGCATTTTTGGTATTGCACTGGGTGTGATGACTGCCATCTATCTCATCCCAGCCACGGTGTATCAGAAGTTTCTGCTGTCCAAGTTGCATCGCTGGGCGGTGCACGATCCGGGTAAATTCTGGACGGTCTACCGGCACGCGAACATGGCAATGCTGGCATGCGGTATTTTGGTGGCGGTTGTGCTGGTATGGGTGGCGCCTTGGGTAGTACCGATTATCTTTGGCGAGAAATACCGGCCGGTCATCCATGTTTTGATGATCCTTGCGCTGTGCGTTCCCATCCGCTTCCTTTCCACGGGCGTGAGCTCCGCCTTGCTGAATGAGCGGCACATGCGCTACCGCGTGCTTGCCATGGGTACCAGCGCGGTGATCGTTGTCATAGCCAACATCATATTGATCCCGCGGTATCACGAATGGGGCGCGGCTATCGCGACCGTTATCGGCGAAACATCGCTGTTGGCGGCGATGTTCATCGGAATGCGTCGATTCCACGCCAGGCGCGCGGCCTGAAGAAGAGAGTCGGTCGCATCGCCTGGCATGACGATGCGACCGGAACGGTTTTTACTTCAGGGGGGAAACTTTGTTGTTCGACTGAGAAACATTGGTTGCTGTACTGGCGATCATGATGTCTCTCGCTACCCATCCGGCTGAAAAGATCGACTGGTTGTGTGCATAAAACCAGGCGGCGCCATTGTAGTCGATGGTGTTGTTGTCGATCTGCACGTTATTGGTCGTGCCAGCAATGTCGACGCCGAACAGGTAGTTCTCGCTCAGAAGGCTGTTCGTGATCGAAAGATTGTCAGTACCGCTATCGAACACGCCGTAACCTTGGTTGTTCTCAGCCGTACATGCAGCCAGTACGACGCCGGTAACGTTGTCGTGCAGTTCAAGGCCATTGCCGACGTTGCCCGACATAACCGTTCCTTCGAGGCGCACCTGCTGGGTCTTTCCCTGGGTCTGCGGCTCGATGTCGATACCCGCCTGAGGCGCGGCGCCGTTGGATCCGGTAAAGCTGCTGTCGTACACATATACCTGCGTGGCCGGGCCGATCGTCAGGCCTTGGCGGCGATTGTTCTTGGACTTGACGCGCGTCAGCGTTACGCCCTGCGAAAGCACCGCGCTGCTGCCCGAGCCGGTAGCGCCCACTAATACGCCATCGCCCCAGCTGTTGGAGACGGTCGTGTCGTGCACATAGACCGTGCTCGAACCTTCGATGTTGATGCCATAGCCCCATTCGCCGCCGGTACCCTGGTGACTGTTACGCTCACCAACGAAGTTGCCGCCAACGATCTCCACGTTGTTCACGTTCCACACCTTCACGATCCAATAGCGCTGGGCGTTATTGGGAATGGCGGTGAGATACGCACCACCGTACAGCGACAGGCGCGTGTGCGAACGCATGTTGATGCCCTTCAGGGCGTTGATCATATACGTGCCGTTCGGCACCACGACCGTGCCGCCGCTGGCGGGCAATGCATCGACCGCGGCCTGGAATGCGGCGGTATCATCCGTCGTGCCATTTCCCATGGCGCCCATGTTGCGAACATTGATAACGGTCGAACCGATCGACACCGACGGCGTCGGATTCCACCAATTTGTTGCGGATGCCGGCAAAGACACCGCTGCCATCGCCACCGAGGCGGCGACCGCCAGCAACGATTTACGATAAGAAACGGATTTGATCCCCTTTGTTGTGAATGTGCCCGAATTCGGGGCGATACCTACCTTCACGCTTTTCGGCGTCAACTTATTTTCCACCTTTGAAACAGCCTCTTTTGTGTCAAGTGCGAGGCTAAGGTGCGTCATTTATGCGTGAAAGCGCAAGAGCGGAAATGTGTTTCCGTTCACACTAAATTGCGGTACGCGAAATTAGAAGCGGCAAAACGTTAACTTCAGCGTGAATGACTTCAAGTACATGAATCATATAGACGTCTAAACGTCTATATTATTCATGTATGTGATGGAAATTAATGGGAGTGAGACAAACTGCAAGGCGCCTGTCTGTATGCTTTCCTTGCTTATTTTCTTGGATTTTCACGCCTCGATGCGGGTGACGCGAGCATCGCCATCGTTTTGGAGGAGTTCGCTATAGACGTCGATCGTTTTCTGGATCACGGTGCGCTCATCAAAATCCCGTAATGCGCGCCAGCGCGCGGCTTCGCCCAGTCGCACCAGCAATTCGCGATCATCATCCAGGCGTATGATGGCGGCGGCCAGGGAGGCCGCATTGCGAGGCTCTATCCGCAGGCCATCCACGCCATCCTGCGTGACGACTTCCCGGCAGCCAGGGCGATCGGTAGTTACCACGGCCAACCCACAAGCCGCACCTTCGATCAGGCATTTTGGCACGCCTTCGCGGTAGTAGCTGGGAAGAGCGATCACATGCACACTGCCGAACAAGGCTGGCATGTCGTTGACATGCCCCAGCCAGCGAATCAGGCCGGCATCGGCCCAGCCATGTACCTGATCGGGCGCTACGGCGTGGGGGTTGCCAGGGTCCGGCGAGCCGGCCAGCACGAATTCCACGTCCCGGCCTTGTTGCTGCAAAAGCGCCGCTGCATCGACGAATTCCTGGATGCCCTTTTCCCAAAGCAGCCTCGCAGCCAGCAATACACGTAGCCGCTCGTCCGGTTTGTTCGATCGGCGAGCGGGGTGGAATCGTGTCGTATTGACCCCAGAGCTGCGGATGACGCGAACCCTTTCTGAGGAAACGAGCCCTGCGGTGAGAAATGCTTCCGCGTCATCGGGATTTTGCAGAATGAGCAGCGAACGGCCGCTGCTGAGCGTGGCACGCAGCAGCCCTCTTACGATGGGGCGAAGCACGCGAGCCTTGAAACTGTCGCTGGTAAATACGTACCCCATCCCCGCGACGGCATTAACGACGTGCGGCACGCGCGCCAGGCGCGCCGCGAGTGAGCCATACACAGCACATTTGAGGGTGAAGTTATGCAGCAGATCAGGCCTTTCCCGGCGCAGAACCTTTGCGAGGTGATAAAGCGTGTGGGTTTCCCAGAGCGGATTCAGGCTCGCCCGATCCATAGGCAGCGTAATCCAGCGAAGTCCATGGGAAGCAAAGCGAGCACCGAAATCGCCTGACGGTGAAACCATGACCACTCCATGCCCCTCCGATTGCAATCGCAACGCGGTAGACAGTCGGAAGTTGTACAGATACCAATCTGTATTGGCGAAAAAAAATATTTTCATGGCTGACGAACCGTAGTGGGGAGTTTTCGTCGTGCTACTGCGAGAACGTGTTGCCGGAGGCCTTGACGTCGCTGGTGGTTTTATCGATACGCAGTTCGGCGCTTTGCGAGGTGGTGTGTCCGGACAGCGCCGACGCGAGGCGCCGCACATATCGGGCGCTATTGCCAGCTAGCGTATTTCCGGTGATCTGGACGTGCATCGTCTTGCCGCCGATGGTTACGCCGACCAGTCCGTTGGCACGGATGACATTGTCGGAAATGGTGACTTGCTGTGGATCGACCGTCAGGACACCGTAGCCGTTATTGCCCTGAATGGTGCAATTCTTGATGATCACGTTTTCGACGTTGTAGTGGGACTCGAGACCGGTTCCCTGATTGCCGGTGATCGTGCAGTGACTGATTGTGATATTGCGAGCCATGCCTTGCGCCTGCGGTTCGATGTCGATGCCCGCCTCCGGCTTGGTGCCATGCGTATTGCTAAAGGTGCTGTTCATCACGGTGACCCCATCGACAGGGCCGATTGACATGCCCTGACGGCGATTGTTGGTCGATACCACGCGATTGATCGTTACATTCGTGGCCGGTATTGCATGCCCGTCGGGTCCTATCGCACCCACCCAGATGCCATCGCCCCAGCAGTCGGAAATATGCATGTCGGAAACGCTGACATGGTTTGATGCTTCGATGTTGAGCCCGTAGCCCCATTCACCCGTAGTGCCGAGGTGACCCTCGCGTTCGCCCACAATGCGGCCACCAACGATGCGCACGTTGTTTACTTTCCACACCTTGATCACATGCGAACGAGGCAGGTTGTTCGCCATCGCGGTGAGCTGGGCAGTGGGCGCCATCTGCAGCAGCATGTTCGAGCGAAGGCTGATGGCTCGCGATGCATCTATCAGGTAATTGCCGGGCGGCACCATGACGGTCCCGCCGCTGGCGGGTAAGGCATCGATGGCGGCCTGGATGGCTGAAGTATCGTCATGCACACCATCGCCTTTGGCCCCCTTGTCGCGAACATTGATCACGACCGTGCTACTGCTCGATGTTGCGGCGGCAACCCGCTCAACGATAGCGCCGGAAAACAGCAAAGGGGCCAAGCCAAGCCAAACAGACTGCCGGAGGAAGTCCCGGCGTTTCAGCGAAGCGCAATCGATGACGATTCTATGCTTCATGACAGCTGCCTTTGTTCCGGCGACCGCGAGGGCTTCGTGGGGCTACGCATGCGGCTTAAAAGCCAGGGCAGTGTTATCGCCAATAGATAAAACTTGGACGCAAAATACTTGTTTTCGAGCCGGTCGCGATGTTCTTCCAGCCAGCGCGGAGCGCCGGGCAATAACGCCTGGGTCTGCGTGGCAAAAGCATGCACTTGATCAAAGCGCTGCTGGGCGAGCCCGCATAGGTTGAAGCGGAACGAGCCCTTGGATACGACGTAGGGAAGTTGTTCGAAGTGCCGAGCAATGTATCGGCGCATCAAAACTTTGTTGACGCCTCCGGCGCTGATCAGGCGATCATCAGGGACGTCATTGAAAATCCAGTCGCGGAAACGTTCATCGCAATAGGGATAGACCAGGCGAAGCGCCAACGCGCGGGTGGTATACATGCCTTTTGCCATGGCTGCCGATTCGGCAATCACGACCGACATACGACGTACCGCTTCGGCTGATTGCGCGGCGACGATGTCGGCGTGGAACGTACTCATACGCTGCCGCGAATACTCGGCGACGCTCCAGCCAAATAGCGTATCTACCTCGTCGTCGCTGAAGCGAGAGCCCGGGAAATAGCGCTCGAATTCGTCCATTTGCAACGTTGCGAGCGCAAAGCAAAGCCTGAAGCTGCGACTGATGAGCCGTGACTGGAATATACGTTGGGGAAAATGGACGCCGCGTGCCAGGAAGGCCAGTGCGCGTTCCTTGCCGTGCAGGGGCGTACCGAAGTATTGATCCGAGCCAAGCGCATCAATGATGCCGTCACCGTGGTGCAGGCTTACTTGTGTTGCCAGATCGGCGTAGGAGAGCGCCGCAAAATCAGCGGTAAGCAGTGGCATCCGAGGAACTAGGGCGAGGTAGCGGTCGTAAGCCCGCCCCGGATCACAGACCAGTGCCTCATGCCGCAAGCCGAGCTTCTTGGCCACAAAGCGTGCCGATGCGATTTCATTCTCTTCATTGCCGCCCAGGTAGGTGAGGCATGTGGTGTCCGGACGTGCGTCCGCCACGGCAATTGCCATGGAAGTGGAATCCTTTCCGCCACTCTGCAGCAACCAGGGGGAGCGCATGTCCGTCGTCGAGCGCGCTACGGCATCACAAAGCAGCCGGTGATAGGTTCGAAGAAGTGCTTCGTCATCTTCGGCGTCTGCGGGTGGACGCGAAGGCGCCAGGGCGGACTGGTACGCAAAGTGGAAACGCGGATTCGCATGCATGTCCTGTCGTGGATCGAAGCCGGACGATGCGATCTTTACGTTCCGATAAATGGAGTGGGGCGGATAAACAAAACTGTTGCGGAGAAGATCGGCCACTGAGATCGGATCAAGGCTTGCTTCATGATGCTCAAGCTTTTCGATGGCCGAAAAATCGATCTTGTCCTGGTAGGGCGATATGGCGACCTGAATACGCGATCGCACAGCCGTATTGTCTACTTGTTTTGGCAGCATGGCGGGTGTCATAGGGTTGCCAGGGGAGGGACGTGAAAATAAATGTCGACGAAGTCGGCCAAAGAGTTTTTTACGGCGCAGCAAGGGCGCGCGCGGCAATGCCGCCCGGATTTTGAGAAGACGTGGCTTGGCGCGAAAACTGACGTTGACGCGCCTGTTGGCTGAGATAGGGCCGAAACGGAAGCGCAGGTTGTCGCTCATGAGATGACACCTTCCACACGCGCGACGCCTCTCTGGGGCGCTCCCGCGTGCATGTGGCTCACCAGCCATGGAAGTACCATGGCAAGCAAGTAGAATTTGGATGCGAAGTACTTGTTGTCCAGTCGGCTGCGATGTGCCTCCAGCCATGGGGCGGCGCCAGGCAGCAAAGCCTGGGTCTGCACGGCGAACGCATACACTTGGTCGAATCGCTGCCGCGCCAGGCCGCGCAGATCGAAGCGGAAGCAGCCCTTGGCTTTGACATAGGGCAGATGGTGGAAACGCTTGGCGATGTATTGACGCATCAGGACTTTGTTCAGGCCATCGGGTCCGATCAGGCGATCATCCGGAACGTCATTGAAAACCCAATCACGGAAGCGCTCATCACAGTAGGGATAAGCCAACCGCATCGACATCGCCCGGGCGGCATACATGCCCTTGGCCAAGTGAGCCGACTCACCGACGACCAATGAAATGCGCCGGATCGCCTCAGCGGAAGCGGCAGCCGACACATCGGCTTCGAAGGTCTTCATCCGTTGACGGGAGCAGCCGGAAATATTCCAGCCGAACAACGCATCGACTTCTGTATCGCTGAATCGCGAGCCAGGGAAATAGCGCTCGAACTCATTCATTTGCATCGTAGCCAGCGCAAAGCACAACTTGAAGCTTTGACGGATCAGGCGGGAGGTGAACAGATCCGGGGGGAGGCGCAGTCCGCGCGCCAGCATCGCCAGGATGCGATCCTGGCGATGCAACGGTACGCCGAAATACTGATCTGAGCCGAGTGCGTCGATGATGCCGTCGCCCTGATGCAATCCGACCTCGGTGGCGAGATCCACATACGACAGCGCGGCGAAATCCGCTGTCAGCAGGGGAATGCGTCGGACGATAGCGAGATAACGGTCGTAAGCCCGCCCCGGATCGCAAACTAGTGCCTCGTGACGAAGGCCGAGGTGGTGCGCCACGAAGCGCGCCGAGGCAACTTCGTTCTCCTCATAGCCACCGAGATAAGTGATGCAGGTGGTGTCCGGACGTGCATCGGACACCGCGATAGCCATCGACGTCGAATCCTTGCCGCCGCTTTGCAGAAGCCAAGGATGTTGAATGCCTGCAGTGGAGCGGGACACTGCCTCGCTCAGCAGCCGGTGATAGGTGTGCAACAGGGCCTCATCATCCGCCGATTCCGCCGGCGGACGTGACCGGGCCAGCGCAGATTGGAAGGCGAAATGAAAAGGTGGATCGTCGTGCATGTCCTGGTTCGGGTCGAAGCCCGTTGCGGCGATCTTCACATCCCGGTAGATGGTGTGGGGCGGATAGACAAATGCATTCCGCAAAATATCGGCAATCGAAACCAGGTCCAGCGGCGATGGGCCAAGGTCGTACCCGTCGAGTGGTGAAAAGTCGACTTCCCCTCTATTCGGACACGTGTCAATCTGAATTCTCTTGACGGCGTCCAAAGGCGCTTCCTGGCACTCGCTGAGCGACGCACTCATACAATCACCTGATTGTTGACGTAGTAGTAGAAGACTGCGCATGCAACGAGCAGTCCGCCGCGGAGAAGAATCGGATTGCGAAATATCAAAAGGCGGTTGTGAAAGAAAATAGCCGCGACCATCAATGACGCTGCCAGATACACCGACAGTAGATAGCGATTTGAGAAATTGCCCCATCCGACCAGGAAGAAAGGAAGCAGCATCACGAGGTATACCGCCGTGCTGTCCTTGATGCGGGTGGCGAAGGGGGTTCGCACCATGCGCGCAAGCAAAAACGGCAGCAGATACCAAAAGATCGAGAAAACGGCGAAATCGATGCGGACACCGGATCGATATTCGGCCCCAAGCCTGTAGTCCATGACGGCGTTATAGATAAAGGGGGCGGCCGATCGCACCACGATCATCGTCAGCCCGGTGCAATAAGCCACGAACGCAAGCGCCGCAATAACCCGAAGCCATTTCAGAGGAAGCAGCAGCAGCGGAGCAAAGGCGATGTACAGCAGCGACGAGTAGTGAAAACTGGTGGCAAGTGCGCCATAGAAAATGAACGTACGCCATTGGCGCCGATGGAACGCCATCAGGGCGGTAAACACCGGAAGTGCCGCAAGCCCTTGCCGTACCGCATTGATCGATGCGTTTACGAACATCGGCGAGATCAGCAGGAACATCAGGCAAGCGATGAGAAAGGTCAGAAAGCCGCGTTCGCTTCCCAGGTACGTGAAGTAATGACGACTCGCGATCACCGCTACGACAAGCAGGATTGCGCATAATGCCGATTGATAGCCATCGATGCTGATGCCTGTCGCGCTCAGCAACCGCGAGATGATAAGAAATCCCGGTTCGAATCGCGTCCTGACATAGCCGCCATGCAGTTCATGAAAAAAGGAAGCATAGACATAGGTATCCGTTCCGACATTGACGCCCCGCGTGCCTACCACCATATCGACAAAGACACATGCCATGACGATCAGCATCAAGCTGAGCAAGGCACGCGCGTTCGATGTAATGTTTGAGGCGCCGGAATATTCGATGTATGGCGTGGTTGAGTTCACGGGATGCTCCGCATCGTTTAGGCGTTTCGTCTGGCGAGGAACAGTCCGCCGCGATGTCGTTTGTAAGTGATAAAGCGTCGCCGCATATAGCGCGCCACACTGAACGCGTTCGCAATGTGGAGTTGCCATCCGCTGAGGAGGCCCTGCCGGTGAAGCGTTTTTCTTACGTCCATGGCGGCCTCGTACATGGCGGCGAGATCGCCGCTGAGCCCACTGGCGCCAAAAGGCGGCTTATGCCAGGACGCCAGGATCTGGTTGATTTTGGCGCAGCGGTAGCCGGAGAGCAGAATCTGCGCCCATAGCAGAAAGTCTTCCGCCCGCCTGCGTTGCTCGTCGAAGCGGAAGGGCAGATCTTTGCGCAGCATGATCGAAGCGGTGGGAAACGGGCTGCGCAGCATCAACAAGTGGCGCGGGAAAACCCGCAATCGAAGGGGGTAGCGCAAGGCGGGAGAGGGAGACCATCTCGGTTGCACGTTCATCTCGTGCGCAATCAGCGCAATCTGGGAATCTCCAGCAAGCGCTTCCATCTGCAACTTCAGCTTTTGCGGATGCCAGCTGTCATCCGCGTCGAGGAAAGCAATCCACGGCTGGCGTGCATGCTCCCACCCGCTATTGCGCGCAGCGGAAGGTCCCTGGTTGTGGGGAAGTGCAATGAGCTTGATCCAGCCTTTCGGATACGCGCGGGCCAGTTCCTTCAAGACGCCAAGCGTTCCATCGCCGCTGCCATCGTCTACCAACAGTACTTCAGCCGGACGCACAGCCTGGTTCGCTACCGACGCTATGGCAGCAGCGATCGTGTCCGCGCAGCGGTAGCAAGGGACAACCACGCTGACAGGAGCAACGTCCGCGACAAACGCATGGTCGCTTTCATGGACCGACACGGTCACGTGGTTTGTAAGGGCTGTATGAGTTTGATTGGTTGTATCCATGGCACCCTTCAACCCGTCAGATATCATTGGTCCGAAGACTCCATGGCGTCGTTGGAAAGCTCGTCATTACCATGCTTGTAGGGCGTGCCCAGCGAGGGTGCTTGCAGCTGTGCAAACATCGGATGTCTACGCACGAATGGCTTCAACACCGGCATTCCCGTCGCACTCATGGCGCGGCGAACCTTTTGTGCACGATAGACGCGACCGACCAGTGCTATGTAGATCGCGGCAAGCGCGATGAAGGTAAGCAGGTTGCTGCCAGGTGCAAGCTTGTTCGTCCAGGTACCGATGAAGACAAAGGTCATGGCCACACCGACGAGCACCACCAAGGTGGTGTGTGCACTGAAACCGGCTTCCATCAAAATATGATGAATATGTCCGCGGTCAGGCTTGAAGGGCGATTTGCCTTCGCGGATCCGCCTGACCATCACGGCAAGCGTGTCGAGCACCGGTAGCGCAACGCACCACAAGACGTCGATCGTTGAGAGATGCGGATGCGGTGCCTGGCTGAGTTGAATGAGTGTCCAAGCCAGAAAGTAGCCAATCATCACGCTGCCGGCGTCACCGAGAAACACCTTGCGGCCGATGAGGTCGAGGTTTGCCGCCAGGTCCGGCAGCAGTGCCGCACCCAGGAGCAGTAGAAGAATGATGCTTTGCCAGTGCGAGAAACCTTGAAATACGCTGATCGCGCCAATGCTCACAAGGGTCAGCATGCCGGCCAGTCCATCGATGCCATCCATCATGTTGAAGGCATTTAGAAGGCCGATAACGGCCACCAGGGTCAGCGGTACACCGAAGGCGCCAAGCTCAAGGCGATGGCCGAACAAATGGCCAAGGGTATGAACGTACACGCCGGTGATGGAGATCATTGTCAATACGGATGCAGCCTGGATCAGCAGGCGAAGGCGAACGCTGAGATCAAATCGATCGTCGATGGCACCGGTTAATGCGAGCACGGCGCCCGTGCCGAGCAGGGCATTGGTAAAGATGTGCGATTGACCGTCGAAACACACGCTGACGATGACGCCGAAGAAAGCCGACAAGCCCCCGATCAGGGGGATGTTTCCAACGTGACGTTTTCGATCGCTAGGACGGTCGACCAGACCGATCGACTCTGCATGGTGATATAGAAGGATCATCGCTGCTGCAGAAGACAACACGGCCATGACACATGAAATTAGCAGGCGATATTGCATGGGTTCTCCCGGACTACACGACGTGCACATGTAGCGCGACGGATCACCCCTGATTCCCTCGCGAGCATCAACAACAGGTGTGATGCCTGGTGAGCGATGCTAGGTGTCGTGCGGTGTATGTGGCGTTAAAAAACATGCTTCGTGTCGCATATTTTCATTCAATAATGTGATAGCGGAATTCGGTCATTCAGTGAGAAGCGAGTGAACGTCGTCGTCGAGTGAAGTAGCGCTGTCGGCAAACTTTCGCGTGATTCGTGATCCATCGAAACCATGCATCTGCGGACGGACTCATCCATGAAATGACGAATCAACTATTGCGTGGCTTTTGTGATGATCGGGTGCATCGGCGAACGAAGCATCATGATGTGTTCATCATTGTGCATTCGTTTTTTTGTAACGAAACAAAAGTGCGATCATGCGTCGAGCCTTCATCATGCTCGTCGTGATGACGTTTTCATGACTCGAATCGCTGCAACATCGCGTCTGGTTGGCATCGTCAGCGACACGGTTGGGGAAAGTCAGGGCAATGGATGACTGGCGGGAGGTGCGCAAGATGTTTGAAGTGCTCAGATCCTCACTACGGTCATGGAGGGTTGCGCTGGCTATCGGATGTTCCGCCCTCATGCTGGCAGGATGTACAAGGGTCTTTGTCGAGCCGGCCGCGCATGGCGATGAATCACGTCGCACTATTCAGGCTGACCGCAGATACGACGGCCGTGTAAATGCCGATACCGTTGCGTCGCTGGCGACGATCGTCAATCGGGAATTGCAGAATGGGCATTACGCGGAGGGTGAAAAGGCGTTGCAGCGCTACGTGCATGTCCATCCTGATAATCAGGAGGCGCAGATGTTTCTTCGTCAATTGACCGAGGATCCTAAATCCGCGCTTGGAGCAACCTCCAGTCCTCACATGGTGCAGTCGGGCGACTCTTACAGCACGCTCGCGGCACAGTATCTCGGCGATCAGAATCTATTCGTGGTGCTTGCGCGTTACAACGGATCGAATAATCCTTCCCTGATACGAGCAGGCTCTACCATACAGATACCTGTATCGCGCAGCGCTGCCCTCGACGCAGCGACAGCCACGCAAGCCAAGGTTTCCGTATCGATGGTACCGGCTGAGGCATCACTGCTTCCCGTACCCATGCCGGCACGATCTGCTGGAGTCGGTGCTCCGATCAAGCTGGCGGCGAACGTATCACGATCGACACCGCTGACCGGATCGCCGGAACAGCGGGCGGAGCAATTAAAAATACGGAGCCTTGAACTCTATCGACAAGGCCATGAGCAGCAGGCGCTTGCCATGCTTGACCAGGCCTTGTTGCTCAACCCCCAGCTCACATCCCGCGATCCCGCTTTCGCCACACTGCGCCAGACCTGGATCACGAATCAGCACCAGCAGGCCATGGTGCTGTATCTGGATCAACAACCCGATCAGGCGATTGCACTTTGGAACCGTGTCCTGGCTGTCGATCCGGGCTATGAGCCGGCAGTGATCTACCGGCTTCATGCATTGGAACTGCAGCAGCACATGAAGCAATATTGAAAGCGGCATCTCTGCGGCGAACTTCATGGCATGGCCGCCATGCGGGCGGCCATGCCATGGTTTGCTCAGGCAACCTGTTTCGCCTTGGCCAATTGTTGGCGAATGGGAAGACTGCGGATGCGCTGACCGGTTGCCGCGAAAATGGCATTGGTGAGAGCGGGTGCAATGGGTGGCAATCCAGGTTCGCCTACGCCGCTGAGCGGCACCGAGTAGTCGTCGGGTGCAACCATATGCACATGAATTTCCCGTGGTGCTTCATTCATGCGCAGCACCAGGAAGTCATTGAAGTTGGATTGCTGGGCGCGCCCGTTCTTGAAGCTGATCTCACCATGCAAGGCAAGACCGATGCCCATGATGACGGCACCTTCCATCTGTGAACGCACGCGCTCCGGATTAACCTGCGGACCGCAATCGATGGCAATGTCGACCCGCGGAATCGTCAGTTTGCCGTCGGGTGAGACGTCGACTTCGCAAACCGCCGCGGTGTAGCTGACGAAGCTGCGATGTGCGGCGAGGCCTTGGCCGCGTCCCTGGGGCAGCTTGCGCCCCCATTGCGCGCCTGCCGTTACCGCCTCAATGACACGTTTCATGCGCCCGGTGTCGACCGGATAAAGATCCGGATCTTCACCGTAATTGACGAAGCTGACCTGAGTAACGGGTTGGAATTTGCGGTCAGGGCCAATCAATTCCAGCAAGAAGTCGCGGTGGTCGCGCCCGGCTGCATGTGCCAATTCCGCCACGAAACTTTGAATGCCGAAGGCATGCGGAATGTTGTAGACGGAACGAAACCAACCAATACGCGTATGTGCCTCGGCCTCTGGGTTTTCAACACGGATATTGGGAATGGCGAAAGGCAGGTCGATAATGCCCTGGTTCAATTCGCCGACCGCTTCGTGTTCGATCCCTGCCTGGAAGGTCGATTGGATAGAAGGTGCTGCGGTTCGATGCAGCCAGCCGGTGACCTTGCCGGAGCCATCAAGCGCTGCCTCGAAGTGTTCGGATGAGACGGCATGGAAGTAATCGTTGATGATGTCGTCCTCGCGCGTCCAGAGCAGCTTGACCGGCTTGCCCATGGCTTTGGAAAGCAAGGCTGCTTCCACCACGTAGTCCGGTTTGGATTTGCGCCCGAATCCGCCACCGAGCAGCGTGACATTCACGGTGACATTCGCTTCCGGCAGTCCCAATGCTTTGGCCAGTTCATCACGGGTGACCTGGGGAGCCTGCGTACAGGCCCACACTTCGCATCGGTCACCGACAACATGGGTTACGGCGGATGGAGGCTCCATGGTGGCGTGTGCAAGGTGCGGGATGTAGTAATCAGCATTGACGCGCTTGGCGGCATGATTCAAGGCTTGCTCGATGTTGCCGTCGTTGCGTATGAGTTTGCCTGGTTTGCGGTTGGCAGCTTCCAACTGTGCACGGTAGGCCACGGAGTCGTAGCTTGCATTCGGTCCGCTGGCCCACTGAATGTTCAGTTGCTCGCGTGCCTTGATGGCGGTCCAACTGTTTTCTGCCACGACTGCAATGCCGCCCAGCGGCTGAAACCCGGATGGCGGCGGAGTGGCATCAAGAGGTAGCACTTTCACAACGCCGGCTATTTTTTCAGCAGCCTTGCCGTCGAACGAAGCAACATGGTCGCCATACACCGGGGGGCGTGCGACGACGGCATACAGCATGCCATCCAGCCGGGTGTCGATGCCGTAGTGGGCGTGACCGGTCACGATATCGTGACCGTCGATCAACGGAGTCTTACCCTTGCCGATGAAGCGGAATTCCGCGGGCGTTTTCAATGCCAAGGTATTCGGATCCGGCGCGGGCAGGGCGGCGGCTTTTGTTGCAAGCTCGCCGAAGCCGAGCTTACGTCCGCTCTTGCTATCCACAACGTCGTGGATGCCTGCTTTCACTTGGCTTATATCCACATCCCATTGCGCAGCAGCGGCTTGCTCCAACATCAGGCGTGCAGCCGCGCCGGCGCGGCGCAGCGCAGCAAAGCTTTGACGCAGACTGCGCGACCCATCCGTATTTTGATTGCCGTAACGTTCCTCATCGCCTGGGGCCTGACGAACCTTCACGCGTGCCCAGTCGGCACCCAACTCGTCGGCAATGACCATGGCTACGCTGGTGCGCACGCCCTGGCCCATTTCAGAGCGTATGCAAACCACGGTTACGGTGCCGTCCGGCGCGATCTCAACGAATAAATGGGGATCATCACGGAGACCGTGCTCCATGCCAGCGCCTCCATATTTGCGGGTACTACGGGAATCGGTGGCTGGCCTGGCTGTGGCGCGTGCCAGTGATGGCAGGCCGAACGCCAGCAACAAACTGCCTGCGCCAAAGCCGAGTACAAAGGCGCGACGACTTTCGTTGCAGATCTGTAGCGTATCGTTTTTCATGCCACGCCACCTTCGCCGGCAGCGAGCTTGATGGCGGCGCGAATACGGGTATACGTGCCGCACCGGCAAATATTGCCGGACATGGCGGCATCGATGTCGGCATCGCTAGGGCGAGGATTGCTTTTCAACAATGACGCAGCCTGCATGATCTGCCCCGGCTGGCAATAGCCGCATTGAGCCACGTTAAGCGTCATCCATGCGCGTTGAACCGGATGGCTGCCGTCCGGTGACAAGCCTTCAATCGTAGTCACCTGTTTGCCGGCCGCCGCCACGACCGGCGTAACGCAGGAGCGCACCGCCGTGCCATCCAGATGCACGGTGCATGCGCCGCACAAGGCCATGCCACAGCCAAATTTGGTGCCGGTATGGCCCAACGTATCGCGCAAATACCACAGCAGGGGCATATCCGGTGGGCCGTCGAACTGATGTTCGCGTCCATTGACGTGTAACGTGATCATGGCAAACCTCGTCAAACAAGCAAAAAAAGCAGGGTACTTGGCTAATGTATTGGGGAGCAGGGGACGGCAAGCACGATAGCCATCTCGCTTTGCAGGCTGAATACCGTAATTTACCGGCTTGTTGCCCAATCCTCGAATGATTCAGGCGAAGCGCCGTTACTCCTGTGGTCGGCGAGCAATGGTTAGATAATCGATCGCACGACGCCACCGTCTACTCGCACCGCCGCTCCGGTAGTTGCCGACGCTTGCTCCGAGGCCAGATACACGCATAGATTGGCTACTTCTTCCACCGTGGCGAGGCGTTTGATCAGCGACGTGGGACGGTGCGTGGCGATGAAGTCGCGCTCGACTTCTCCCTGGGAGAGGCCCTTGTCAGCGGCGATCTTGCCGAAGAAATCGCTGACGCCTTCGGAACGTGTCGGTCCGGGCAATACGGCATTGACGGTGACGCCTGTTCCGGCCAGCGTTTCGGCAAGGCCACGCGACACGGCGAGCTGCGCGGTCTTGGTCATGCCGTATTGAACCATCTCTACCGGAATCTGTATGCCTGACTCGCTGGAAATGAATTGGATGCGCCCCCAGCCGCGCTTGGCCATGCCTGATGCATAGTGCCGCGACAAGCGCACGCCGCTCATGACATTGACTTCGAAGAAGCGCTGCCAGTCTTCGTCTGGAATATCAAAGAAAGGCTTGGGCTCGAAGATTCCCAGATTGTTGACCAGGATGTCGGTATCGGGTTCTTGCCTGATCAGTTGCTCGATTCCTTCGCGTGCGCCGAGATCACCCGCTATGCCGCTCAAGCTTGCTCCCGGTATCTGCTTGCGGATGGTGGTGAGCGCTGCATCTACGCGTTCTTGCGTGCGGCCGGTGATGACGACATGTGCCCCCGCTTCAGCAAGGCCTGTTGCAATGGCAAGACCGATGCCTGCGGTTGAGCCCGTAACGATGGCGCGGCGATTTTTAAGGTCGATTTGCATGGAAGCCTCAATGTGACATGAATGGATGAACGCTGTGGCTCAAACTGGTTGAGCGTGGCCCTGGGGGCAATGGCTGATCCTACGGAAAAAATGCCTGAAAACGTTCTGCTCCCTTTACCGCCCCTTGTCATGCCATGGCGTTGAGCTGCAGGTGCCGCTGGGATCGTTAGGGTCTGTTTGCACGCCATGCCGCTTCATCGCTCAGTCGTGTACCGACGTACACGCCTTCGCTCTTCCTTGTCTGGCGCGCAAACAGCTTCCAGCGCGAGCCACGCCAGCAGTGTAAACAGGCCTTAGCGCAATGGTCCGAATTGCTTTTCGTACAGATGGCTCAACCAATCCACAAATACGCGCACGCGCGGCGAAAGTTGGCGCCGATAAGGATATAAGGCCGATAACGGGAGATCGGGACTGGGCCACTGCGCCAATACCTCAATCAGCCGACCGTCGTGTAAGGCATCTTCGACGTGGAAACGTGGCAGCTGAATAAGGCCGTATCCCTGTAATGCACTTATCACATAGTTTTCCGCATCGTTGACCGCGACCCAGCCGCCCACGGCGTACTCGCGGACTTCGCCGTCGACGACCAGTTCGAAGGGATAGTCGATGGCGCCGCTACTGGAGAAGAATTTCACTGCGTGATGGGCCGACAATTCATCCGGGTGTTGCGGCGTGCCGAAGTGCTCGATGTAGGCGGGGCTAGCGCAAATTACCTGCGGCATGAAGGCCAGCTGCCTTGCTACAAGCATCGAATCCCGCGGATGGCCCGCGCGGATGACGCAGTCGACTCCTTCGCGCACCAAGTCCACCAGGCGATCGCCGCTGCTGATGACTAACTCGATACCAGGGTAGCGGCGATGAAAGTCGGCCAGGTTCGGCAGGACGATGCGCGTAGCGTGGGTGCCATGCATATCGAGGCGCAAGACACCGCGCGGGTTCGATGCGACGTTTCGGAGCGAGGATTCCGCATCGTCCAGTTCGCTGAGGATATGCACGCAACGCTCATAGAACGCCCGCCCATCCAGCGTGGGCCGCACTTGTCGCGTAGTTCGTTCAAGCAGCCGGGTGCTGAGCCGCGTTTCCAGTTGCTGGATGGTGTAGGTAGCCGTGGCACGAGGCATGTCCAACATGTCGGCGGCACGGCTGAAGCTGCCGGTCTCCACGATGCGGGCGAAAAGCTGGAGGGCGTCAAAACGGTCCATGGCACGACCATTATTCAGTAGAGATGAATTGTGTTGCCAATTTATCAGGATTTATCCATTGCAATTGAATGGAAAGAATAGGCTTCGACGGGCGATCGGCCCGGCCAGACAGAGGAGCCAGATATGAATAAGCAACGAGTGAAAAGTGCCATCGTGACGGGAGGTTCCCGCGGTATCGGCCAGGCCATTGCCTTGCGCCTGGCG
Source organism: Dyella sp. SYSU CM1112 (assembly GCF_058216415.1). Lineage (NCBI taxonomy): Bacteria > Pseudomonadati > Pseudomonadota > Gammaproteobacteria > Lysobacterales > Rhodanobacteraceae > Dyella > Dyella sp. SYSU CM1112. Next base: position 67,657 of record NZ_JBZEGI010000012.1, on the reverse strand, counting down.
GCGGATGGTTTTGCAGTGGCCGTGAATTACGCCGGTAATACGGTCAAGGCCCAGGAAACCGTCGCGAAGATCGAGGCTACCGGCGGCCAGGCCATTGCCGTTCGCGGCAGTGTTAGCCACCCGGACGATGTGGCGGCCCTGTACGAAAGCACCAGGCAGGCATTCGGACAGGTGGATGTCGTGGTCAACAGCGCTGGTGTCATGGTGCTTGCGCCGATTGCGCAAATGATGATGGCTGATTTCGACCAAAACATCGCCATCAATCTGCGCGGCACCTTCCTGATGATGGCGCAGGCTGCCAAACATTTGGAGCAGGGTGGTCGTTTCATTGCGCTGTCATCGAGTGTCATAGCCAAGAACATGCCGGGTTATGGCGCATATATCGCCTCGAAGACTGGGGTGGAGGGCCTGGTGCGCGTATTCGCCCATGAGTTGCGGGGACGGAATATCACGGTCAACGCTGTGGCCCCCGGGCCTGTCGCAACCGAATTGTTCCTGGAAGGCAAGAGCGACGAATTGATCGCGCAGATCGTCAAGCAGGCTCCGCTGGAGCGAATCGGTCAACCGGAGGATATCGCTAGCGTGGTGTCCTTTCTGGCTGGCTCGGATGGCGCGTGGGTGAATGCCCAGGTTCTTCGCGCCAATGGCGGTTTCGCCTGAGACTTCAAGGAGTGCAATCATGAATGACGTGATCTTGGTGACCGGCGCTTCCAGCGGCTTTGGTGCAATGAGTGCTCGCGCACTCGCCGAAGCGGGGCATACGGTCTATGCCGGCATGCGCGATATGAATGGGCGCAATGCACCGCAGGTCGATGCCTTGAATGCCTATGCGGCAGAGAAGGGCCTTCGTTTGCATGCGGTCGAATTGGACGTGCAATCGCAACCCTCCGTCGATGCAGCTGTGCAACGGATCCTCGCGGAGGAAGGGCGCATCGATGTATTGGTCCATAACGCAGGCCATATGGCATTCGGCCCAGCCGAAGCCTTCACACCGGAGCAATATGCCCAGCTTTACGACGTGAACGTGCTCGGCACCCAGCGCGTAAATCGCGCGGCACTTCCACATCTGCGCCGCCAAGGGCGCGGACTGGTGTTATGGGTCGGCAGCAGCAGCCATCGAGGTGGAACGCCGCCTTACCTGGCACCGTATTTCGCGGCCAAAGCTGCGATGGATGCCGTAGCAGTGAGCTATGCCGGTGAGCTTGCGCGATGGGGCATCGAAACTGCCATCCTGGTTCCTGGCGCCTTCACCCAAGGCACCCAGCATTTTGCACACGCCGGCGTGCCGTCGGATCGCGCGCGTGCCGCCGAGTACGAAAGCGGCCCCAATCAGGGCTTGGCGAATGACATCCTGAAAAATCTGGCGGCTTGTGAACCGCCGGATGCAGATCCGGCCAGTGTTGCGCGCGCCATGGTCGATATCGTCAATACGCCCTATGGGCGCCGCCCTTTCCGCGTACATGTTGATCCATCCGATGACGGCTGTGCCGTCGTTGCCGCTGTGGCGGACCGCATTCGCGTGGAATTCCTGCATCGGATCAAGCTGGGCGATCTGTTGTCGCCGCGCCATAACGCGCAAGTCTGCTAGCGCGTAGACGACGTTCCCACCTATCGCAAATCACTCACTTCTCATTCTCCAGGAGAGCAGCATGCCATTCGCCAATTTCAAATTTCCAGAAGGAATCGTTGATGCAGCACGCAAGGAAGAAATCATTCACCGCACTACCGCGATGTTCGTCGAGTATTTCGGCGAAGGTGTCCGTCCGTACTCGATGGTACTGGTCGAGGAAGTCGCCGACGGTGGCTGGGGGCGTGCTGACGAGACACTTACGCTCGCAAAGATGGGGCTTCCACCGAAAGGCAAGTAGCGCTTAGAAAGCGACCTCGCGCAAGCTATGCAAGGATGGCGCCGGCAACACCTATGCCGGCGCCATGCCACGAAGCGATACCGCGATCTCAACGGGCGTAGAACATATCCAGATAGCGGAATCTGCGTTGGACGAGCGTTGATTTCATCGGCGCATAGGAAAAGACGACTTTTCCCGCTTTGATGATTTGAATGGCATACGGCTGATGAAGCATGGCCGTCATGTCGTGCCATGCAACCAGTTCTGCAACATCGTCGTGCCAGTTATTGCTTCCGTATAACGATGCAAACGGCGTCTTTTCGAACGCCTTATACACACCTATGGCATCTGCGATGGGTATTTTCTTGCCGGCTACATGCCAGCAGGTCGCATCCAGGATGGGGTCGCGATAAGCCGGCTTTGCATGAACGCGATCCTGCCAGATGGCTGCAGTGAGCGGTAATGCCTCTGGATCGACTTTGCCTGTGTCAGGGGTGAAATTGAGGACACCGTCGACGACATGGGTGGCCTCATGCAGAAGAATGTAAACCAGCGCATTCATCTGCCCGGCATCAATGGACACCTTCATAGTGGACCCGCTGGAATCGAAGCAGCTGTTCTCTTTGTTGGTAACGAGCTGAGAGACCGTTTCGTTCAACACGCCAGCACGTATCGTGATGTCATAAAGCTTGAGGGCGTTGTTCGACCGCGCATCCTGGTAGGTGAGCGCATTATTGGGCATGCCCTCGACAAAGCTTATGGATCGTAGATGACCCGTCAGAATTCTTTGCTGCAAAGGTGTCAATTGCGCCAGCGCAAAGGCCAGCTTGTCACGGTCGTTTTCTGTCAAAACATGCGAATGCGCAGACTTCAGGCCAAGCATGTCAAAAAAGGCGCGCGGGGCGGGGCCGGTCCGATCCACTAGCGGCACCGCCGTATCGAAGGGCCTGCGGGACAGTGAGGCATCGGTATGCGATAGGGCAGATTGGCTTGCGCAGATGCCCCATGCCAAGACGAAAGATATAAGCAGTATCCGCATGGAATCCCCGATGTGAGCGAAAAAATGTTCAACGCGTACTTATTATTCCAGCAGACTGCTACCACCGGCAGAGATGCACTCGGTGAAATCCGCTTTCGCGCAGACGGTGGCGACATAGAGGATGCCCGTCGAAAGGCCTGCTTGCTTTCGACGGGCTCCCTGTTGGCATAAGGCAAGCTAGCGCAAACGCGTCAAACGTAGCGAGGCGCCGGGGTATTGCGACTGAACAAACCCGACAGCTCGCGGCGTGCCGCTTCAAAGCTATCCCACTTATCGCCCTCATGCAGGCTCGGAATGGTTATGCGTTCGCCCGCGGCAAGACCTTTGAGAGATGCATCGACCATCGCCTCCGTCGTCATGACGATTTCCTTTGGCAAATGTTCCACCGGCATACCTGCGGTGGACCAGAAATCCGTGGCGGTAGCACCCGGCAATACTGCTTGTACGCGAACGCCTTTGTCCGCCAGTTCATGATTCAGGGAGTGGCTGAAGCTGAGCACAAATGCTTTGGACGCGCCGTACACCCCATTGAGGATTTCAGGGGCGACGCCCACGATCGACGAGATATTGATAATCGTGCCGCTTCCACGCGCGACGAAGCCTGGGACGATGGCGTAAGTCAGGCGCGTAAGCGCTGTGACATTTAACGTGATCATCTGCTCCATGTCGTCCACCTTGCTATTGAGCAGAGGCAGGACCCCGCCAACGCCGGCATTGTTCACCAGCAGGCTGATGCTGGCATCTGTCTTCAGCACGGTTTCTACGCGACGGATGTCCTCGCCGTTGGTGAGGTCGGCCGTCACGACTTCCACGCTGCGACCGGTTTCATCGGCCAGACGCTTGGCCAGTGCATTCAGCTTGTCGCGATTGCGTGCCACCAGGATCAGGTCGTACCCCTGCTTGGCCAGGCGGTCGGCGTAGACGGCACCGATCCCGGAAGAGGCGCCCGTAATAAGAGCTGTGCCCTTGGATGAAAGATTCATTGCTTGGTCTCCTATAGATAGGCGAACCGTCATGGCTCGTCCTTGGAGTGATTTATAGGGGGATTGGTCCATGTCTTAAATGTCGTATATAGTACGTATTTAGGACATGAGCCGATCGAGGTCCAGTCATGCAAACCATAGGCGTCGTGGTGTTCGACGGTTTCCAGTCGATGGCCCTGGCTGCGCAGCCGGTCTTCGAGTACGCCAACATGACCGCTGGCAAGAAAATCTACGACTCGGTCTATGTGTCAGAACACGGCGGCCCGGTTCGTTCGTCCGGTGGCATGACGATCGTGACCGAACCTTTCGACAGCCGGACTTTCGATACAGTGATTGTGTGTGGCGGCGATTCGATCATTGACGACGCCCCGCTGGGAGTGCTTGAGTTCGTGAAAACAAGCGCGACGACAGCAAGACGCACGGCATCCATCTGCTCCGGTGCTTTCGTGCTGGCGCAAGCCGGCTTGCTCAATGGGCGGCGTGCGACGACGCATTGGGCTTATGCGCGGGAGCTGCAGATGCATTTCCCGCGCATTTCCGTGGAAGAAGATCGCATCTTCGTCATTGACGGAAACATCTGGACTTCAGCCGGCATGACCGCTGGCATCGATCTCGCGCTGGCGATGGTCGAGAAAGACCTTGGCATGGAGATGGCGCGCAAGACAGCGCAAAAGCTGGTTGTCTATCACCGCCGTGCCGGAGGGCAGTCCCAGCATTCCGCATTGCTCGAACTCGCACCCAAATCAGATCGCATCCAGAAAGCATTGACGTACGCGAAGGAACACCTTGCTGCTCCCTTGACTGTCGAGCTACTGGCTGAAATCGCAGCCTTGAGCCCTCGGCAATTCAGCCGGGCTTTTCGTGCGGAGACAGGTCAGACACCTGCAAAAGCTGTCGAAAACCTGCGCCTGGAAGCGGCACGCATGATGATCGAAGGCAGCCGGCTCACCATTGACGAAGTGGCGGCTGAAACAGGCTTCACCGACAGGCGCCATATGCGCGAAGCATTTTTGCGCAGCTTTGGGCAGCCACCGCAAGTCATTCGGCGAAATGCGCGTCTTGAAACGACAAGCCTGGATGCGTGACCCGCTTATGCGTGTTGTGTCGGCCGCTTCGCTTGGGTGGCTGATTCAGACCGTTTTTCATTGATTGGGCCTTGGTGCGGACTAAGAATGGCTCGCCACGAGCAGTCCCAATTCTTGCGCCACTGCTGTCCATAGCGTCCAATCGGCGAGCACGTGCTCCTGTGGCATGTCGTGGCTTGCCGCACACTGCGATGTCTGAAGCAGATCGCGTCCCTGACGCAATCCCTCCAGCATGCGGTATTGCCAATAAGTCAGTTGGCAAGCCGATACGCGGTAATGCATGCGCGTGATGGCGACCATGCTTCGTGCCGGTTGGGGGCACGGAACTATTTCATCGCTAGCCCTCATTACCTGCCAAAACGGAATCAGGGGGAGTTTCAGATCAAGCAGCCGCACGCATGGAGGAACTTCCCACTGCGTGACCTCCTGTGCCATCCATGGTGATGCAGCCAGTGCAGCGGGGTGCGCGCGTTCCGGTCCATGATCACGCATGGTTTCGAGCCACGCACGCTCGAATCGCGCCAGTTCAACCGGCAGCAGCCAGCTGCCTTCGGCTGGTTCGGTTTGCGCTGGGCGATGTTGTGCAAGGAAGGTGGGAAAGCCTGCGCCAAGGTCGTAGAGCGTTGGGGATTGCGAAGGGTTTTCCCATAGGAAGGCCCGCGCGAAGAAACCGAATACCTCGTCTCCCATCACGCGTCGCAGCACCGGGTAGTCTGCGGCAAGGCAATCAAGCAGTCGCAACAGATAGCCATCCGCATAGACGGCTAATCGTTGCATCGGGTCGGCGGGGCCGTGAGAGCGAATCAGCTGGTCCACCGCGAGTCCCTTTCGTTGCTGCGCCAGCACCGCACCGCTTCCAGCACCGCCAGGGTTGGTCATGACGGTCAGCAACCAGTGTTGAACGTCATGGAGCGATGGCATGTTCTTCTTCTAGTTGAAACGCGATAGGTGTGGAATAGCCAAGCGGCGTGGAGGTGCTCCCGGCATCGACCGCGTGCGATGCGATCTGTCCGCGCAATGCTTGCCGAGCTTTATCCAGCTCAGCCAACAATTCCGGATACGCGGGAATGTTTGCATCCCATTCGAGCAGGGTCGATACGGCACCATGGCCGGACGAATCCGCGCCACAGTACTGCTGCGCGAGTACGTAAAGTTGCCAGACCCGCTCTGGTACGGGGCGGTCATGGGTGTCGATCAGCAGATCCCCGGCATCACTGGGGCCTGCGAGATGGATTTGTACAATATGGTCGGACGGCAATCGGCGAATGTAGTGTTCTGGGTCAAAACCGTGGTTACGACCGGACACGTAAACGTTATTGACATCCAGTAGCAGACCACAACCGGTTTCCCGGGCAAGAAGCGCGAGAAAGTCGCACTCAGCCATCGGGGAGCAAGTGAATTGCAGGTAGCTGCTTGGATTTTCGAGAATCAGTGGCCGTTGCAGCAGCTCTTGCACGGCTTCCACCCTTTGCCGTACATGCTGGTAAGTGGATTCATTCAGCGGCAGCGGCAGCAAGTCGTGCGCGTTGACACCGACGACACCGGTCCAGCACAGATGATCGGAGATCCACGCGGGTTCGATCTCGTCGGCGAGCTGCTTGAGCTTGGCCAGATAGAGGTGATCCAACGGATCGGTGCTGCCGATCGACATGGAAACACCGTGCATGACGACCGGAACCGTGGCGCGAATGCAATCCAGCGCATGGCGTGCGTAGCCGTGATGACCGATGAAGTTTTCGCTGATGATTTCGAACCAGTCGACACCGGGTCCGTGGCGCAAGATGTGATCGAAATGCGTGCTTCTCAGGCCCACGCCGAATCCGAGGTTAGGTAGGCCAAGCCGGGGAACAATCATGATTTACCTGCTGAAATAATCATGGGATCTCGCTCCCGATGATGGAAGCGAGATCCGGGCTGCGGGCTTTCAGGTAGAAGGGGGCAAGGCAATGCGCAAGTCGGTTGCCTCCGGCGACTTGCCGACCGGCGTGCCGCGCTGGCTCATCACTTTCTGGTAAGCCTCCCAGGCCTTGTTGTACACCGAATCTCCCAGCGCAAACGTCATCTCGCCAATTTTCTTCGATTGATGGCCGGCGCCGACAAAGTCGTACAACACCATGGTGCCGCCCTCGGGGTACAGCTGCGAAGCGGAAATAGGTACCGCACAGCCACCGAACGTGGCGCACTTATTGTCGCTGGGCGAACTGTAGTTGCCCGTGGATGGTTGCGGTGCACCGCAAAGATTGCCCTCTGGTGCGTTGGCGTGGCTCTTGCGACCGCGCAACATGTAGGGCGCATGGCCTTCGGGCACACTGGCGGTCATGCCGCAACCACCGCTGTGGCCGCACGATCCACCGCCACTATCCAGTTGTGCGAAGCCGCAACCGCCCTGCGCTTTGCAACTGTTGGAGCCACGGCATGTGTGATAGACCTCGATGGCTGCGCAGTCGCTATCGTTGCCTTCAAGCGCCATGCCTTGGCAAGCGTGATAGAGCTTGGTGGGGCTTATGGCGCCGACACCGAGACCCAGGTTGGGGGTGATTCCAAATACTGCCCAGCAAAGCGAAACGCGATCGCCGGAACCTGACATGGACGGGTAAGGAAAAACCGTGCTGGCGTTTTTCCAATAATCGTTGAGCACCATCGTGACGCCTGCTATAGCGCCCACCGCAACCTTGCTCAGCAAGGCGTGTTCGGAAGTGCCTTTCGCCTTCAGCCTGTTCAGCGCGTCGGCAACCTGCTGGGGCGGCGGAATGGGGGAGGAAGCGGTGAGGGCGCTGCCGTCCTTGGTGGTGAGCATCGCCGCGGTCCAGCGGTTGTTCGGATCGGCGTGCCATTTTTCCCATGTCATGATCCGGTCGAGTTTGCCGCGAAGCGATTCGAATCGTTCATAGTGCGTTTCAGGTGCGTAGTGCGCGCGAGCTTCGGCATCAGCTGAAGGAGCCGCCCCGCCTTGAGCGTTGTAGGAGGGATAGTCCACATCCAGTGCTGGCCTATCTTCGCGATACCGCTCTTTCACATCAGTCAATAATGCGGGGGAGAATCGATAGCGAAGCAATGACTCGCCGAGCGTAATCAGGCTTCCTTCGCCTTGGTCGGTGATGGCGGCCATCATGGTGATGGCCTTATCGAACGCCGCCATAGGATTGGCAAGATCCTGAGGGCTCAGCTTGGTTTCAAAACCGGGGAATTCGCGCTTGGGATGTCCCTTTTCCGTCACATTGAAAAGATCTTGCTGTACGCAATGAGGTGTAAACAATTTCTCCCACAATGTTTGACCATCTTCATAACGGATGCGCAGGTATTTGGCGTAGCACTCGTACATGTCACCGATAGAACCGAACATCGGCAGCGGTTTGCCGGGATCCCAATCCGGGAACGGCACGCTTGGAAAATACTTGTGACTCTGCCCGGGAAGAATCTCTTCGCGGGCATCTTTCGCGGGCTGCTCGATGGCGCAGAACAGATCGAGCGTGTTTTTGTCGAGCGTGCCAAGAGCAACCTTGGTGGCGTGATATCGCGTAGTGTCCCGGAGATCCACAATGTAAGGAATGGTGGTCTTATCCGGACCATAGCAATGCCAACCGTGATCCTTCGTCTGCAGGGCAGGGCTGGTGAATGTCGGTAACAGCCCAATCGCCGTGCTGATATTGGAGGCCATCTCCAGGTGCAGCATTTCCTGGATGAAGACACTGAATATCAGATTGAACGCTTTGCGCTCCTCGGTATCGGGGTTGGCGGTAGGTGCCATGCCTGGCCAGCATCGCCCCTTGTAGTAGTCGATGTTCTTGGCATTGATCTCATGCGTACCGTAGATGGAGTACATCGCCGTCATGTAAAGCGGGATGGTGAATAGCTCGACGTCAACGGCAGCCTGCGCGATCTGCCACACCGCAGCCTTGTCGGTTTCGAAGTACTTCAAGCTTCGTCCGATGCAAATACCGAGTTCGATTTCCGATCGAGTTGCCAAGTCATTCATGGACTTTCTCTCCTTACAGGCGATGGGTAGGAAAATAGGGAAGGCGGTATGGCGCCCCCTCGTTGATTGGGGGTGATGATCTGGCTGGAATCTTTGCTTGCGTCCTTCCGTTTCCTGGTGGCCGCATCACTGTACGGCCTGCCGAAAAGGGACGTGAGTCGTTGAAGCGGACATCTTGACTACGCAAAGAGTGGCGTCTGGACGCTTGGCCTTCTGAAAATCTTGAGTACGCAATTCTGCGGCGAGCAGGCCGATATGCGCTAAGGCACGGGTCGCGAACAAGTGAATGACTTCACCTGTTGCTTCGACTTCCGTGGATTCGTTCGATGGCCGGATGTTGAAGGCGCGGACACGTTCGGTTGCCTTCCATGTGGCAGAAGAGCTGCTGCTGCGGTTTTTGCTGTCCCTAGCCATTCCAAGTCCCCCAACCCGGATCGCGTCAGCATACGCTTGAATAAGACAATGTGCACGGTGCCATGCAAGAAACTGTTTATGACAAAGCGGTTGCTAAGTCTCACCGACCTCCTTTGACGCCATCTTCACGCATCCACGATGTTTCCGTGTGTGCGTGTCGGGCCAGCATAGAGCCGCGAATTGTTGCGCTTGCGCGTTGCCATCGACTTGTGGGTGGCGAGGTTGCCGAATGCAATCAACACTTCATCATCGCCTTCAAAGCGAGGGGATATCTCGTAGATCGCTTTATGCTGATCGAGGTCGTCAACGTTGACGCCATCACGAAATGAACCATGCACTTGCGTGGCCTGCTGTGTCGGCAGAGGTCACGTGCCCTTGCCCGCGAGGTGAGTTGCCGGACATGCGAGAGCAGGCGGGCATGTCCCATTGGGACGCTCAGCGCGGCAATCGATAGGCTGGACTTGATAATCCTCAAGACATTCCCGGCGACATGGAATGAATATGGCGGCTCAGAGCCGTGCCCGTTTTGTCTGTCGGCCGAGCTGTTGCGAGGCTTAAGCGCGGAAGGAGAGAGCCATCATGACCAAGACCTACCCATCGCTGCCGGAGGGGCCTGTTATCTGCCCGCGCTGTGCCGAGTCCAGCAGTCATGCTGAGATGAAGCGGGATAACCTGGACGTCAGTTACCTTGAAGAGCAGCCTTCTGAGCAAGGTGGCGATCTTCAATCGTATCGGTGCCCGGACTGCGAATATATTGCGGTGTTCCGAGTGAGATGACAGCGCATCCGATGTGCTGCAGGACAGATCGTCTGGATGGTTGCCGAAGCAGGGCAATCGCCGGCATTCCTGAGCCATGGCCATGAACATTTTTGCCGCCGATATCTTCAGTGGATTCGACATCGCCTGTCTGTCACTCGCGATTTTGCTATTGGCATGCGGGTTTATCCAAAAGCTGCGACCCTATCGCCAGCTTCTATGGGGCGGCGGCATCTTGTTGCTGCTTACCGCGATTTATCCCGGACGCACAAATCCGCTCGGACGCCACCTTTTCTTTAGTGCCTCTGGTGCGCAGCGCCTGCCGCCCGAACTTCTGAAGATCATCTGGTGGATACTCGGTGCCTGGCTGTTGAAGAGCCTGCTCGACCTGATCCTTCGGCGTACGATATTTCCAGACGACAATCAGCCGCACGCGCGGCAACTCTTCGCGGATCTGGCTTCAGCACTCATCTACGTAGTGGCGTTCGTCGGCATTGTCGACGTGGTCTTCAGGCAGCCGATCTCCACCCTGCTGGCTACCTCCGGCGTGCTCGCCATCGTGCTTGGCCTTGCACTGCAAAGCACGCTGGCGGACGTCTTCTCCGGCCTCGCGATCAACATCGAACGCTCCTTTGCGGCAGGTGATTGGATTGCGACGAAAGATGGCGTCGAAGGACAAATCATCGAAATCAATTGGCGCGTGGCGCGCATCAGAACAGCCTGCAACGACTTGGTGGTTGTCCCGAACAGCATGGTTGCCAAGGCGATTGTGACCAATCATTCCCGTCTCAGCATTCCGCATATCGGCGCGATCCGCCTCTGCGTTCATCATGACGTAGCGCCAAAGCGCGTGCTTGAGGCACTTAGGCGCGCTGCGGATAAGGTCGATGGTTTGGCGCCGGATACGACGCCTTCGGCTTATGCCAGCGGGTTCGAGGACAATATGATCATGTACGAAGTGGATTTCGCCGTGAATGACTTCACTTTGCTGGCCGACGTTCAATCGAACATGATCCAGCAGATCGCGCAGGTGTTTCAGGAGGCTACCATCGGCATTGGCCATCCCGTTGCTGACATTCGGTCGTTGTGCGGAAGTATTGCGACAGGCAAGCAGTGAACAAGCTGCAGCAGAGAATGGCGATCCCAGTCGTTCTTCAGCAGTGTCAAGAAGGGGTGCGTTCGCAAGCGCATTTATATCATCCGCGATTTGGCCTGCGCCGCGTTTTGGGTTACGTCGTAGTCTTCTACAAGCATTCGCGCCACCTCAATTAACTCGGCAGCCCTACGCCAGACAAGACCGCTTGTGCCGGCGTGAGGCTGCGAGGCAGAGATAACACGAGTGCAATATGCGGCGATGACGGTCACCCTTTCATCGGCGACCGTCATCTATGGCCCATCAACCCTTCGTGATCGTACTCGCGGGCACAAAGGTATAGCCCATCGCTTTCAGGCCGGCGACGATTTGCTGCAAGTAGCTGATGTTCAAATAAGGGTGGAAGAAGAAGCTTTGCACGCTGTCCTGGATCACCGTGTTGCAGTTGGCACTAAAGAGAATGTCGGCAGGAAAGCGCGGTGGATTGTTGTTGAATTCCACCAGTTCGACATTGCCAAGCTGTTCGGGTATTACCACGGAGCCGAAGATGTCGCGCACCAGATAAGGGTAGAACTGGCCGTAGATCTCAGTGTAATCCGGAGCGCCGGTTCCGCAGACACCGTTTGGGCACCAGCCAGCCGCGAACAGGCCGCGCTGATAGAGATAGGCAAAGTCGGCATGAAATACCTGATAATCGATCGCCGAGGCGGCATAGTGCGGCGGTTCGAAGATGCTAGGTGCCGATAGGCCGGCTTTAGTGAATTCCAGTTCGCCGTTCGTAATGCGCCCTTGCGCCCACGACGCGGAATCTACCGGCACAGGCGCGTCATAGATCACATAGTTGGCCGAGTCAATGTGCGCCAGGTAGAACTCGAAATCGTCGGCACTGACTCCGCTATAGGGATCGTCGATGTTGGAGTATTGATGCGTGTATCCATGCATCAGCAATGTGCCACCCTTTGATTGCATGTACTTCAACGCGCTGACCACGGCGGGTGCCTGATAGAGATGTATGGAGACTGGCACGCCATTGTTGTAGTACCCGTTCGGGTCCAAATAATACGGAATCACTGCCACGCTGAAGGGTACGTTCTGGCCGTGCAGGTAATCGGCAATCGCACGCAATGCAGTAGGATCGGCATCCGCGCCAACATCCTCGATGCGCACCAGTGCGCGCTTGCGTGAGGGCATGGATGGATTGGAAACCTTGCTGATCAAGTCGACTGCGGCAAGGTAGCGATCGTTCGGTCCCATGTAGCTGAAGGGAACTTCACCGATGTAAGTGAGGTTGGCACCCCTTGTGGCCCAGTTGATGTTGCCGCCAACGTCGTTGGTGGCGATGGCGAGCGCCTGCGCCTTGGTCGGATCCGTAATCGTTGTTTCCAGCAGACCTGAAGAAACGGCTAGCGCGTTGCGTTGAAGGGCGACGCCTTTATAGGTCACCGTCAAAGCGTTACTGAAATCGAAATACATGGGTACGAAGCCATACTGTGCGGCGAAATTCGAGGCGCGTGCCGACAACTGCCAGATGTTGTCGTTCATCCATAGCACCGGCTTGGTGGTGGCAAGCACATCATCGAGCAGGGCGGTCGGCAACGGCTCATCGTAAGTGGAGCCGATGTAGATGAGCCCCGTATAGTTATTGAGTTCGCCTGCGACGTAGTTCACGGCCGCATGCAGCGTGTATTTGCTGCCGTGAGTCACCAGGTTTCCTGCGTTCACACCGTAGGCTTCTCCGAGCCAACCCCATTGTCCGGTCGTGTCGTACAGCACCAGTGTGTTCTGGTTCGGATTCGCGCCGGGGGCGCCAGCGAAGGCGTTCGACGCTGGTGCTGGCGTTGCGTTACTGATCAGCATCGACAGCCTGGAAATCGCCTTCATCGTGGTCGGCGTCGTGTGCGGCGGTGGTGCGGGAAGCTGCTGGCCGGGTGCAGGAAATAGTATCTGTGCCGCATTGGCGATCCGCATCGGACCGGATGCGGTAATGCACGCCAATACCGTGGCAACAATAAAAGACTTGAGCGTGGAAGGCCCGTGGAGTGTTGGCCTGATCATAGGAGTTCCCCTCGTGCACGCAGTGGTATCGATGCGCAACGGGTGCGCACGTCGTCGGAAGTGCGATGCACATTTCACCTGCTCAGGCCCCTGTCCCGTAAAAGGGAAGCCTCGCCTCCGTGGGACAGCATACGACTCTGCGAATGCTTTGTCGCTACTAAAAATATTTATTTAAGTCAAGAGTGATTTTACGAATAAAAAACGAAATCCCCCTATATTTTAACGTCTAGTTGGCAATATTGAACTTAACGCAGCTCTTTTTCGCTGCTGACATAGCGCGACTGAGCGCCAGGGGGCGAGGGCAGGATGCCCAGGAAGCAAAATGGCGGCGCCATTTTGCAAGGGGAGGGAGTACATGCAAGACGTTCTGATCGTCTGCGGCACGCGTCCGGAAATCGTCAAACTGGCGCCGCTGTACCACTGCTTGCGTACCAGCGGGTGGGTGCGGCCGCATTGGCTGCATACTGGACAACATGGCGAGATGGCACACCAGATGCTCGCCTGCTTCAACATTGTTCCTGACATTTCGCTTGAGCGTGGCGGTGAAGGGCTAAGCGCGTTCAGTACGCACTGCCGCGCTTCGCTCGACGCGGTCATGTCGAGTGAAGCGTGGTCGCTGGTGATCGTGCAGGGCGATACGGAAAGCACCTTTCTCGGCGCGCTGAGCGGTTTTTATTGTCGTGTTCCTGTTGCTCATGTCGAAGCGGGCCTGCGCACCTACGACCTGCAGCGGCCATTTCCGGAAGAAGGGCTGCGACAGATGGTTAGTCGTATTGTCCGTTTTCATTTTGCGCCAACCTCGCGGGCAGGGCTGGCACTGCGCAAGGAGGCTATCGATCAGGAGCGCATCTTTGTCACTGGCAATACCGTCATCGACGCGCAGCACTGGGTAGTGAGACACCATCGGATAAAACGTCGTGTAGAAGGTCGTGGCCACTTGCTGGTTACTGCGCATCGCCGCGAAAACTGGGGAGGCGATCTGCGCGACATCTGTTATGCGATTGCCGATGTCGCCGGTCGTCATCCGGATTTGCAAGTGTTGTTTCCTGTGCACCTCAATCCTGTGGTGAGCCAACCAGTGCATGCCATCTTGGGTGAGTTGGTCAACGTGCATTTGAGTCCGCCCTTCGATTATCTGGAAATGCAGCAGGCATTGATCGATGCCTGGCTGGTGCTGACCGATTCCGGTGGTTTACAGGAAGAGGCGCCCACTTTTGGTGTGCCATTACTCGTGTTGCGCACGGAAACCGAGAGGCCAGAAGCGATCGAAGCCGGTTGCGCTCGCTTGGCTGGCACGCGACGCAGCTCTATCGTGAAGGAGATCGAAGAACTGTGGTCAGACCCGGACGCGTACAGAGCGATGGCGCGTGCGGGCAATCCCTTCGGTGATGGTCACGCCAGCACACGCATCGTCGAACACCTTGAGGACGCACTGGCGCCCTCCGCGCCTCGGCGCGAGGCGATCTAGCGCACTGGAGAGGCAGCATGTGGTGGCTGGACCTGTTTTCGAGCTATCTCTATGGCCTGGGTGCCATCGTCACTGCCATCGCAGTGATGATGTTGATCAGCGGCCTGGATGACCTGTTCATCGATATCGCCTATTGGACAAGGCGACTATGGAAATCGCTGATCATTTACCGCAAACATCAGCGCACCCGTTATGACGAACTGTATCGTCCGGTGGAGAAGCCGCTGGCCATCATGGTGCCGGCTTGGCAAGAAACGGGCGTGATCGGTCACATGGCCGAACTTGCGGCGACTACTTTGGATTATGAGAATTACCACATTTTTGTCGGCACGTATCCGAACGATCCCGACACCCAGCGCGATGTCGACGAGGTATGTGCGCGTTTTCCCAATGTGCATAAGGTGGTGTGCGCGCGGCCAGGACCCACCAGCAAGGCGGACTGCCTCAATAATGTATTGGATGCCATTCTGCAATTCGAACGCCGCGCCCATGTGACGTTCGAGGGGTTCATTCTCCACGACGCCGAAGACGTCCTGTGTGAGCATGAGCTACGGTTGTTCAATTACCTGGTCGACCGCAAGGATCTAATTCAGATCCCGGTTTATCCGTTCGAGCGGCAGTGGAACAATTTTACCAGCTTGCATTATCTGGACGAGTTTGCCGAGCTGCACGGTAAAGACATACCGGTGCGCGAGGCGCTGGCGGGGCAGGTGCCTAGCGCAGGCGTGGGCACGTGTTTCAGCCGGCGTGCTGTGCTCGCATTGATCGATGAGGGTAATGGCATTGCGTTCGACGTACAGAGCCTCACCGAAGACTATGACATCGGGCTGCGCCTGAAAACCTGGGGCATGGAGGAGATCTTCGTGCGCTTTCCGGTCTTGCGCTATCGACGTCATGCCAC
Source organism: Dyella sp. SYSU CM1112 (assembly GCF_058216415.1). Classification (NCBI taxonomy): domain Bacteria; kingdom Pseudomonadati; phylum Pseudomonadota; class Gammaproteobacteria; order Lysobacterales; family Rhodanobacteraceae; genus Dyella; species Dyella sp. SYSU CM1112. The sequence goes on along the minus strand of NZ_JBZEGI010000012.1, from coordinate 52,040 downwards.
GCACGGCCACCCTCTTGGCCAGAACGCGCACGACTCGAATGTGATCTGCGTACGCGAATACTTTCCCGATCGCCTGAAGACGGCCGTGCGTCAGAAGTCGCGCTGGATCATCGGTATCGTTTATCAAGGCTATCGCACGCACGGTTGGAAGCACAGCCTGCCACTCAATTATTTCCTGTGGCGTGATCGCAAGGGGGCGATCAATAACTTTGTCAGTTTCGCCGCGATGCTGATCATGATTCAGCTGGCTATGGTCTGGCTGTTGCAGCAGGTATGGACACAAGCGCCTCATTTCGTATCAATCTTCGAGGGGCAGCATTGGTTCACTTTCGTGTTGATGGCGAATGTCGTGCTAATGGGAAACCGCATGCTGCAACGGATCATCTTTGTATCCGGCTACTACGGCGTAAAGCAGGGTCTGCTTTCAATACCGCGGCTGTTATGGGGCAACCTGATCAATTTTCTAGCCAATTGCCGCGCCATCCGGCAGATCATCAAATTCGGCGACCCTCGACGAGTGGCGTGGGACAAGACGACACATGACTTCCCATGTATCGGTAACGAGAACCGCGCCAAACGTTCTTTGGATGAGATGCTGGTTGCGAACGGCGCGGTATCGGCGGCGGAACTGCAAGAAGCGGAACGACATCGCATCGATGGCCTGTTGCTAGGCAGCTCGATGATTCATGAGGGTCTTATTACCTGCGAGCAACTGGCCCGTCCTATTGCCGAGCAGATCGGGGTGAGCTGTGAATGGGTGGATCCCTGTGGCTTGTCGCGCGAGACACTAAATGCTATTCCGGCGCACATTGCACTGCATTATGCGGTGCTTCCGCTACGTAACGAAGGTAGCGTCTTGGTCCTCGCCAGCGAGTCATACATCGATCCGGTGTCACTGGCTGCAATGGCGCGGCAGCTCGCACGGCCAGTGCGCTATGTGATAGCGCACAAAGGGCAGGTTACCGTCGGTTTGCGACGGTGGTACGCGCATGTGCGCGATGGTGGTCGCGATCCCCATCATGTCCTCAATGCTGCTGCGCAAAGCGGGGTCATTCATCGCGACCGCGTGGGATATCTGTGGGAGAGCTATGTATCGCGTCAAGTCATGCTGGGGGAAATCCTTATTGCGCAGGGGCATCTGGACCAGGTTGCTTTCAAAGCGCTGCTGTTGCGTCACGCACGCAGCGGACAACCGCTGGGCGAATTCCTGATCAGCCAAGGCGTGATCAGTCGCGAAACATTAGAGTGCCTGCTACTGCGCCAGACCGCTTTGCAGCCAAGTGTTGCAAGCCTGCTTGAAAAGGAGCGTGCCAGGTCGACAGGATTTGCAGCGCCTGTGTGGCAACCGTCATGAAACAGCCATGGCGTGCCCCATGTGCCGTGGCTCTGCTTGCTGTGGCACCGGCGTGGCCGTTAAGCGCAGAAGGGCAGGAGCCAACCGTCGACACCAGCCACTATCAGCAGTTCATGCTATACCCACACCGGCAAGCGGGGTATGCGGCTATGCGCATGGGCGATGAGCGTCTGGCCCTGGCAGAATTTGAACGTGCACGATCCCTCGCGCCAAGAAATGTGGACACCGCACTGGATCTGGCCGAAGCGTATCGGCATTTTGGTCATGCGGCGCCTGCGCAGGAGGTACTGAATGCGCAACTGCGCTACACACCCGACGATTCCCGGTTACGCGCCGCGTTACTCGCAACAGCTGCAACGTCGATCGATTGCCATCGCGACAATCGGCCGGCTTGCCGTGCTAAGCGGGGTTTCGATGCGTTGCTAGCGGGCCATCTTGCTCAGGCGCAGTCGGAACTCGATGCACCCGATTTCGCACAAACATCCGAAGGGCGCACGTTGCGCCATGCTCTGGCGCAACGCGCGATTTATCTCGGCGACGATCAGCGGGCCAATGCGCAACTTGCAGAGTTGGAAGCGCATGACAAGCTCAGCGCGACCGAACAAAATCAGTGGTTCGTAGTTCTGCTCAAACTCAAACAATTGAATACGGCGCGGCAGCTGCAAGTACGTGACGGCCTGGATACGCCGGCCCAGGATCTGGCTATGGCGCAGGCCATAAGTAGTAGCGGCGACCGCAGGTCATTGGCCGGTTATATGGCGACACAACATCCCTCTTTCAGCAACGGCAGCGACGAGCGGCAATGGTTGAACCTGCTCGCACTTGCCGCGCACGATCGGCTGGATGTGCTGACTGGCTACGCGGTCCGCTATCCGGCCAATCGGGCGTGGCAGGCACAACTTTCGGTGCCTTTGGCGATGGTGCGTGGCGACGATGCACTTGCACGAAGCATGCTGTCTCGCTTGCCCGACGACCGCTTTCGTGAGGACCGTTTCAGTCTCGATCTGAAGCAAGGCCAATATGTCGAGGCTAGACAGCAGGCCGAAGCGCTGATCGCTGCGCCGAGTGGGCGCCATCTGCTGGATGCGCTCAGCTATCGCCTGATGGACGCTGGTGCGTATGGCGAGGCAAAACAATTGTTGCTCGATGCCTATCCTTTTGCGGGTAATCCACAGGCAGGCGCATTATTCGCTCGACTTGCCGTACTGGCGCACGAGCAACCCAAGCTATTTTTGGGCGATGATCGTTTGCGTTTGCAGCGTCCGCTGGAAAGCGTGCCGCTGCGTGTTGCGCAGGTACGTATTCTTGCTGCCTTGCGTGATTGCGATGGTATTCGCCAAGTCATGGCCGATCTTTCCCGGGACTATCCGGCCGGCCTTTGGCGGCAGCTCGGCGATTGCTATGGCAATGACGAATCAGGCCTTGCCGAGTATGCGTATGCTGAGGCCGACAAACGCAAGCCCGACAGTGACACGGCGCGTGCGCTGGCGTATCGGGCGTATAGCGCAAAGGACTATGCGACGGCCCTCCAGGCTTGGCGTTCAGTGCGCGCCGAACACATGCAACAGGCCGACTTGATTGCAGCAGCCACCACGGCGCTTACCGTCGATGAGCCGGCTGCCGCACGCTCCTGGCTGGATGCCTACGTGGCACAAGGAGGGTCGCAGGGTGATACGTACTGGTGGTTGCGTGCCCAGGCCGACGAGTCAGGCGACCCGGTGCGCGCCCGTTCGGATTTGGAAAACGCCGTGGCGATACGTTCGGATCCGCGCTACTACGCTCGTTTGGCTGCGTTGCAAAACCACGCTGGCGACTCACGCGAGGCGTTGGTCTCATTACAACACGCGTCTGCGTTGGCACCCGATGACAGCAGCCTGGCAGCTTCGCTCGGCTATGCCTATCTGCAAGCGGGCGAACCGGATCAGGCTGTGGTGCAGTTCGAGCGCGCTCATCATGTTGACCCGGACGATAAGGCCTTGACTCTGCAGCTGGTGTACACGCACCAGCAACTGGGCGACAGCGAAGCGGCGCGGACCTATGCCGCACAAGCCATCGATCAGCTCAGCGTCGTTGAGGATCCTCCTGCCGATGACGCCCATGGCACGACCACGACGCAGCAAGACGAGCAGCGCTACGCTTTGCGTCGATTGCATGAAGATCTCGGCCGCAACTGGAGCTTCAGTGCCGATATGTCGCTGGGCGACAGCGTTTCCACCGCAGCCAATACGGTAGCGCCGGGCATCTCCTATCGCAGCTACACACAGGTGGAAGCGCAATACCGTTTCGACCCGCAACTCACGGGTGGTGACATCAATACATTGGCAGCCTATGCACGCGTGTTCGCCGGCAGCGGCGCCAGCGGCTCGGTATGGCCGGTGCATGCCACCATGCTAGGCATAGGCCTAAGCTGGAAACCGCTGATCTCGCAGAACATCGTGCTGTCCGTTGAGCAGCAGACGCCGGCCGAAAATAGCCGCTATACACACAATGACACGATGGTGCGCGCCAGCGGTTCGTGGTCGTTCAGCCCGCGACTCAGCGATGACTGGCATGTGGATGCGTCGCACTGGTTCGTGCAGAACTACTATGTCGACTTTGCACATTATTTGCGGGCGGACCAGAGCGTACTTACAAATGACTACCGGTTTGGCGTGCACTATAAGCTGATCGAAGGGCAGACCGTCGAGCCCTACGTCCACTTGCAGTACACCGGCATCGAGCGAGCGAAGGGGGCGGGCTATGAGCGCGATGGACGCATCGGTGTCGGACTACAGTGGAACTTGTGGTATGGGGAAACGCATTACGATGCCTATCCGCACCGACTCACCGTGGCGCTGGAAGGACAGCATGCGTTCACGAGCTATCTGCATGAGAACAACGTGGTATTTCTAATTATCGGGACGAAATGGTGATGCGATTGCTATGTCGTCTGTGCATGCTGCCGTTGCTGTTTTTGCCGCTATTGTGCTGTGCGGCGACGGCAATTATCTATCAGCCACAGCTGCGCGACAGCGCGGTTGCGCAGGCACGATGGCCTGCTCTCTTTATGCAGGTACATGCACAGGGCTTCGATACGCTGGTGGTGCAATGGACGCAATACGGCGACGCGTTTCGCGATCCGATAAAGCACGCGTGGTTGTTGCAGCGTGTGCGCGAGGCGCATGCTGCTGGCTTGCGCATTGTGTTAGGGCTGTATAGCGATCCCGCATTCTTTCAACGCCAGGAAGCATCGCCGGACGCATTGGGCGATTACCTGGCGTCGTTATCGCGGCGGGACAGCCAGGTCGCACGCCGCTGGGCGGACGAATTGGAGCCGAATACGATTGCAGGCTGGTATCTGCCGATCGAGATTGACGACGCGCGGTGGCGTGATGAAAAGGCCCGCCAACAGCTGCAAAACTATCTTGTCTCCGAGCGCAATCAGCTTGATCGGATTGCACAGCGACCGATTTACGTAACCTCCTTTTTCGCCGGCAATATGGTGCCGTCGCGTTACGCCGAATTGCTCGCTGATATTCAGCGTAGCGGCATACGCGTCTGGGTACAGGATGGCGCAGGTACCCGGCACCTGGATAAAGGCGAGCGTGAGTTATATCTGCAAGCCACCAGCCATTGCAGCGCATCGCATGTGCAGGGCTTCGTCTATGAAATCTTTCACCAGACCGAAGTGGATAAGGCGTTTACCGCGACGGCACTGCCTCCCGCCGAAGCGAACGCAGCATTGGCACAGCGCGCTCCGTGCGGCGGTGACAGCGTTTTCTTCGCATTGCGCTACCTGCCAGAGATGGCGACCGTACTGCAGCGTTAGCGTAAGTGGGTACGTCAAAACGCAGAACGCCCCTTAAAGAGGCGTTCTGCCCGACATGTGAAAACGATGCCCGTTGGCTATTGAGGTACCTTCAGCGGGGCAATGGTCTGATCGAGTGTGCTCCAGTACGATTTGGTATACGGAACCATTTCCTCGGCGTAGTACCACCAGAAAAAGCCACCAACGAACTTGGGGTCATTGAACGTATTGACCATCGGATAATACGTCTTGATCAGGTTCGTCTGTACTGAAGTGGGCGCACCGGTGCTCGATGTGCCGATTTCGCCGAAACCGACCTTGGCATTGGGGAAGATTTGCTCCAACGCGTTGAAATCGGCACTCCACGAGGGTGACAGTCCAGGGCAATCCTTGTACGGGTAGTAGCTGAAGAGCACATAGTCAGTATTCCGCAGCACACTGGTGGGCAAGAACGTGGTGGGCCAAGTTTTCCAGTAATCCTGTGGTTTTTCCCAGCAATTATTGCCTTTGCTGTCGTCGTTGTAATAAAGCGTAATGGCGGTCTTGCCACCGGCACTCTTCACGATCGAACTGGCAGCGGCAACCATCTGGCCGATGGCGGCTTCTTCGGCATTCACCGTTGCGTTGCTGCCATCAGGATTCTGTCGAAGCCATTCGCCATTGATCTCGTTGGCAATCTCCCATACGTCCACAGTTCCATTCAGGCCATTGACCAACTCTGTGGTGCGTGCCTTGTAGGTGTTGATGTTGGTCGGGAAGTAAGACGAGTCCATGATCTCACCCATCACGTTCGCAACCATATGCAGCTTGACCAGTGCGGGGTAGTAGTCAGCGGCGCTTGTGCCCGGATCGAATACCACGCGGACGGTGGGGCGATAAGGCAGCTTGGTTAGTGACGTAATGATGGCATTGAGCTTGGAAAGGTCATCCAAGGTGACCCCATAGATAGGCGACTTAAGTGGTGCGGCCTGGGCGGCCGCATCCAATGAAATCGGTGCCGATGCGGCGTAGACAGCAGAAGACAAAGCCAGTGGAATAAAGAGGGTCTTTACGGCAGTTGCAAGTTTTTTCATTGAACAGACTTCACATACGGGGGCGATCCTTTACCCAGTTAGAAGTGGTGGCAGTGACGCTTGGTTTTGCCACGACATAACGAAGGCACCGCGGAAAAAGTTTGCGGAACCGGGCCTGGTTGTGCTCGTCCGAGCACGAGTGGAGATCGTCCATAGAACGGTGCCCCTTCCCATGCAGCAAGGCAGAGGGATACAGACGGGTAAACCGTTGGAATGGCCAGCGAGGGCGACAAATGCCGCATCGACAAACCGGGTATCGCTGGCGGTTCGAGTTTAGCGAATCGATCTAGATAGGGATAAAGATTTGGTTATGCAGGGCCATTAGGGCTTCGTGAGCTTGCAACCAAAGGTCACGCTTTGTTCATCAACGCGGGTAGAACGAACTTTTGTTGATATACGACGGCGACCCAATTTTGATGGTCGAGTTGGCTCAAGCTATGGAAATCAAAGCAGAGCGCGGCGCTGGGGAGAACACGCAAGAACTTATCGTGTCGGGCGACTTGCCCTTCTTCGACATACGTGAAATCGGAGGTGGTCAGCCTCGTCCATGCCGACCGATCACCGCGATGAATGGCGGTGAGCAACAGCTTATCGTTGGCGTACAGCACGTGCTTGACATCGGTCGGCGCGTCGCTCCTCAGAGCATCGGCGAACGATGCGAACCTAGGCGCCTTATCGCGGGTAGGGCAGGTCGGGCTTGGATCCTTTGATGTCAGTTCGCCCTAGGTGGCGTTGCACGCAAGATCTATTGCCCGATATCAGCCTGATGCGCAATCGAAGCCGCTAACGGGACGTGGCTATTTCGAGGAGACGATCCTTTGTTCCGGCAACCCGCTGCAGGGCCGGATACTGTTCTCCGCCGTGATACGCAAGGACGAGTGTCGAGTCGACACCGCTATTTTCAACTGCGCATTCAATGGGAGCCGAGGCTATTTTGGCAGTGCGGATCGCTCGCTTTAATCGATCGATCGAAAAAGGCTGCCCGTTGACGGAAAGAAGTTTCATACCCGGCGCAAAGCCCGCCTTATCCGCGATGCCACCGGCGAGCACATCGGTAATGACGCCGTCCGACCGCACCTTCATAGCGATCGAATATTCGAAATCGTTTTTGCCCGCAAGTGCAGTCCACGCATTCGGTGTGTCTCGGTAGACCAAACGATAGCCAACTTTCGTAAGGCCTCCCAAGGGAGCCTGTGGAGTGAGCTCGTGGAGACGTTCTTTGAAAAAAGACGACCAATCGTACGGATAAACAGCGTTCAGCGCGGTGACGAGATCCTCGTCGGTGAAAGGAAGCGTATCGGGCCCAGTATGGATGCCCTTACCGTAAAAGAGCGCCAGGAAGTCATCGAGCGATTTCTTACCGCCGGTTCCATTGCGAATCGTGGTGTCGACTTCCAGCCAGATCAAAGCGCCCTCGCCATAAAAATCGTAGCCGCCAAGCCGCCAGCTTTCGTAGGCGGAACTGTCGGATGCCCAGAGGATCTGTGCCATCGTTGCTGTATCTTGAAGGTCGCGCCAAGTTTTCCCAGGGCGGTGGGCGAAGCGGGCGGCCGTCTCACTCCATTGATCGAGGAATTGTTGCTGCGTCCAGATGCCGGATCGAACGGCGAGGACTCTTGCAAGATAGTCAGTCAGCCCCTCGTAGATCCAAAGATCGGTGCCAATGAAGGGCATCTGGTAGTTGACGATCATCAGGCTGACAGGGCGCCGATATTGTCCATTCCAGCTGTGGACGAAGTCATGCGCAATATAGTCCCCGTACAACGTGAGTGACCTTGCGTTCGTCAGGAAGTCGGCGGGCCTGCGATTGTCGAGAGACTGGTGATGATCGAAAGCGTTTCCCGCGATCTGGTCAGACAGTGTGACCAGCATGTGGAACGAATCGTAGTGTCGATGATGAAAGAGAATCCCAGCCTGACGAACAAGTTGGCTGAATCGATCGATATGCGATTGATCGATCTGTAGCGATGCCGGCGTGTCGGCCACCAAGTCGAGATAATGTTTCGGGGTGATCTCCGGAGCTAAGAGGATTTCTCGAAAATAACGTCCCGAAATGACCGGCGAATCGACGAGCTGCTCAAGCGAGACAGTGTGGAAGGTGACGGCATTTGAAAGTTCAGATGGAGCAGATACTTCGTTGGACTGCAGGGCTGAGGCGAAACGCCAACCCGCTGGCATAACGATGGTCGGCATGATCTCAATCGAAGTTACTTTCGTAGATCGTCCGTGGTACGGATACAGGAGAACTGTATTCCAATTGAGCGCCGCAATGTTTGCGTCAGTGGATCCCCAGGCTGTTGGATCGGCCGAGGTGATGAAGTCGAAGTTCACCTCAATGGAAGTGGCACCCTTCGGAACCACAATGTGGTAGAGGTAAAGCTCCACGGGGTCGCGTTCCCAACGAATCGGCGTCGCTGCTGCGGAACCAAATCGATGGGCGGTAATAAATAAGCCGGCTTGCTGATCGATAGGTCCAGCCTGGTGAACGGCCGGAAGCCATTGGGGATAAGCGAGGATCATCGGCCCAGGCTCAGCGGGAATGATCTCCGTCGTATGAATGAGTTTGCGCGGTGCATCGCGCAGATCGACCTTGAGAAGAATTGGCGGCTTCGCAGGTGAGGCAACGCTGCAAGTCGTGCTCATGGCAATTGCAAGGATCGCGGTAAGGCAATAAGAAATGATGCGTGGCACGCGCAAAGCCCCGATAGAGGTCAAAGATCAAAAGATTCTCTGAAGGTCGCTGAGGGCACGGCCCATTCCGTCCTGCAAAGAACATGGGACGTGGTAATGAAGGTTCACTTTCGCGGAGCGCGCTTGAGGCCATGCTGCTGCTTCAAAAGGGAGATCGCTCCCGTGATCGCGCGATTAAATGGTTCAGCAGAATTCGCCGCCCGTGCCAGCACGTAAGCACCCTGGAGAACGGCCAGAATGGTGGAGGCCGTATCTTCCGGATTCATCTCCAGGCGAAATTCTCCCGCTTGCTGGCCTTCCACAATGAGAGAGGCCAGTTCCTTCGTCAGCTTCGCGAACATCTCCTGGACCGGCTGCCTCAGTTGCGGGTCGGCAATGATCTCTGGATCTTGAGTCAGCCTTCCAATGCGACAACCGCGTAGTGCATCTCGCTCACGATGGAGATAGGAAACGATGCGATCGAGAGCGGAACAGGGCTGCGCGAATTCTTGCCGAGCCGATTCGCACAGTTGTTCAGCGCTTCGCGCAATGGCAGCCGAAGCGAGCGCCGCTTTGTTTTCAAAGTGGTGATACATGCTGCCTTGCCCAGCAGAGGCCCTGTCCTGAATGGCTTTCGGACTCATGCCGACATAGCCCCGCTCCCATAACAATTCCTGGGCGCTCTCAATCAGGCGTTCTCTGGTATCCATGTATCTTACTGTACATACTAGTAGGTACAATTTGCAATGCCGTGGTATTTCGCTCAAACCATTCCCACTGGTCGGCGTCTATTCGGTATGCGGCTCGACGAAGTTTGAGTTGTTTGCTGGCAACTTGAGCGTCTATTTTGCGACCTGTTGAGAGAGGCTATACGCGCTGTGCCAATGAAAGACATCAACACGCTGCCTCGTGCCGACGCTCGGCTGGCGCCCGCGCATTTCCCGTCACGCGGCCGACCGTGTCCATCCGCGGCGTTGACATTGCTGTTGGGATGGGGGCCTTGCGCGTTGGCATGCGTCATCGGCGCATTGACCGTGCTGAGCGATCAGCCGGGGCTGATGCGTTACGACGCGCTCGTCTTCGTTTTTTATACGCTCGCCGCGCTTCCGATCACCGCGCTTTTGCGAAGGATGTGGCGGAAGAGGACGCCCTTGCGAACAGTATCGTGGCTGCTTCTGGTAATCACTTTTGTCGCGGCCTTGGGTGCCACCACGCTGCTCGTCAAACTCGCCTTATTCACTCACGTGGTGACTGGTGAGTTCCACTGGGAGTCGACCTTGCTACGCATGCAGACCATCTGGTTTCTGCTGATGGCCTACTGTGCCATGTACATCGGTATGGGCTACCACCTCGTGGCACTGGAAGAAACGCGACGGGCGATTGCAGCAACAGCACTAGCCCGGGAAGCGGAGCTCAAGGCGCTTCGCTACCAGGTGCATCCCCATTTTCTTTTCAATACCTTGAACGCGATTTCCACGCTCGTGATCGATGAGCGTCCCGATGATGCGACGCGCATGCTTGCGCAGCTCGCCGATTTTTTGCGCGTAACGCTGGCCAAAAAGACATCGCATGAAGTGACTGTCGCGGAGGAACTGGCGTTTACTGAGCATTATCTGGAGATCGAAAAGGTTCGACTGGGAGAGCGGCTGACCATGAATCTTGCTGTGAGCTCAAGCGCGTTAAATGCAGCCGTTCCGTATTTGCTATTGCAGCCGTTGGTGGAAAACGCGATCCGGCATGGCATTGCGCGGCGCGCCGAAGGCGGTGAACTGCGCATTCAAATCGAGGCGATGAACAAGCGGCTTCACATCACGGTATGGAACGAGGGGGTTAGCGAGCAGGGCGCTGAACAGCCCTCAGGCGAGGAAGAAGGCGGGGCTATTGGGTTGCAAAACGTGCGCGACCGGCTGGATTACCTTTACGGTACGGACTATCGCTTTATGATAAGTGTGGCCGATGACGGCAGTTGCCTTGTGACAGCGGACTTGCCTTATCGCACGCTAACAGACAGTCAAATGTCCTCGAATGTCGCGGTAACTCCATGATGCGCGTATTGGTGGTCGATGATGAGCCCTTGGCACGTCGCGGCGTGACCAAGCGCCTCTCGTTATTCGGTGACGTTGAATTGGTCGGGGAGGCCGCTAATGGTCGCGCAGCCTTGCGAGGCATCCAGGAGCTTGGTCCTGATGTCGTCTTCATGGATATTCAAATGCCAGGCACCAACGGGCTTGATGTCGTACATGCGATGAGACCCGCCGAACGGCCGCTGATTATCTTCCTCAGCGCTTATGACCGCTTCGCGCTCAACGCCTTCGAGGTCTATGCCCTCGACTATTTACTGAAACCGATTCATGAGGAGCGATTTGCCGAAGCCCTGCAACGTGCTCGGGATGTACTGGCTTTACGCAGGGGAGGAAGGCAGGATGTTCGCCTGTCAGTCACGAAACAGCCCAAGTGGCCCGCACGCTTCACAGTGAGGGCAGGGCGAAAGGACCTGGTCGTTGCCGTCGAGGACATCGAATGGGTGGAAGCCGCGGGCGATTACGCCGGTCTTCACGTACAGGGCAGGGTCTACCTCCTGCGGGAGCGCGTACATCGCTTGATAGAGCAGCTCGACCCGTACCAATTTGTGCGCATTCATCGCTCCACTGTCGTGAGGATCAATCGCATTGCGGAAATCCAGGCGCTGACCAACAGGGATTCACAGCTAAAACTCCTGGATGGCACGGTTCTTCGCGTCAGCCGCACCTACAGCGAATCGCTGCGGCAGGCACTTTTCGAGCGAGGTATCAGCGATGGAAGCGATGCCACCCCGGTTGCCGATCGCTAGTTATCTATCACCGGTTCGTCGCACGAAGCTTACGGTTCAACGCATACCCGCGCTCTTGCCGCGCTGCCTCGCGAGAAAGGCGATCTAATGATTGCTCCTGGCTACGAGAGTTACCTCGATGAAACGCGTCTCGATATGCTTTTCCACCGCCACCCGACTCCTGCAAGTTTGCCGGCCACGTCCCAGAGCAAAACGTGCTGGGGCTTCACGTTATCGGTAGAGGGCGTGCGCGAACATATTCGAGGGAAGCTGATGAATCATATAACTCAGAATTGGCGCGAATCCAGGTCGTGGCTACCTCTTGCAGTGGTCGTCGCGGCCTATTTTTTTCAATATCCCGTCGAAAATGCTGTCTGGTCGCCACTGCAGCGACTAGCCGGGTTATCGCTTTTTTCTCACGGGAAGATGTCGTTACTTAATTATGGCGGCTTGATGGTCTTCAGGTTGATGTGGAATGCTCTATTGGTTGCAGTAATCTGGATTTTTCTTGGGAAGCCATACGACGGCTTTCCGCTAAAGGATCGGACTGGAGTGCGCCATTTTACGATCGGGCTACTGATCGGTTTACTTGTAATGGCATTGGTGATTCTTGGCATTGCGAACTTGGGTGACGCAACGATCACAACGTCCGGTCAATCGGGTGTCTCTGCGCTCGTCTATGGCAGTGGCTGGCTCGCATTCGATGCCATCGGCGCGCTGGGTGAAGAATTGTATGGAAGGGTGGCAGTGCTTTTAGTTGCGGAGCGTTTTGTGGGTTGGAAAGGAGCCATCATCATTTCCGGATTGATGTTCTCCATGGTGCACATTGGTAACCCGGGGACGAGCGCGATATGGCTCATTCGTCTTGGTGCACAGGGGGCGTTGCTTGCTTATGCCGTGTATCGCACGCGTTCTTTGTGGTGGTCAGTTGGGTATCACACCGGTTGGAATTGGGCGAGCGCCCCATTATTCGGAGCAGCGGGCAGCGGTTATTTGGATGAAGGACACCTGTTCGGCTTCGACCCCCATGGCTCGGTCTGGATAACCGGAGGCGTAGTGGGTCCGGAAGGGAGCGTGTTCGCTTTTCTCGCGGTCATGATGGCGTTGGCATTCCTGCTCATTGCGACTCGAAATCGGAGAATGGAAACCAGATATGTCGGCGGACCATATCCCTAACCGATTTTATTCGATGAGTTGCGACGGCCAATATTTCAGCTGGAAGAGGCACCTTTCTAAGCGATGAGCGCATTGTAGGCTAGCCTTGCTATGGATGGAGGGTTTGATACTCGGTGTGGTGCTGCCATCGCGCAAGATGCACAGCGAAGTCTTCAGGCGACACAGCCTATGGAAAGGTCGGCACGCCTTCTCAGCGGGCCGTCGATACCTTATTTTTAAAAAATATATGAAGGAATAAAAATACCAAGACGGCCTGAAGTGTGGAATCTCACGCCTTTGTTCGCAACCACGTTTCGCGGTCTTTTTCTACTATTTGGTGGTGCGGCGCCGATGCAAAAGCCCGGCTGTCGAAATCCCATATCCATTTATTCGGAGAACCCGTGTGAATCTTGATCGTTTTCCCGTCACAAGCTGACCTTCGGCCCCACCGCCATTCACGCCTTGCCGCGCCTCAGTGAAGCCTTGGGTGGCAAAGTCCATCTGTACGCGAAGCGCGAAGACTGCAACAGCGGTCTGGCGTTCGGGGGCAACAAGACGCGCAAGCTCGAATACATCATCCCTGATGCCTTGGCGTCTGGTGCGGATACGCTGGTGTCGATCGGTGGCATCCAGTCGAACCAGACCCGGCAGGTCGCCGCTGTCGCGGCCCATCTTGGCTTGAAATGCGTGCTGGTTCAGGAGAATTGGGTGAACTATTACGATGCCGTCTATGACCGCGTTGGGAATATCCAGATGTCTCGCATGATGGGTGCGGATGTACGCCTTGTCAGTGACAGTTTTGATATCGGCATTCGTCGTAGTTGGGAAGACGCCATGGAGAGCGTTCGTGCCGCAGGTAGTAAGCCGTATCCGATTCCTGCCGGCTGCTCGGAGCATCGACTGGGGGGACTGGGTTTCGTGGGATTCGCGGAGGAAGTGCGCGCCCAGGAAGCCGAACTGGGATTCAAGTTCGACTACATCGTCGTCTGTTCGGTCACGGGCAGCACCCAGGCGGGTATGGTCGTCGGTTTCGCAGATGACGGTCGCGCTGACCGGGTCATCGGTATTGACGCATCGGCTAAACCGAAACAGACGCGCGAGCAGATTCTGCGGATTGCACGTCATACCGCAGACCTGGTGGAACTCGGACGGGCGATTCGCGATGAAGATGTCGTGCTGGACACGCGCTACGGCGGTCCTGAATACGGCCTGCCGTCGGAGGGCACGCTTGAAGCGATCCGCCTGTGTGCAAAGACGGAAGGCATAATGACCGACCCCGTATACGAAGGCAAATCTATGCAGGGCATGATCGATATGGTTCGCGGTGGAGAGTTCCCTGAAGGCTCCCGCGTGCTGTACGCGCATCTTGGCGGCGCGCCGGCACTGAGCGCGTACAGCTTCCTGTTCAAGAATGGTTGAATGCTGGAACGTGCCTGTCGGCTTCTGCCAGTGGCACAGCTGAACTATCGGAATCACGGAGCATGAGAATTGCTCAGGGCTGCTGTGAACAGGACTGCTGACATCCGTTGTCTGACGACCTGAAACCGCCCCTTTTGTAAGTGCCTGAATATAAGCCAAAACGGCGATTGGCCATGGCAGTTTGTTAGCTCAACGACCAGCCAACAAACCGCCCCGTATCCGCCGTCTGACCGACAACCCGCCTCCGATTTGCAGGATGTGCCAACAAACCGTCCAGGATTTCCAGGAACGGCCAACAATCTGCCGCGAATTCGCCGCTTAGACGCAGCGTTTCGGTTTGCGCTTCGAGTTGATGTGACGGGCTGACCGTGGCATCCCCTTGCGCGGCCTGAGCTTTCTTTGCTCTACTTTTCGTTGTCGTCTTCGGCATGGGTTCGGCTACGAGGGGTGCCGCCGCAGTCCATAGCGTTGGATTTTTGAGCAGCAGGCGACCTACACACGTCGAGTTCGTCCCTATCGCCGATGTACTCGCACACGGCGTCCGTGAGGCGAGCACAGGTATGTAGCGCCCGAGGATCCACCGCGGATAGCTGCAACCAATGGTTCGCGCCTGGGGCCACGTCAAGGGGTGGGATGAATTTTTCAATCACGCCCTACCGGCCGGGCCCATCCGTCCCCATCTGGATTCCGTCACCGCCAGCACCGCCGAGGTTTTCATGGTCACTGTTCCATTGGGGAGTCCCATCACCGCCGAGGACGTCCTGCGCTTCTTGCACAACGACATCAACAGCCGCGCCGGCTTTGTCGGGGGCACCGTTGCACTGGAATTTGTAGTGCGCTTGCAGCCCAAACGAGGCGCGGCCATTCCGCTGCGCATCAAGGTATGGGAAGGGAATGAGGCCGCCGAGCCGTTCAACTGGATCACCAGCCATTTCGCCAATACGCCGATGGACCAGCACTTCACGCCCAAGAGCAACACGTACGGGGCGAGTGTCATCGATGCGCTGACGAACGCGGTGCACAGCGTCCTGACGCCGATTAACCTGGCGATCGCGGACGGGCACGAGTTCCGGCCGGAATGGCTAGAAGAACACCGCGCTTACGACCGTACCCCGTAGGTCGGCGCGTGAGTCGAGCGCGCTTTTTCGTTACGGGTAATGGAATTATTTTTCGTTACGCATAACGATATCGTGGCGCCGAGGAGGGCATGCGATGCGCGATGAAAACGATCCAGGCAGCAGCGAAGTGGCCCTGCCACCGGGGACGAGGCGTCGTGGCCGACTGCCGCCCCAGGTGCTCGATGAGATCCGTCGAAGGTCCCCGTTGTCAGCGCGCTCGTTGTCCATGGGCGTTGCGCCCCGCGAGGACCGGTGACATGGCAGACTGGCCCAACACCCTGATCAATGGCATCACCGCCCTCGGCGGTGTCGGCTTGGGCGCGTGGCTAACGGGCCGACGCGAAGCGAGCATACGGGTCAATGAGACCCACAAACGAAGTGTGTACCTGGCCATCGTGGTCAGCCAGGCGCTGGAACGGTTCGCATCCGCCGCGGCGAATGTCGCCAACGACGAAGGTCGGTACGACGAGGAGGAGTTGAGACGTCCCCAGGTTCACACCCCGCACTTTGAAACAGCCGCGTTTGACGTGGACTGGCAGGCGGTCCCGGCAGATCTGGCGGACGCGCTACTGAGCTTGCCCTTGCGGATTGACGAAGCCAACGAACGTATCGCGGCTGTCGATGAGCATGACTACGACCCGCCGGACTTTGACGCGTATTTCGACACCCGCCGCCGGCTGTACGCCGAACTCGGCCTCGAGGCCTTGCGCGCGGCGAGAACCTTGCGGGAGCAGGCGGGCTTGCCGCAAAGAGTGGATCGCGAATGGGATGTCGAAGAGGCGCTTGTGCGCGCCCAAGTTGAAAGCGAGCAACGGCGACAGGCGCAAGCGCAGCAACCCCCTATGCCGCTACCGGTAAGCGCACTCGCCGCTTCCAATGATCAGGCAACGCCGGCGACGATCCAACCGGCGGTTCCCGTGAAATCGCTGGGAACCGAATAAGTGCCATCGATAGGGACAGCGATGACCAACGCAAAATCATGTTACGCGTGCAACGCGGCTGCCACGTCGGTCGAGCATGTGCCGCCACGGTGCTTGTTCCCCGCCACGAAGGATTTGCCAAAGGGCGTTTCGCTCCGCAATCAGCTGATCACTGTGCCGTCGTGCGACGCGCACAACGGCGCCAAGTCAAAGGACGATCTATTCCTGCAGTATGCACTTGTATTCGCTGTACCCGGGAACAGAATAGCCAAGAACCATTTTGCAAACGCGGTGTATCGAGGAATCGATAAAAGGCCGGATTTGGCCAACAACATGTTCCTGAACTCGGTGCCCGTCGTCGCGGTGGACACCTTGACCGGCGCCCGCTGGGAGAGCATTGCCATCGACGTGGACCGTGATCGTTTGGATGCCGCCCTTGAAGGCGTCGGACGTGGATTGCACTTCCATCACTTTCAGGCGAAATGGTTTGGACCCATCCGAGTGCATGCCGAGTTTTTGCTTGGATCGGTGGATCCAACGGACGCGCGCGCTGTCAACGAGCCCATGGAAAAGTTGGTTCGCGGGTTCAATACGATATTCGCAAAAGTGCCTTACCACGGGGCCAACCCGGGAGTATTTGAATACCAGGTGATTGCCACGCAGGGCTCGACGCCGACGATGATGCGGCTGCATTTCTATCAAGGCGTCAAAGTCACCCTTATCTTCAACGAATCGTACGGTCCACCCCGTCAGCGACCAATGGTCAGGGCGATTCGTAGCGCCCTGAGTCGACCCGGCGAATTAGCCCGAAAGGGCCTATGAAAAGGCCGGCTGCTTACCTTTTTGTGAAACCCTGGAGCAGTGCCCAAGAGGCACGAACCGCACGCGTCAGCCCAGTAGCAAGACGCGGTAGTGCGTGACGCAAATGACCGCTAGTCGCACACTCATGACGGGCCGCGTTTGTTGTTATTTCAACTGGGGCCGGATAGACGTGACGCTCACCGTCGTACACGATCGGTAGGTAACGACATCCATTCGAGTGAACCGCCAACAGACTGCGAGTTATTGCACGCGCTTCCTCGTGAGGTAGCGACTGACGATTGCAGAAAGTCCGACAATCAATTCGGCTTCCTCGAAGTTCGGTGCTTTTCCCTCAACCAAATGGCGTCCAAAATTGGAGGTATATCCCCATGCCTTTTCGATGAGCACATCCAGGGGCGCGGGGAAAAGTGCCCTGTGCTTTTTGATCACGTCACCGAGCGTATCCCGCGAGCTCGCGTGATCGCGCGCGACACATTCCAGTGCCGCCATGGCGTGTTGAATCGCCCCGGTGGTTTCTGGTTCAGGTCGACGGCTGAGATCCTTGATCGCTTCGTGCAGCTCTGTTGCGGCCGTTGGGCGTCCGGACGCGCGAACGAATTCCTGCACACCATGTAACGCCTTCTCAAAGGCCTCGGTACCTCGGTATTCAATCTTACGGTTGATAATCTGCCAGCCGATGCCCTTCTTCCGGAAGAGTGCGTTGAGCCTCTGTTCAAAATATGGGCATCCAATCGACTCGACGTCCGTGCTACCTGGTCGACGAATACGCGTTAGTGATTGAGGCAGGTCAAGAGCGATTGCTTCAATCAAGTCGTAGACTTCATACCAGGCGATGTCTTGAAAATACCCACGCACCTCACCGTCAACATTCGGAAACTCGCTCCAATTATTTGAATCCGGCTCAACGAAAAGCGTCTTGCATAGTACGCGTCGCAAGCTATTGGGCGTCATACCCGACTCGTAAGCCAGCGCGACGACCCCAGATCGCAATTCGGGAGGGGCCTCGCGTGTCACGATCTCAGCATCTGGCGGCGTGAAACCGTGTCGTTCGGAGAAAGTGGCCATACGTCATCTCAACCGTGGATAAGCCTCAGGGAACGGTGCCAACAGGCGGCACCATGCGCGGGTCAGCCGCCAATTGCATGTCGCCAGCGGCGAGCGCGGCATTCACCTTTGCACGTCCTTCCGCTGTATCGAGTTCAGTTTCCTCAATGATGTCCCATTTCGTCTTGTCGTTCGGTGGGGTAAACATCACTGCGACAAGGTCCGTTTCAATCTGGCGGGATGACCACATCACGCCGGGCAGTGGAAATTGCGCAGTGGGGTCATTTCTGCACTGAGCATCCAGATGTCCTGCATAGTCGTTCGTAGCTAGGTAATTCGTCGTTCGAGTTAGGTGGTCAAGTTCTTTGTCCAGTGCCGACCCTTTTGCAATTCCCAGGCGATGCCTGGCCGGACTGTAGAGTTTGATGACGGGCATCTTTTGTTTAAGGCGCAACTTAACTAATCCGCGGTTTGCGAGCTGCCCAGGTCGAAGATGTACAAAGCCATACCGATCGATGGGACACGTCCGAAGCACAGTTTCAAAAAGCGCACTGCGTTCGCTGGCCCCTATGTAATAGCTATGTCGCGCGACAGTCCCTAACGGGACGTCATTCACCAACGCGAAGCGGTAGTCTGCCGCATAAGTCACCAGCGGGCCGCAGTCGTAGTCCGGTGAGCTCAAGGTGTAGCAATGCCACCACTCGCTGCCCACTTCGAGTTCGCTGATGTAGAGAATTGGCAACAGTGGCTTATACGCGGGCGCAGTCATCAGCAGCATCCTTGCGAGCAAGTTCGATTACAGCGTCGGGATAGTCTTCAAACACATCCGCCGGCATGCGCGGCGTCTCGCTCAAGCCCTCACTGTCGCGTAGCGCCATCAACGGGCTCACCCCGTGGGCTTGTGCTGTTTTTTCTGCCAAGCTCCGCTCGCTAAGTTCTGGCCGCTCCGTATAGAGCCAGAACAAGCGACGCCAACGACCGGCATCTTCGTTTTCTCTGTCACTGAATCCTGGGATACGTTCGAGAGTTTTGAGAAGGTCAGGTATGCGCGGCAACAGCGCTTCCTTGGAATCAGGCGTCCGGTGACGGAATTGAAAATCCGGATGGATATACGTTCCGCCATGCCGGGTCGACCAGAAGCCAAAGAGCTTTTTCTCTCGGCGCAGTGAACTCGTAAAACGCGAGCTGTTTTCCGAAGTGCTTCCCCAAGCACGCGCCAACTCGGCGGCTGTAGGCCAACCTCTGTTAAGGAAGTCCTCGCGTTGAGCTGCCAAACGTTCAGTGGGCGTCATCCGCCCAACCTTAAGCACAGGTGGATCCGTGAGAATGCCATGGCCGGTGGATGCCGATGGGGCCAGGCTAACGCGCAAAGTTGTCCGCAACCTCGCGAACATCTTTTTCATCGCTTCCGGATCCGCCCGAGCGAATGCAGGGTCATCTTGCGGATTCAAGGCCACCTCGACCAATAGCGCTTCGTCGATTTCAGATATTGGCGCGGCCGAGAGCAGAGCATCGGACAAGAAGACTACGTTTCTCGTGTTTTTTATACGGAAGTCGCTCACGTCGCGAATGAGCATCCATGCGTGGTGCAATTTGTTGCCGGCATGGATCTGTACCTCTTGCGGGCCTTCATCAGCCAACACTCGGTCTGCCGACTCCTGCAGGAAAAGGCGCCGGTTCTCCGTCAATGCTCCTAGGTTGTAGATCCGCACGCCGCTGTGGTGAAGGCGTGGCAGCTCTTGCGGACGGATCTTTTCATCGATCGAAACGTCGCCCCACTTTATGGCCTCGCGGGGGTCCACCGTCTGGCGATCTTCCAGGGTCAAGAAGCTCAGAATGCTCATAAGGGTCCTTTTGGCGTCCATCACGCCCAACCACAGGCCCAGTCTGCACCCGGTAAGGTTGGTAATGCAAGTAAGATCGGTAAGGATGGTTCTGAACGGGAGCCTCCATTCCCACCGGCACCGGTGAGAACGCCACGGACAACCCTTCCCGGCGATGGCGTCACATCGAGCGCAAGAAAGTTCAGCCTCTGGGGATAAGTGCGCCACGCCGCCACTGAGGGAGCCTCTATGTTCAAGTTACCTGGCCGCGCCGTCGCCGCGGGTCTTTTCGCGATGGGCATTTCGGGGGTAGCCTGCGCAGGGTCGCCTCAACAAGTGGTCTCGGCCAGGCTTGGCCGACTGCTACCGCGGATGTGAGTTTGAACCCGCAATACCACGTCTACGTTTTCGTCCGCGACGACGTCCGGTACATCCAAGTCAATGAACTCGACGGAACAATTGATGCCGCCGTGGCCACGGCCAATGGAGCGGTAATCGCGGCTGCCAATCGGCAGATCCTCCACGGGTATTCGCATCTACCGTGCGACGACGAGCAGCAATCAACCGCTCGCTATCGGAGCGGCTACCACTACGGTTTATCGCGACGCAAGCCGTGCCATTGCACCTTGCGGAGTGACGCCGCGTTCGGCGCGACGATCGAAGCAATCAGGCGGACTTTAAGTTCGCGTCACTGAAGCGATAGCTCGCCTCGACCGCAACCGTGGAAAGCAGGGGCCGCGCACTTCCTAGGTCGCCCGGGATCTTGTCCGGACCGGTCTCAGTGCCGGCCATGCGCCTTGCTCTGAGGGCATCACGGGAGGCATCCGGCAACTCATCCCACCAACTGGGACGCATCATCAAGTTTTCCTGGTCCTCGAAACCAGCATGTACAGCTACGTTGGCCTTCTGGTCGTCTGCAAGCGTTTCGAAGGACCGCACATAACGCTCGGCCGGGCCATCCAGCTGGCCAATCCAGGCTAACGCCAGGAGGGTCTTGCCGTTCCAAGGCGTCAATGTGGCGCACAGGATGTCGAACGGGGCATTGCCATGGCCCAGGCGCTGCAGCGGTGTGCCATGGACATCACTCTCGGGATAGAAAGCACCGGAGTAGGCCAGTGGAAGAGGGTCGGAGAAGAGCCACCCCGCAGCGTTAAATCCGGCATAGTTTCCGCTGCGATACATCTGGTCCAGTTGGCCCTTCATTGCCGTTAGGTCAGCCGCTAATCGCGCAGACCCGACGTGCATAGGAAGGATCGTCCGCTGGTAGCGCGCCTGTAATCGGAGGGGGAGGCCGGCATCCAACTGGCGAAAGCGTGACACACGCGCAAAGGCACGGGCCTGGCGATGGCGAGAGTACGCCAGCGCACGGAATGCAAGGAGGGAGAGCGCAACCATGTCAACGGATCGCTGTCCCGATTCCACAGACGCGAAGAGAGTGCCGTCATGAGCCTTGCAGAAACCTTCGAACGTGGAAGCGACGCCGATCCCCTTGGGCACCTGGCGCAGCACGCCGTCCTCCAGCACAAGCTCGGTCACGTGTCCGCCCTCGGCCAATACGCTTAAGCCGCTGTTCTCTTGAATGGTGTGCGCTTTGATGATTTTACCGCATCCACTGGGGGCATCTGGATGCGCGCAGGTGCGTGGTAACGTCAGGCGCTTGATTGCCTCCTCTTCGGCTTTTCGGTGCCGGGGTTTGGCGTGCTCGCGGTGTTGATGACACGCTCCGAACGGTAGCTCTGAGAGACACCAGCACGGGGCACCTGCCGCCAGGCTGGCGCGCGGCCGGAGCTGCGGGAGCGGCATTGGCGCCGCCGTGAGGGATGGGTGGTCCGGCATGCGAGGATCTAAGAAGGTGTCGAGCAGGTTCTAGCTTATGATGAACGCTTGGTAGTCGCTACCGCTGCGACCGCCGGCGCCATCAGATGCCGACCTCGCCTTGGCGAGATACGTTGCCCAGCCGCCCATCAAAGTGCGAATTTATCAATGAGTGCAAAAGAGAGAGGCATCAAGAATATTCAAATTGAAGCTCAGATGGCGCTATCTGTAATTAGCGCCTACGAGTTTGAGTTCCTAAAAAGTGAGGCTGAAATACAAGAGCTTCTCAAGCCATGCACAATCTACTTCATTGTGCAGAGGCCTCTCATGTATTTTAATGAGTTTCGCACCGATGAGGGGCTCATCCATTTCAGCATCGAAGATAGTTCAGGAAAGCCTCCCCTCAAATGCACGTTTTGCCCCGCATTAAATGGTCTAACAAAAGACGGGGAGGACATCCAGCTTGACATCAAATTTTACCGAAAGAACGAAGCGACATCTGAACCTTTCAATAAAGTAGCAGGCTTTCAAATCTTGAATGCAGAGGGCGAGTTCAAGCTTTGGCTTACGCCGCAAAAATTCGTTCACCATGCCATTACGGGAAGACTTAAGGCAAAAGTTGATGGGGATATCTTCGGCTACATTGATTACCGAATTCACTATATAGGTAAGGCATTTTCACAGAACATTTGGGATCGATTGACTGGTCACGAGAAAATGCAGGCGGTTCTCACGCGAGAATTTCCATTGGACGAAGACGCCGCCAATTCGGCGCTTGAAATATCGCTGATCATGCTTGATGTGACCGGCTACACAGACGCGTGGTTTTGGCCCAACTTTGAGTTTCTGATAAAGCCGTCTGTTGTTCCGATCGTTCACGAATTTGACTTTTCAGAGAGCAACGATTCGTTTGAAAGGTTCATCACGCCCTCACTTGATCCGTCGGCTGTCGAACTAACAAATGAAGTCGAGGCTATGTTGGTCAATCGTTTTATGCCCGCCTACAACGAGATATCATTCAAAAATTATCCTGACATAATCAGCGGTACACGATCTGTTGGCTACACTGAAAGCAGTCTAGTTCTAAAAATGATGCCAGTTGCTCTAAGTACGGACCATTTCACATTGTCACCCGTTCTTCCGGTGCCAAAAGGTTGAGCGCGTAGGAGTTCTCCATCGCGGATCAGAAGCGTGTGTCTGATGACGTGAAGCCGCCCCATTTGTAAGTAACGGAATACAAAGAAAAGTGGCGATCAATCGAGGGCGGCTTATTACCCCAATTACCTGCCAACAAGCCGCCTCGAATTCGCCGCTTAAACCCAGCGTCTCCCGATGCGCTTCGAGCTGACACGACGGGCTGAGCGCGGCATGCCACGCGTGGGCTGAGCCTTCTTCGCTCGAACTTTCCTTGTCGTTTTCATTTCCGGCGTGGGTTGGGCTACCAGGGGCATTGCAGAAGGCCATGCAATACGTACTTCTTCCAGGCTCCCCTTGCGGCCTTTGACTTCTGCCACGGGAGCTACCCATGTTCGCGTTTGCGGGGCTTGTTTGAAGTGGACGCTGCATAACGCGTCCAAACCCTGCTCGAATCCTTTCACCAGAATGTCTTCAAGCGCGCGAGCAAGATGACCTCGGCCGATAATATTGTCCAAAGCGTTGGATGTTTGAGCGGCAGGCGACCGGCACACGTCGAGTTCGTCCCTATCACCCATGTACTCGCATACGGCCTCCGTGAGGCGAGCACAGGTGTGTAGTGCTCGAGGATCCACTGCGGATAGCTGCAACCATCGGTTCGCGCCTGGGGCCACGTCAAGGGGCGGGATGAATTTTTCAATCACCGCTGTGTTTGCGGCTTGAGGCGGCCACATATCGAATCGCGACCTTGATACCTCTGCCAATCGACAGTGCGTTGAAGTCGACAATCGCGTCAAGGTGAGTGGTCGGTCCACACCCAGCAAGCACCACCCCCAGAACGCGCCGGGTGAGGGAACCGAGGAGCCAGCCGTGTAGGTTGTTATTGTTGCTTCCCTATCGCGCACGGTCCTATTCCAATGCATAGGCGGTCGAGCGAGCGCGGCGAACCCTTTCTGTGCCACGGATTGATCGTGTGGCGCCAAAAAATGGCGGCGCGTTCGCTGAGCGCTCGCCCAAGCCAGGTAGTCCTCAAGAGCGGCTAGGGCATTCTCGGTCGGGAATTGCCACATCGTCGTGCCTGCCACGTCACTGTCAAAGAGATCGAGCCCGCAGGCACATTGACCCAGGTCCAATGCGGCCGTTACATGGGAAGCGTGCGGTCGGTCGCATTGCTCGCAGCGCTCTCTCAAAGGGCATCCGTGCCACGGGCAACGCTCAATAGACGGGAGTTGGAATAACGCGCAGTGATAGCCGTATGGCGCACACTGCGGACAATGTCGCAACGGTAACCCTTCGCCATCCCAGTGACCGTGCAGATCAAGGGGACTCCAGGCGCTCACGTTCCAATATGAGGGCGCCTGCGTGCATTGAAGGCCGATTCGCTCCTCAAACCGAGTGCGAGACAGACCCGGTCGATGGCACGCCTGTAAAAGGCTGGCTTCTGTGGATGCTCGGATCCCTAGCACGGGAAAGAGATCCTTCGGTTCAAGACAACTCAGACGATAGATCCGAAATGCAATGCCAAAGCCTGAAATGAAGGGGAAGGGCTCTAATTCCAGCCCGAGGAATTCGGGCCGGCCAGCGCGCGGCCCGAGGATTTCCTGCCACGCACTCATGCCGCTTCATCCGTCACGATCAAATTGGCGCGGACAAACTCGAGCCTGAGGTATCCGCTCACGCGAATGGCCTGTTCGATTTGCTCGTGCTTAAACTCCCGAAAATTCGGTGTGGTCGGTGCGGTGTGCGCGAGAAGATGCCTAACCGTACCCGTGAAGGTCGCCATCGGCCAGGCATCGCTGGGCGCGAGATTGGCCTCAGTACGGATCATGGCGACGACGTCCATCATGAGCGGCGCCTGGCTCGCAAGGGTCCATCCGTTATCAAACGCCTCACGAGCGAAATAGCGAGAGTAAGGCATATCAGGTGTTGGCCAACAGGCCGAACGATCAAAGCGATCGAGTGCGTGCGTGATCTCCGCGATCCCCGTAAGGGGTAGAAAGGGATGCGTACCCATGAACCAACGGCGCAACATATGGCTAGGGTATTCCGCCCAATCGTCACGCACGTCGACGCCCGACGCATCGCTCTGTCTAAAGAACACGATAAATAGACGTAGCTTGGCATCAGTCAATTGTTCATCGACATCGGCAAGATAATCGAACTCCGCACGCGTAATGCGCTGCGCGTTGTCAATAAACATCACCATGAGGTCCTGCTTGGCCTGACCACAGCGTGCCTTGACGAAATTGATCAATCGGTCCTTTCCCTTGCAGGGTGAGAGTCGATCGGTGTTGGTCAAACGAAGCCCATTGGTCATGGCTGTGTAGAACGCACCATCGCTTCGCCGAGTGCCGCTCGGCATGATTAATCGCGAGGCCACCCCGATGGGGTTACGGTGCTCATCGACGAGCCAACGCGCCGCGTGATCGGTAAGAAACTGCTGCGCGCTCGTCTTACCAAGTCCGCCACCGCCGAAGAACGACGCGCCGTGGTGATCATTTTCGATGTGACCGAGGATGAAATTCGCCACGGCTTCGGTGGGTTTGGTGTAAATCTGAAACCCGTTCGGAACAAGAATCGGATGCTTTTCCATGGGATGCTCCAGAAAAAGGAGAAACGCGGCCCATCGCGACATGGATGCCATGGACCGGGAAAAAGTGGCCGTGTCGCCTGCGTCTTAGGAATCGCGCATGTTGTCCATGCTGATCCATCCGCGTGTGGGCGCGCGCATGGGGGTACTCATGAGTGAATGTCGGGCAGAAGGCGAGGGCGGCTTGGGATGGCGCTGCTGGATGTACGCCAACTGATCGGCCGCTTGTTGCGACGTACAAGCATTCGCGCGCAAAAACTGGATATATGCCGTCACCGCGCACTCCACGCCCTTTAGGCTCAGGCCTCCCGCCTGCTTGCACCACTGTTGAATCAGAGTGCGCGTAGTTTCGTCGTGCCGAGTTTGGTCCCAAGGTGAGCTCGCGCGCACCACCCCGAGCGGCTGACTGGCCGTGCGATACAAGACCAAGGAACGCAGATCGCGCCGATTGACGCGAGCCAGCACGGTTTTTCCAACGAGCTCCCAGCGCGCGTCCAGGTCAGCACTGCGGTAACGGACGTAGGCATAGTTGACGTGCGGGAGGGTGCCGGATTTCTTACTGCCGACAACCTTGAGCGAAATAACGATGCTGTTCATGTCCGCCGCGCAGTGCGTGGCGTCGCTGGGCTGATATAGGCAAATGTCCCGCTTGGCGCGTTGTTGCAAAAATTGCAGTGGACTGAGATCACCTAGCGCGGGGTGCGGCGTGGCGTTGTAATTGGCCACGATCACATCAATGAGTTCTTCCAGCAGATGTAGCTGGATCGGATGATCTTTGGGCGAGATGTTGCTAATGCGAACTTTATTGTCACCCAGCTTGGTGGCGGGCTCAAAACCTCCAGGGAGGAGGCGAAACGCACCTTTCTCCATGCGCGAGTTCAGCTGCTCCACGACAGGCCGAGCGGTCCTGGCAACGCGGAGGGCATGCCTGCGCCCGGCGCATAACGCAACTCCGGAATGACAAGATCGCGCGGCACCCACGTATCAAGGCTACCCGCCATGGTTTGGGTGACGTCTTGGTTATTGTAGTTACGCCCAACGCGGAGCACCCATGAGACGATTGCGCGCGATTCGGTTTCGACTTCCGGAATCCACCAGAGCACGGTAATGGGGCGCGTGACACTACCACCGTTCGGGCCTGGAACCTGCAGTTCCATTCCAATATCCATACGGTGTCCGTCCAGCTCACCGCGATCGAAAATTTCGCCGCGAAAGATATCGGCCAACTTCGACGGCGTGGCGCTGTCGCCCAACACCGATTCCGGCATAGGAGCGGTTTCGATGCGCCGATGGCGAATATAGCGAAGGAGCGCTCGCCGGCCTTTGTCGGGCTGGTTGAGGGGATAGTGGTCGTGAAGGTCTTTTCTCTTCAGTTCCTTGACGATCTTGGAGTGCAGATCGCGAAACTTGCGGGGTAGCCGGCCCGGAGCAAGAGGGATGTTAAAGCCATGCACCCATTCTTTGATGTGCGGTTGCGCGGCCAGCATGGCCGCCACCGCATGGGGCCCCGCTTTGACGGGCATCGTGCCGTCGTCGGCCACCTCCTCGCGGTAATAGCTGCCCCAAGGTACGCAAACCCGGTAGCCAAAGGGCTGTCCATCGAGCGCCAGCTTTGGCGCTCGATCGACCATCGAGCGAAGCCGTTTGCGGCACAACCCCATTTCATGCGCGGCAGCAGTGAGCGTGGCCTCACCCAGGCACACCGCACGCAAGGCCTGGCACTTGGCCACAAAGCGTGGACGGTGCTTGGCGGCAATGGTATCCAGCGGTGGCTGATACCACGACGCGACCTCACCTTCAGTGCAAAGAGCCGTCTTTTCACGAGACATGATCGACCTCCATGATGAAACACATCAAAGGGCATGACGCCGATCGACAGCGCACGCTTTCATGGCTGCGCGAACGGTGTCATCGAATTCATGATGGCAAGCGCCATCGCATCGATAATCTTGCGAGACATCGATGCGAGACGAGCGTTGGGTAGCTACCGTTCCACTACCCGGACGGTGGCGTGTTCTGCAGGGATACAGCGGAGCTTTTACCCACACACCCTTGGCTCGTTGCGACGTAAAGTTCATGGCCTTCGATCGCAGTGGGGAGGGTCTCGAACAACGACAGCTGTTCCGGTGCCACCGGCTCAGCCGTTATGGCGGCAGGTGTCAAGGAGGGGGAACTGTGTGCATCGGAGAGATGATTAGACATGAACTTCCTCCAATACCGTGTCCAAACTGAGTCGGCGGGTCAGGTCAAGGCGTAGTGTTCCGTTATGCACCAGTGATGCGGCTACAGCGAATACCTGGTCCTCGCCGAATTGGGTGAAATAGGCAATAAGCGCGCGGAAGCTGACGCGCGGTGTAACACTGAAATAGGCCTTGATGCCTTGGCTGATGGTCACTCGCGATGGGATACGTCGCGTGTATTGCACATGCGGTAGCAATTCAAAGTACGTGCGTAAGGCGACACTTTCGGTGAGCAAGTCTTGCTCGGTGATATACGTCAGGTTGATCTCATGCCGCTGTGCCGCCGCTTCCATGCGTTCGTGATCGCGCAAGGCGGCGCCCTCGCGGTGATGGCCTGGCGTTCCCACATTCGGCACGCCCATGAGAAACCGCTCGTGATCTTGTTTTGAACGCGTCCAAAACGCGACATCGATCGCGAACTTAGGCGACACAAACATCTTTCGCGGGCGCTCGACGTAGCAGTCGATGGTTGGATCGAACTCGAGCTTTAAAGCGAGCGCTAAATGCAGGTATTCAGTGACTTTGACCGTGCGCTGGTTCTTCGGCGAATGAAACAGGAAAAGTTCTCTCGACGTCGCTTCGCCGAGCGTGAGCGTGCGTGGATGGTAGGGGAGAGACGTGTTGGGGATTTGAAGCGTTTGTTCTTCAGGCAAAGTGGTGGCGCTGACTCCAGCACTCATGGGTTGGATCCTCGTTTTTTGATGGCGACGGCGGCTTTCCGGCGTGCTAAAGCACGCCGGAAGCTACATAAGGGATGCCAAGAGGTCATGGACGCAGGGCGTCTACCCGAGCCCAGTTGCCCGGGGGATTAGGCCGCCATCAGACGCCGGTAGTGTTTTTCCCGAGGCACCGGCCGCAGTCGGTAACTCAGGACATCGAACGTGATGGGATCGACCGTGACATCGAGCAGATACTGGCGCCCGCGAATCCACACAGGGCGAGTGGTATGCACGTTTTCGATGAGGTCGACATCCGCCTCATTGGAAGGCAGGACGTAGCGCAGCAAGGCGGCAGCAGCCGCCTGTTCTAGGTGGTGGGAGTTCATGTTTTGTTTCCTTCTCGGTTGATGGCCCTGAGGGGCCTTGACGACCAACCTGAAGTGCGCGAAGCTGTGATCACGGCTCCACAGTAGTTCGCTCAAGCCCTCGTTCGCCGCGAGGGCTTTTGCATTTCAGGCACACAAAATCTTCACGGAATCAGGGAAGTTTGCCGTTCGATAGAAGGCGCCGCGCTCTGCTAGGCCTTGAGGCTGTTGCAGTCGCAACGCCGGCTCTATTTGGCCCCTGGTCTCACCAGTGGCGTTTTTGCCGCGGATAAGTGCTTGGAAATCCGGTATTTTCTCCTATGAGTCGGTGATTGGATCCAAATGGTTACCTAGGGGACGACGAACCAGGCGAATGTGGCGCCACGCCGTTCATCAATCCCCCCATCCTGTTAGTCCTCCTTGCTGGCATGCTGCTGTTCTCGTTCGAGGGTGGATAAAAGCTCAGCCACTGCCTCGGGGGTCGCGAACCATTGGCGCCGAGGCAGCATCTGTACCAGCGGTACAGGCAAGTGGCCACGCGATCGCGCTTTTCGAATAGCCCAGACCGAGGGATACCTAAGAACGACCGCCAGGTCAGACAGCGTCAGTAAGTCGCCGAACCGGTCTCGAAGGGCTGCTGCGCGCTCCGCTTTGGTCACCATGTCGTTCGTTGTCTTCCCGTGTACCGGGTTGTCCCGCCGAGGTACCGAAACTAGTGCGTTTGAATGGCCAACCAAAGAGCAACGTTTCGGCGAACACCATGCATCTCAAAATATTGGGCTAGACTTCCGGCCAATTTGATGATAGCGGGGTGGCGATGCGAACCGCTTGGCGAATTCTCGTAACTAGGCTCTGTATCCGGTACGCGTTGTGGGCGTCGCAAGCGGTCGATCATGAAGCGTTCCTCCGCAAATTTGATAAATTTGCGTCCCGTGAAACCGGATATGGATTGGATCCACGGCTTGTACGCGCGTGGGAAACGGGAAGGCTCTCTATCTCTGAAGGGCTGGTCCATCGCATCGACACCCAAGTCGCTGGAACAACCATCGTTTATGCGCTAGCGACACTCCTACGGCGGCAATATTTGAGCGCCCCAAATGTCAGAAGAGTGGTGGAGCCTATTTGCGGTCAGAGCGGTAGTGATCGATGGTGGAAGCTTCCTTCTGTTCCTGGTGAAGCTCACGGTACGACCACGTCGTACGCTTGGGATGATTCGGCTTCGCTTGTATCGCGAGGCGATTTTCATGGATTCTTAGCCATTCTCGCCCTGCTTCGTGAATCGGTGGCGACCAGGGATTCACGGGCAGGGCAGTATGTGCGCGACCTTTACACCATATTGCCATCTGTATGCAGGATTCCATGGGTGAGCCAGGACATGGACCTACTGCTGCAATGTATCGAGGACATGAGGGTTGGTGTCCGCTGGCTTCCCGCCTTCCTCATCACGATCGACTGGGGCGCATTTCGCGATGAAACGACCCATCCCTCATCTTGGGAAGATGTCGCACCCTGGATAATCGGTCGCACTGGCTATTTGGATCGCCCGGTGCCTTTGTTGGAAGACATAGTGCCGTTGCAGCCATACGTCCGTCACCGGAACCCCGAACGATCAGCAGTCCTCAAGATTTTTCGATCGATTGTAGGAGCTCGTCCTTCTCCGTCGCCGACAGCGCATCAAAAGCCAGGATGATGCGCGCCAAGCGTTCATCGTCGGCGAAGAGGTAGGCAGTCGGGACCTTCAGCGCTTCCGCCAGGCGAGCAATAGTCGCCATGTCGGGCTCATGGACCCCTTTTTCGTAACGGTTGATGCGCGTGGCGGCCACGAATTGGTCCAGTCCTGCCTTGACGCCTAGCTCTTGCTGGGATAGCTGACGTTCCGTCCGCGCCTGTTTCAGGCGTCGCTGGAAAACCAGCCGGATATCGGTTCGTCTCGGCATCGTACCAATCTCGAAAGGATGACCCTTACGAGATTCGTAACTTTGCCTTGCCGGCGATATTACGAGTTTCGTAATATGGGGCGCAAGCGGCCCTGTACCAGGGCCATTGGGTCCACGGCATGCAGCTGGTACTCAATGACGAAGAGGTCATCCCTATACCTCTGGATGACTTTGTCCAGGAGGCCTGGGTGCTGCAATACAACCGGGCCTCTTTCCAGGGTGGGCTGGACGGGCTTGTGGAGCGTTTGGCGGCATGTTTTGCATCGAGCCTGGCCGAATGCCTGGACCCTGATTTAAAGCTACCTACCGACGCCCAGCTCAAGTATGCGACCGCGATCGCTCGTGATCTCGGTGTCGCGCTGCCGTCCGAGGCACTTCGATTTCGAGGGGCCATGACCGAATTCATTGATCGATTTTCCGACGCACACAAACGGAGGCGGAAATCTTAGTTTACCTGCAGCTCCATCCTTGAAACCCGCTAATACCGACGCAGAAACATGTCTATAGTGAACGTCTTTGAACGCCTCGTTTGCGAGCTAACCGTGGGCTGATACTGCGGAGTCATTGAAGCCATGGCAAAAGTAATCGACTCCCAGCTTGATGAATTATTGGAAGCTGCAAGGAGAGCTGCAGATTCCGGAGAAGCGGCACGCACCCAGGAGGCGTTCTACAAGGCGCTGCTGGACACTACCGTATACGCGCATGTACCTGCCGGGCCCACGCCTCGAAATCGTATTCGGTTTATCCAGTTCGTCAGACCTGATAACGGACAAACTGTGCTGCCGTTTTTTAGCAACCATGCACAAGCCGAAGTCGCCGCAGCAGGGAAGGTCGGGATTGTCGCTATGGCTGGGCGACGGCTCTTTGAGTTGACTCGTGGCGCTACGCTAATGCTTAACCCCAATCGTGACCGCGTTGTCCTGTATCCGCCCGAGATCAGCGCTTTGCTGGAAGGACGTCCACTTGGTGTCTTTAGTCGGGAGACACTACAGACGGACGAGCAGGTTGGGGTATGCCTGCCGTCCGTACCAACAGACAACCTGATATTGGCGCTCCGTGATCTATACGGACGTGAACCCTCGGTGCGAGCGGGCTACCTGGTGGAGGTGCATCGTGGCGCAGATGGTTCTGATGTTTTCTTGCTTCTTACGCTGGTGGTGATGAAGGGAAATGATGAGCGCATAGTTCAGCTGACAACCCTGAAGCTGAGTTCGTTATCGCCAGAATTGGAACTTCCCATCACGATGACATGCGTTCTTCCTGATGAGCCTGTGCCGGAACTTTGCCATCACGGCGTTCAGTTTTACGGCAGCTGAGGAATCCGGCAGGGATTGATACGACCTGCATGCAGCGAGGCGGCCGGACGGCAGATATCAGCTTGGTCCGTCGCCCTTACGCCGGAGGAGTTTAGGGCAGCCGAGGAGGACATTGGCGGAGAAACTTACCAGGCCACCCTGGATGCCGGCTGGCTGCTGAGCCTTTCCAGGTATGGAATTCACTGACTTCTGGCCCATCGGAAGGGCAGGTAGGCCACAGGCCACCGGGAACCATTCGCCTGTATATTTATAAAGCACCATTCGGCGTCTATGAGGTCCGTAGTTTGGGGCCTGTGAAACGTTGGGGCATGTTATTTGATCTAGGGATGGAGGGGAGGGGGCATGCGTATTAATCGAGCAAGGATCAGGAACTTCCGCCTTCTGCGCCGCGTGGCAATCGGGTTTGAGGAGCGGACCACCTTGATCGTTGGCCGCAACAACAGCGGAAAGACCTCAATCGGTGAGATCTTTCGAAGATTGCTTTCTGATCGTTCACTGAGCTTTCGCCTCGAAGACTTTTCGCTCGGATGCCACGAGCGCTTCTGGAGGGCATTGCAAAAATTCCGTACTCAACCGAATGAAGCTGGGGTACTACGCCGGCTACCCGTCATTCGGCTCACCCTCGATATCGGCTATGACGTCAACGCTGCAGACCTTGGACCTCTCAGCGAGTGCATCATTGACGTGAATCCTGATTGTGCGGAGGCGCGATTGGAATTCCGATTTTCGCCCAAGGCAACTGCTCTGAAAACACTATTTGCCGATTATGTAGAGCTGCTTGGGGACGAGGAGGCCGATCGGACCCGTTTCTTTCGATTTCTTGAAACACATATTCAGGACGCTTACATCAGCACGTTAGAGGCGGTTGATCCCAACGATTCAACCAACAGGAAGTCGCTCGAACCGAAAATACTGGGAGCATTGATCAGTAGCGGCTTTATAAACGCCCAACGCGGACTCGACGACGATACGCAGCGGGAACGGGATGTCCTCGGAAAGGTGGTGGAGGTCCTTTTCCAGTCTGCACTGACAGATGAACTAGACAACGCAAGAAGGGCGACGGCAGAGCAATTGAAGGAGGTTGTTGAAACCATCCAAAGTGATGTTCACAACGGATTTAATACCGGACTCACCTCACTCCTCCCAGCATTTGACCTATTCGGCTATCCGGGGCTCTCGGATCCGGGCCTTGTCACCGAGACCAACTTCGACATTAACAAGCTCCTCAAGGACTACACGAAGGTCCGATACCGCGGTGCAAACGGTATAACGCTTCCGGAGACCTACAGCGGTCTTGGAACACGCAACCTTGTCTATATGCTGCTCCAGCTTTTACGTTTCTTCAGGGAGTTTCAGGCTACGCCAACCACCGCCGGCGTCCACCTGATTTTCATTGAGGAGCCTGAGGCGCACCTGCATCCTCAAATGCAAGAGGTATTTATCCGTCAACTTGATCACGTGGCCAGCACTTTCGTGGCGCAGCTCAATGCAGATAGGCCATGGCCTGTACAGTTTATGGTCACGACACACTCGCCCCATATCGCCAATGAGGCACGTTTCGAAAGTCTACGTTACTTCTTGTCGATCGCTGACGGTGATGGCTTTCGGCAATCGATCATTAAAGATTTGCGGCAAGGAATGGGGAGTGCTCCTGCACAGGAGCGAGAATTCCTGTACCAGTATCTCACGCTTTCTCGATGTGACTTGTTTTTTGCGGACAAGGCGGTGCTGATAGAGGGGACCGCTGAGCGCTTGCTATTACCTGCAATGATCAAAAAAACGGACGCTGACGCTCAAGGGCAGCCGCCGCTGCGGCGCCAGTATTTGACAGTCATGGAGGTTGGTGGCGCTTATGCACATCGTTTTTTTGATCTTCTAAGTTTCCTGCAACTGCGGACTCTCGTCATAACCGACATTGATTCGGTTGCGGTCAGTGCGAACGGCAAGCGCATCGCGGTTCCTGTTGCCGAGGGCACATTCACGAGCAACGCCTGCATCAAACATTGGTACGAACCTGACGTTTCGCCGGCAGAGCTACTGGCAAAAACGCCAGATGAGAAAGTCGTGGATGGGCGCCGTCTCGCGTTCCAAATTCCAGAAACCGATGGAGGACCCTCGGCGAGAAGCTTCGAAGACGCTTTCATCCTTGCTAATCAGGAACTGTTCGAACTGGGCGAAGGCGACCCCGCAACCCGTGCGTACGAGCTTGCCGCCGAACAAAAAAAGTCGAGCTTCGCTCTGACACATGCGATCGAGCAGACTCAATGGCGCACTCCTCGGTACATTGCGGAGGGATTACGGTGGCTTGCCGAGGGAAATTTGGCGCCTGTTTTGTTGCCGGAAGCCGTGGCCGCGAGGATTGAGGCCGACGTCGCGGTGGCAGAGGAAGGTGGAGCGGAGGGGCAGCGCGATGCCTGAGGCAAACGAGAATCCCGCTGATGTTGCAGGTCGTGTGGCGCTGGAACGTGTGTATGCCTGCCTTGAAGAAGGGAAGAGCTTTCGTCTTGAGGCCGGTGCCGGGGCTGGCAAAACCTACTCCTTGGAACGAGCCCTGCGGCATTTGATTGAGCGGCGTGGCGCGACGCTTGTCCGCAACCGGCAACAGATTGGCTGCATTACGTACACAAACGTGGCCAAAGACGAAATCATATCGCGTGTCCAAGCACACCCCGCAATACGGTCGGAGACGGTGCATGGCTTCTGTTGGTCGGTTCTGCGGGACTTCCAACCCGATCTGCGAGAGTTCATTCCTAGACTTCCTGGTTGGGCCGACCGGCTGGCCGAGGCCGGAATAGAGTTTCCGGGTGCCCGCTCCATCCAGTACGAACTGGGCTATCCGAAGATTACGGATGACTTGGTGTCTCTTCGCCACGAGGATGTACTCGCCCTGACGTCAGAGTTTCTTGCGCGGCCCAAATTCCGAGCAGTTCTTACCGCTCGGTATCCGGTGCTGCTGATTGACGAATACCAGGACACGGATGCCGGCTTCATTGATGCCCTTAAACGGTACTTTCTCGACACTGGCACTGGCCCGGTCGTCGGCCTGTTCGGCGATCACTGGCAGAAGATCTATGGGGAAGGTTGTGGCGCCGTCGAGCATGCGGTGCTCGAAGTGATCGACAAGAACGCCAATTTCCGCTCCGCAGAGCCGATCGTGGCGATGCTTAATCGCATGCGTCCGGCCCTTCCACAAATACCAAGCGATCCAGATGCGCCTGGGGAGGCGCGTGTCTTCCACACGAACGCCTGGCCAGGGGCGCGGCGCACCGGTCAGGGCGGTGGTCATTGGACCGGCGATACCACACCAGAGGCGGCGCGCGCCTACTTCAATCTCCTCAAAGGGCAATTGACCGCCGAAGGCTGGGATTTCGCGGTCGACCGGACGAAGATTCTGATGCTAAGCCACAGCGTGCTCGCTAGGGAGCAGGGCTACGCGAGAATTCAACAGATCTACGGGCAATTCAACGACGCATGGCTGAAAAAGGAGGATCCACACATCAAGTTCTTGGTGGATCAGATAGAACCCGCCTGCGCGGCCTTCAATGCCCAACGTTACGGCGACATGTTCCAGAGTCTAGGTGCGGGTAAGCCTTGCATTCGCGCCCACCGCGACAAGATCATCTGGACACAAT
The DNA here is from genome assembly GCF_058216415.1 of Dyella sp. SYSU CM1112. Classification (NCBI taxonomy): domain Bacteria; kingdom Pseudomonadati; phylum Pseudomonadota; class Gammaproteobacteria; order Lysobacterales; family Rhodanobacteraceae; genus Dyella; species Dyella sp. SYSU CM1112. The sequence continues at coordinate 16,358 of NZ_JBZEGI010000012.1, read as the reverse complement.
CGATCGAGCAGCTCATTGAGCTCAAGGCTGTGGGTACCATTGGTGACGTCGTGAACTTCCTCAGAGCGCAGCCGCACATGTTCGTGCCCGAGGCTGTCGAGGCGCGCGAGCAACTTCTGATGCGTGCCGACGCTGAACCAGCTGAAGAGGAGTCGCGTCGCGTGACACAGTTACGAGCGCTGCGTGCAGTACCCTACAGCGAACTTGTGGCACTAGCCCAATTCATTGATGGTCACACCCCTTTTGCCACGAAGCATGGCGTAAAGGGGGCCGAGTTCGAGAACGTTTTAGTCATCGTTGGCCGAGGCTGGAACAAGTATAACTTCGCGCAGATGCTCGAATGGATGGACGCAGGACCTCCAGCCAATCGAGAGGAATTCTTTGAGAGCAACAGGAATCTATTCTATGTCTCGTGCTCGCGTCCCAAGCGGCGCCTTGCGCTGCTCTTCACTCAGCTGCTGAGCGACGTCGCACTCGACAAATTAACGATGCTTTTTGGTGCCGCCAATGTGCTGATGCTTCCTGCGAATCCGGAAGCGTAATGAAGCTCAATGTCCTTCAGTGCAGCAAGGTTGGGGAGGTTTCGGTCATCAGCCGTTCCAGGCTACCTATTCTTTCACGGGTAGGTGACAACCAGCTGATAGAAACGCGCAACGAAGCTTCGGGATTCCTTGTACTCATTTCAACGTGAGCACGTCGGATACCTGCATGTATTGGATCGAATATACCCCAAAGTGGCGATCAATCATTTGTGCCAGGACCTTTGAACACTATGTCTCTTCCAACGATTGACTTCAAAGAAATCCGTCCTCTCGATGGATCTCAGCACACGGGTTTTGAAGAGATATGCACCCAACTGGCGGCACTGGATCCTGCCGCCCCCGGGGCTATCTTCATTCGCAAAGGTCCGGGCGGTGACGGCGGAGTCGAATGTTTTCGCCAAAACCCAGGAGGATCTGAGACAGGATGGCAGGCCAAGTATGTATTCCAGTGGGACGACAGTTTGGCAAGCCAACTGGGCGATTCAATCGAGACGGCACTTGAAAAGCATCCGCACCTTACCGAATACATCGTATGCCTACCCTTCGATTTGCCTGATGCGCGCAGCGGAAGGGGAAAAACCGCCCGTGAAAAATGGGAGGCCTGGAAGGCGGGGCGGATCAAAGGGGCACAAAAACGCAAGTTCCCGCTGTCCATAACGCTTTGGGGAAGAACCGAACTCATCGGTCGCCTTACACGCGATGCGTCGCAGTTTGGCGGAAGGATGCTTTATTGGTTTAACAAAGACGGATTCACGCCCGCATGGTTTCGTGAACAATTTGAAAAAACCAAGGGTGCTTTAGGCTCGCGCTATACACCGGAATCCAATATCGAACTTCCCATTCGCCAGGATTTTCTTGCGCTGTCGCGCGACGAGAGTCTCCAGCGGACCATCGATGCCTGGTTCATTCAAATCAGCGATCGCGGAAAATCGGCTGTCAAAGCCATCAATGATCTTCCCGTGCAGGAGGCGTCATCGAGAGCCACCGCCCTTCAAATCACTGTCGACGGCCTTGCCAAGGGTTTGGGACGCGAGCCCATAGCGCTGGACCAGGACTACCCGGTCACCGAATGGGAGGTGGCAGCGTCGGTATGCAGGCAAGCAGCGGCCGCGCTCGTGACATGGTTATACACGCTGCCCGTGCCGGAAGGGATGCGCGGCGGCGATAACAATCCCTTTTCCCAGGCTCGACATGCTGTCCAACAGCTACTGGACGCCGTGTCGGATATCCGAGAAGACTTATCCGGCCAGCGTTGGAAGATGGCAAACCAGCGGGCGATTTTGCTAACTGGCGATGCGGGCACAGGCAAGTCGCATCTGCTTGCGGACATCGTGGAATACGAAGTGCAATTGAATCGACCGGCGCTAATGTTTTTGGGGAGTAGTTTGCGTGACGAAGAGCCATGGCGGCAGCTTCTTAGCGAACTCGACCGACCTGTGACGGAACAAGTAAAGCATTTCCTTGGCGCTTTGGATGCAACGGCCGAGATGGTCGGAACCCGGGCAATTGTCTGTATCGACGCGCTCAATGAGCGTAATGGCATCCATATCTGGCCACACCGGTTGGCGGCCTTCCTAAGGATGGCCGCCTCGTTTTCCCGAATTGTGATCGTTGTGTCGTGTCGGACGACATACTTGCCCTATGTGATTCCCGGCGATCTTGGAACGGATGCACTCTATCGTGTGAACCATGCGGGTTTTGCCGGAGATGCCGGAAGGGCGGCGGCACTCTATCTGGACAAACGGGGAATCGTCCGGCCCGGCGCACCCAGCCTTTTACCCGAGTTCGACAATCCTCTATTTCTCAAGACCTGCTGTGATTTCCTGGAAAAGGAAGGCAAGCACGAGCTACCGAGAGGACTTCGCGGTGTCACGTCAATCTTTTCGTTTTACAACGCGGCCGTGACGCGAGCGATTAACCAGCGAATGCGACTGGATCCCAATTATGAGATCGTTCCCCGTGCAATCCTTGGTTTCGCTGATCAATTGGCCAAGTCTGGACGTGGCTACCTCGGGAAAGCCGCCTCCATCGCCTTCTTCGAAGACCTTCACCCCTCCCAGGGTGCGCTTGAGAAGAGCTTGTTTTCTCAGCTTGTCGCCGAAGGGGTGTTGTCCGTGGAGCCCATCCCGCAAGACGATGGCGCCTTGGTCGAGTACATCCGCTTCACTTTCGAGCGATTCAGTGATCATGCGATCGCCTCGCATTTACTCGACACCCATCTGAAGGAAGACGACGTCGTTGGATCCTTCGCCTCCGGAACACGATTATTCGAGTTTATCTGTGGTGATGATAATTACGAATACGCGGGAATTATCGACGCCATGGCAATTCAACTCCCTGAGCGTACTGGCGTAGAGCTGATAGACGCCTGTGCTGAGGAAGAATGGATTCTATGGCAGGCTTTCCTCAATAGCCTGCTTTGGCGCAAACAGGAATATTTCACTGACCGCACCCTTGAGATTGCGAAAGACCAACTGGACGAAGATGCGCTCAACGATCTGATGCTATCGGTCAGCACGGAGCCTGAAAACAAATTCAATGCCCGTCACCTGCATTCGCTCTTGAAAAAGATGCCAATGCCGGAGCGCGATGCCCTCTGGTCAACTTATCTTGGTGATAAGGGCTTTTGCGGCGAGATTGAAACGATCATCACCTGGTCGATTCAAAATGGCTTCGCTTATATCGAAGAGGAGCGCGCGTACCTCGCCGCCCTGATCCTGACGTGGCTCTTTACTACCTCTCATCGTTCGATTCGCGACAGAGCGACCAAGGCATTGGCATCATTACTAGCCTCTCGCCTCAAGCTGGGCGTGACGATGCTCAACGACTTCAATGATATCGACGACCCGTATGTCATGGAGCGACTGCTGGCCGCCTGCTACGGCGCCGCTTTGCAAGGGGAGACACTGGGACTGGGGGAGTTGGCGGAAGCGGTCTATCAGCTTCAATTTCGGCGCGGTAAGCCGATCGTCGATGCGCTAGCGCGTGATCATGCTCTTGGCGTCATCGAATACGCGCATTGGCGAGGAGTGCTGTCTCCTGACGTCGACCTCAAGGCCTGTCGGCCGCCATATCAGAGCCCATGGCCCATTGAATACGTGCCGGACGAGCTGATTGAAAGCTATGTCGAAACCCACGAGAGAGGGACCTTTCAAGACGACATCGTCAGTTCTACCGTCAAAGACGGTGATTTCGCTCGTTATCAGATCGACTATAAGGTGGATGATTGGAGTCCGGTACCAATCGGCACTGAGACACTCCCTAATGCAGAGAATATCTTCAATGAGTGGTTCGCTGAATTCCGGACGTGGGGATCGCGCAAACAACAGACGGCCTTCGAGACGCTCTTGAAGGCTTATGACGCGGCACGGGAGATTCGGGACTACCAACAGACACCGGAGATCGTCCAGCTAGAAGCATTGCAGAAGAAATTTCAGTTTCTTCTCTCCAGTGATCAATGGGAAGATTTTCGAATTCGCGCCAAAGGATTCTTGCGTTTTGAACGAGGGCAAAGTTGGCGATCCAATAACCCAGAATCTTTTAATCGCGCCTGGGCACAGCGCTGGGTGTGCAAGCGTGCTCACGATTTGGGATGGACGCCAGAACTCTTCACGAGCTTCGATCGTGCGCATTACTCCCGTGAACGCATGGATCACGAAGTCGAGCGTATTGGTAAGAAATACCAGTGGATTGCATTTCGTGAACTGTTAGCGCGGATGGCCGACAATCTGGCGTGCATTGGAAAGCACTGGCCGCAAGATGGTAAGTCCGTTCCTTATCCAGGGGCACGACAAGCAGGATTACGCGACCTCGACCCCTCATTGCTGATCAGTGCCACTCATTACGATGGATGGGCCGACTCCCGTCGAACATGGTGGGTCCCTGTGCAAGTGAATCTGCGCCCAATGGAAGCCAACGAGCGGCTGGCGTGGCTGGAGTCGGATACTGACATCATAAATGGGGTGCCGCTGATTGACCTGACCGATGGCAAGGCACGGCGGCGCTGGCTGGCACTCTCGTCATTAGTGCATGCTCGCGGCCACGGCCTACACGACGGACACAAGGAATATCAACGCGAAACGTGGGCTAGACTTCAAAGCGTCATCGTGCGCGAGAAGGACTTGAGGACGTTTGTGGAGGGGTTGGAGAAGACTACGCTGACGGACCCTCATAGTTTGGCGCATGCCCAGCTCGACCATAGCTTCTATGTTGGGGAATATCCCTGGCATCCGGATCTGAGCGACGTAGATCCTTGGATGGAAACGGGTCGACGGCACATGCCTGGAATACTCGTTCGCCCAACGACGGCCAGCTACTCGTGCGAGCGTGGTGGCTACGATTACTCTATCGATCGCACGGTCAGCGTTGAAATTCCTGCGCCTTGGTTAGCGGTATCAATGGGGTTGCATATGGCGAATGGACGTCACCCTGTTTATAAAGATGCCAATGATCACGTGCTCTTCCAGGATCCTTCCGTCGACGAGCCCGGTCCGGCAGCCGCATTAGTCGACCGTGATGCTTTCCTAAGCATGCTCCAGCGGGAAAAGTTGGCAGCCGTATGGATCATCGCTGGCGAAAAGTCGGTGTACGGCGGTCGAGACATCGGGGGTGGTTTTGGCGGAAGGCTCACACACACCACGATTTACTGGTTCGATGGGCAGTGGAAACAATCGCAAACGCATAAGGTCTTGCAAAAACCCTCCACGGAACAGCTGGCCTCCTTATTGAGTACAGGTGTCGCGCCAAGCGATGGGACGCCATCGCCAGCCACGCCACCTGTGACTGCGGTGTCTCAACGCCGCAGTACTTCCAAAAGCGCTAAGAAGGCAAAAACGAAAAAGCTATAGCCGTGCATGTTCACGACGTCACGAGGTTTTTCGAAGTTGGCGCACAGTCTATGTTTGATAAACCCGCCGATTACTGCAGGGCATGGCTTTGTGCCACAGGAAGCCACCAGGGCATGCAGGTGGCCGGTTGGTCATGGCAGATGAAATGGCGTCGGGAGAGAGAGAATGTCTGGATTTTTTTCCAAGCTATTCGGAAAGGGCGCGATCAAACCATCGCAAGCACCGAAGGGACTGAAAGTCTTGGATGCCCGGTCGAAGAGAAGCTCCGGCAGACGTGAGCCACCGACACCGCTTGATTGGTCTCGGGCCTTGCAAATCAGGCTACCACCTTCACCGCCGACGTGGGAGGTCGATGGCCGTACTGAGTTTCATCGGGACTACAGCGACCCGGTGGCTGGGCCCGTAATTCAGGCAAGCTTGGCAAGCCGGCACGCCAAGGCGCTCAAGTTGGCTGGCGCGCTCTCCCCGGAGCAGCGGAGAGGCTATGCCGGCGAAGTCATTGCAAAGGCTTACACGAAGCTCATTCTTCAACGGATCAAGGCCGGTCAGCTTGCCGCGGCAGCAAAGCAATGTCTGGAGATGTTCGCGCAGGTCCCTGATCACGTCGGAGACGTTGATCGTCGCCGCTTCAATCGCATCGTGACGCAGATGGATAAAGAAGGTAAGAAGCACACTTTTACGCGCGTGGCGATTTCCAGCTCCCCTAGCAGGCCACTTTTTGCCACATCGGATGGCGCTCCTTGGACGCTCGTGGACGAACGAAAGCTGTTGGGCGAAGAGCGTCCCGATACGGCCTTTGATATCGTGTCCATCGACAACCACGGGATTTGGTTCATTGATCGTGCTAGTGGTAGCGCAGCCCGACCAGAAGTAAGAAGCCGACTTCGGCGCACTGATCCGCGCGGTGTCCTCGTTGGGCAGAAAGATTTGTCTCACGATGTTTATCGTATCGGCACGGCGGGACCCGGTATCGCCATCATGGATTCCGGCGGAGTCCTTCATATCTATGACACCCAATTGAACGCCGTGACGGAATCTGATCTTCGCGCAGATTCTCGCGTGGTGGATCACTATAGGACCATTGAGACGAATTACTGGGGAGAATTCAAATCCCAAGTGCGTGCCGTGGACGTTGACCTATCGAGAGATAGGTACCTCTTCACGTTAGCCGATGAAGTGTGGTGCTGTACGACTTCACGTCATGCGGTGTGGGGGCGCGTAATGCCCCTCAAAGACGGTTGGAAACGTGTCACAGGGCAGGGCGAACGCCTTGGCGTTAGCGAAGACATTGAGAATGCGTTGCAAGTGCTGGGTCTGTCTCTGCCAGTCGATGCCGAAGACATCAAGCAGCACTATCGCAGATTGGCGTCAGCCAATCATCCAGACCGACATGGGGGTCATCCGTCGGCGACTGAGAAAATGAAAGCCTTGAACCACGCGTTCAAGATCCTGACCGGCATTGACCCTGCGACGTTGGACGTGGAGGAAGCCAGCCTCACTCGCTTTGCCCGAACCGGCCCCGACAGCGTCATGGAGGTGGGCGGTATCCGGCTGGAGATAACGATGATAGGCGGCGTTCCTCAGGATTGGGTGTACGCCGCCCGCTTTGCTCCGCATGGAGGCGCCTACTTGGCCACTTATTCGGGCAAAGTCATCTTGGTGTCGCCAGAGGGCCAGCCCGAGGTGGTGTACGACATTGGAACCTGCCCGAGCGACATCATAACTGCCGGGCGGTATACGTACTTTCGTACTCCCACGCGACTTTATGTTATGGAGGACAACGTAAACCTCGTGGCGCATCACGATGTTTTCCAACAGGGGCAATTGCTTGTCATGCCAACCGGATTTGGATTGCTCGCGGGGAAGCGCCTTCAGTGGTTCACGGCAGCGGGAACGAAGATCGGAGAGTTGGTCGCACGAGACCCCATCCGAGCTGTTTATATGACAGATGGCGGCGCGGTAGTGCAGACTCGGCAACACCAAATTGAAGTACGCGGGCTGGTTATCTAATGGGCCTGCAACACCGCAGTCTTGCTCGCAAATTCGTCGATGTCATTGAAGACGACGATTCGCAAGTTATCTGTAACGACAGGAAACCTTGATACGACGACGTGCTGAATGGTCTGAAGCGCGAACCGTTCCTTCAGGAGGTGCTCGCGGTTGCGTTCCTTAACCAAGGCTCGTTCGTAGTAGCGCACAAGCATGTGGTTGTAACGCGCAAACCGAGCGGCGTCCGAGTCGACGCGATCGATGTCAATGAAATTGTTTTTGCACTGAACGTTCCATATAACTTGATCACGAATCATCACAACGTCGAATTCTTGGCGGTTGAGGCGGACAATGTCTTGGATGACAAAGCCTTGCTTAGCCAACGCCTGCTTGACAGCGTCTTCAAAAATGAAGCCTGCGCGAATCTGGAAGCGCTTTTGACGATCCAGGACCCGTGCCCGCCAGAAATACACGAAGCGACTCAAGAGGGTGACGGTCGACAGATAGCGGCCGTTGAGATGCACCAATGGGGCATAGCTCGATAAACACTCCATATAGCTTTGCGCATGACAAACCAGTGCGGCCCGAAGCCCCGGTGAGGCACTTACTGCATCCAAGAGAGTGCTTAGTTCATCCGATGTAATTGCGATCCAAAAATCACGATCAACGTGATCGATGGAAAGTCGCCGTATTAGCGCAGCCGCAGCAGTAAATTCCGTGCCACCAAGATCGAATTCAGCGTAGGCCGCTTCGATGGAGAGAATGTCGTTTCGGAGTTCCGCCGCTGAAAAGAGCCTATCCGGCAGCAAAGGTTCTGGGGACGCAAGCATGTTCCGACCTTCGTGGGTCAAGGACATTTCCACAATCGGCGCCCGTTCCGGCTCAAGGTAGAGGGCGCTGAGCATGCGCAGTGGGGCAGCTTGGGCAGCGGTAATACCCAGTCGCTCCTGGGCCAACGTTTCCATCAAGCTGTACTGGGCCCCCATCATGACCGTGCCATAACACTCGACGATGGGCAGAAAAATGTTGATCGTGTCAAATTGATCAACCCGCTTTGAGCCACGGCACGCATGGGGAAGGAGCTGCAGTAGCCCCACGAAATGACGCCGTCGTGATTGGAGGTAGCCCATCATCGCGCGCAGGCTCTGGAATCCACTTGCTGCCTCGAAGAGACCATGCACAGCGAATACGCTCGCAACAGCAGACCCCTGAATTACTAAATTGCAAATCCGGTTGGCGAACTTCTCGCTGAACCGCGACACGAGTCGTTGGCGAATGATCTGAAAATCGCTACCGTGAAGGGCAAGCTGGAAGACCGGGAAGGCAAAGAGCTGATGTTCGAAGGCGGCGTCCTCCCAGTCGATAGTCCATAAATTGATGATCTCCTCAATCGCTCGCAGGGTATCCAGCCAGAAGCAGATGGCTGACTCGGCCTCGTACGGCGCCAAAGCAGACACGATGTGGCCCTGCATGCTGGCAATCCGAACTTCGAGTTCGTGTGCGGTGAGATGTGGCGCCATGACGTGTTCACCGGTTGTCGTCAAAGCATTGCGAGCCCGCACACCGCATCGTTTTACGTGCCTTCATGCACCTTCTCCCATAAGTGGGCCCGCTTTGCCGCGGGAAGGAATTTTATCGGCCAGCGATGACTACGCCTTTTCCATCGCAATTGCGGAAAAACGCCTGAAAGAGCGGCGAGATCGTCGGCGCAACGGATCATCGGTCGGACGGTGCGCCGCTTCCATCGTCGCGCGCGAGGTAGCCGACACTGCCGTCCCTCGGATTAGCCCACCAGCGGCTGGCCTGAAGATACTCCATGCGATGACGAAATCGGCACGACTCCACCGCCGGCTACACAGTCAAGCGTAGAGCGCCCGGCTCATCACCGGGCGCTCGTCGATCAATCGATGATGCGGCCTTCCGCGTCACGGGTGTAGTCGGAACCGCAATCTCCGCACACATCCTCAATCGAGACGCCGTCGTCACGATTGAAGAGTTCGTAGAGCAAGTCCAACGGCAGATCCGCCGGATCGTCGATACCAGCGTCCCGCAACACGTCATCATCGACCCAGCAGGGCACCAGGTGCTCCGGGCCGGCCCGCCGGCAGTCAGGGCAGGGCACCAAGAGCTCATCATCGAGGCGGATCATGCTTCGTCCTCCAGCATGTCCACCAGATCGGACAAGTCAGGTCGTGTGGTCATGAAGCAAAGTTCCGCCGTGCGGCCGGGGAAGTGTTCGATACACAGATGGGTGAGCGCCGCGATGACAGACGGATCTGGGGAGCGGGGCGGTCCATTTTCCGGTTTTGTGCCGAATCCACGCACAAGAAGCTCCGGCGGGAAAAGGCCAGTGGCACGCACCGTCCCATCCGGGCGTTCATACGCAGTAAGGAGCCAGTCTTGGTACGCAGCGAAGGCCACTCCCTCAACGTTTCGCGCCCGGCTCCGGCCAACGTAGTCGACCAGATAGGCCGGTCCTGTCGCCAACACTTCCAGCTCCGCATCTGAAGGGCGTTGCCAGTTTGGCGCACCAACCTCAATCGCACGGGCAATGTACGCACGGGTGTCGCACAGATCGGCGAAGGAAAGCCCGAGCTGGAGCGTCATGCTGTTGAGCTGGGTCAAAAGATCGAGCATGGCCTGTGAGTCGGCGAGTCCGTACTCATGGGCGGCGCTGTCTTCCAGGCGGAGACGCGCCTTGTTTCGGCGCAGATTGGCTGCATTCGGCATGCCGGTTCCGTCTAATTTTCCCTCGCTGACCAAACGAGACACGCGCTGCACACGCGCACGCCACGCGGCGGGCGTCGGGTCCACGAGGAGAACGCCGAAATAGGCTGCCGCGACGAGCTCGCGATGCAAAATATAGGGAAGGCCATGGTACAGCGCGCGCATCACCGGATGGCGCATGCACGAGGGATCGAAGGTTCCAAGCAGGTGGGTTCGCTCAGAAAATAGCTCTAGGTGCTCATGAGCTGTATCTAGCGCGTCAATACTTCCACCATCGAGTGACATGGCGAAGTTGGCCGGCAATGGTTGGGGTTTGTTATGAGAGCGGTGGTTCATGGGTGTTCTCCAAGACGAAACAGAGCGCAACGCGAAAACGCGTTGTAGGGTTTCGTCGGGCACCGCGCTGCAGTTCCGTGCTCCCGGCAGAACACCTCAGCGAAGGCGAACCTAAAGCCGAGTGTCGAAATGCTCGCAATGCGACCGGCTCGGTGTCAATAGCGCCGCTTATGTCGTTCCATGCACGTATCCAAGCGCAACCCCATGTCTAGGTCGGCGAGGATCGTTCACAGGCTCAAGTCGCATCCTCGCGGCGTGGCCCGCATTACGTCCTCGCGGCATCAAGGCGGAGGCGGCTCGGGGGCCTGACCGTCCATCCCCGGCGCCGCCCCACCTGCGATCGCTGGGGCTAGCAGCTCGGCTGCGCGACTGGTCAACAGGCTTCCGGCTTGGAAATACCCCATCACGGTGCCGACACCGCGGTGCTCGGTCATCGCCATCACCTCGCCGAGCGGCACGCCCTGGCGGCCGGCTTCGGTGACGAAGCCCGAGCGCAAGCTGTGCGCCGCCCAATCACCTTCGAGGCCGGCCAAGGTCGCTCGGCGCTGGACCATGCGCGCGACGTGATCGGCAGTCAGTGCGGTGGTGCCGACGGTGCCACCGCGATGCAGGCGGCGAAAGAGGGGGCCGGTGGCGGCGGGGGCTGCGGCCAGCCACGCGGCCAGGGCGTGGGCGGCAGGTCCCTTGAGGGGTTTTTCGCGCCGGACGCCGCTGGTATCGGTCTTGGTGGTGCCAAGGGCATAGACCCAGGTATCGGCATCGAGCCGGCGCACGTCGGTGACCTGCAGGCCTACCACTTCCGAACGACGCCGGCCACCGCCGCTCCACGCCAGCAGGAGCAGGGCACGATCGCGCATGCCGCGCAGTCCGTCGGTGCAGGTGGCGAGCATGGCCTGTAAGGGCTCGGTGACCACGGCAGTCTTCTTACGCACCGTGACGCCGCGCCGCGCCTGCGCCTTGCGCGCCTGACGGAGCAACGTCTTCACCGTGGCGGTTTCCGTCGGGCTGTCCCAGTGGTGCATGCGATGCCAGGTGGCCAGCACTGCCAGACGATGGCTGACCGTGCTGTACGCCAGCGGCCCGGCATGGCCCTTGATGCCGGCTGCGACCAGCGCCACGTCCAGCGCCAGCGGCAACGTGTGGTCCCAGCCGCCATCTTCCGTGGGTCGCGCCAAATGATCGAGCACAAACTGCACCACGACCGTCGCTGGCAGCGGTGCGTCGCCGAGCGGCGCTCCGTAGCGACCATGCAGCCAGGCGGCCCAGTAGGTGAGGGCGCTGCGGTAGCTGCGCACGGTGTTCGCCGCGGTGCCGGCGGCGACAAAGGCTGCGGCGGCGGCCTGGCTGGCCGCGTCGAGCGAGGCCAGGTCCAGTGGGGCGACTGGTGCCGCTCTCGGAACAAGCGTACGATTCATTACGTCCACCGTATCAAAAACAGCGATGAGGTCGGATAAGGTTTGATTATCATACCTAATCGGAGGAGGGGGCAGGGCATGGCGATCGGGGTACCCGAAACCGAGGTTTTCGCGGCGGCGGATGCGGTGCTTGCACGCGGCGAACGGCCGACGGTCGAACGCGTGAGGCTCGAATTGGGGCGCGGCAGTCCCGCGCGGGTGGGCCAACTGCTCGAACAGTGGTGGGAGCAGTTAGCGCAGCGCCTGAAAGGCCACGCGCTGTTGCCGGACTTGCCGGGCGAGGTCGCGCACGCGTGCGCCGAGCTGTGGCGCCAGGCCCTCGCACAGGCCGAGGTCACCGCCCGCGCCCTGCTGACGGCGGAGCAGAACGCCCTCTTTGCGGCGCAATCCGACCTGACCCAGGAACGCAAACTGTGGGAGCTCGCGCTGGCCGAGGCCCAAGCGACAGCAGCTGACAGCACGGCCAAACAGACGCAAGCCGAAGCGCAACTGCACGAACGCCAGACCTTAGTGGACCAACTCACCGTCCAGGCGGCCGACCTACGGCAGCAACGCGATCGGTTGCAGGCACAACTCGAGCAGCAACGCGCCGAATTCACCGCCTTGCGAACCGAACATGCCGCGGCGCAGGAACACATACGCGTCGTCGAGGATCGCGCGCATCAACAGGTGGATCAGGCGCGTCAGGAACTCAAAATCCTCCAGCAGCGACTGGAACGCGACCAACGCGAGCATGGGAAAACGGTCACCCAACTCACCGCAAAGCAGGACGCACTGCGCGCTGCGCTACGCGACGCCGAACAGGCGGCCGCACACCAGGCGGGGCGCGTTGCCGCCCTGGAAGCCGCCGTAGCGCAGTGGCGCGGCCCCTCCGCCCGTACACCCCGTAAGACGACCAACGCGGAGGCGAAACCCTCAACCAGCCGGCCCCGTGCCCGCCGGCGCAAGCCGTGAGAAGCCCTCACGGTGATTGACGCCCCCAGCTATGCTGCACAAAAGGAGAAACGGCCATGACCACCACCTCGCGGATTGAGTGGACCGAGCAGACCTGGAATCCCACCATTGGGTGCACCAAGCTTTCGGCAGGCTGCAAACACTGTTACGCGGAAACCATGGCCAAGCGACTCCAAGCCATGGGGGTCGACGCATACCGGCAAGGGTTTCGCTTGAAGTTGCTGCCCGACCGTTTGAACGAGCCGCGGCTGCGTGCCAAGCCGACCATCTACTTCGTCAACTCGATGAGCGACCTGTTTCACGAGCGGATCCCTGATGCCTTTATCGACCAGGTGATGGCGGTCATTGCCGACACGCCGCAGCACCGGTATCAGATCCTCACCAAGCGGCATGACCGCCTTGCCCAATATTTCGCCCAGCGAACCGTGCCCTCCAACGTCTGGCTCGGGGTATCCGTGGAAAACCGTCGCCACGGCGTCCCTCGCATTGACGCCTTGCGCCACATTCCGGCCAAGATTCGCTTCCTGTCCTGCGAGCCGCTGCTGGAAGATCTGGGCGCACTTAACCTGGATGGGATTCACTGGGTGATTGTGGGCGGGGAGTCCGGCCCGAAAGCGCGCCCAATGCATCCGGATTGGGCGCGCGCCATTCGCCAACAATGTGAGCGGCAGGGTGCTGTGTTCTTCTTCAAACAATGGGGCGGATGGGGGGCCGACGGACAACGGCGATCCAAGAAGGCCAATGGGCGCGACCTAGACGGCCGGCAGTGGAACGGGATGCCCGAGTCCGTGGCCGCCGGATGACCTTAAAGATTGGCGCGCTGACGCCGATCAATCAATAGCGTTTTGCCAGCAAGGATGAGGAATGAAACGACGCTCACCCCAGCAAGCTCTGAACGACTACACCGATCGCGAGCATTCCCAGGTCAAGCACGCCATTTTGGAATCCTATCTGGAGCGTTGCCTGATGATCATCGGGCGGCATTTTTCCAAGATCGCCTACATCGACTGCTTCGCGGGGCCATGGCAATCGACGACTCCGGACCTGTCCGACACGTCACCCGGCATTGCCATAAAAACCATGGCAACCTGTGACCTCGCGCTCAAGAACAAACACCACGCGCACGCTCGATTGCGTTCCATCTTTATCGAAGCGGACCCCCAGCGCGCGGATCAGCTGGATGCGTACGTGCGGCGGTGCCCGTCCAACATCACACCGCCCGAGGTGTGGCGGAAGCCCTTTGAAAATGCGATCCCCGAGATCCTTGCGTGGCTGGAGCCGGGCGAATTTGCCTTTATGTTCGTCGATCCGTTTGGCTGGAAGGGCGTCGTCGACCCGAAGGTGCTCGCGCCGCTATTGCAGCGAACGAACACCGAACTCCTGATCAACTTCATGTGGAATTTTCTCAACCTGGCGACGGGCCATGAAGACCAGCACCAGAACCTCACGGCGATATTCGGGAAGGATTGGCAAGAAGCGGCCACCGGCTCGTCCGAAGACAAACGCATTCGGCTCATGCGTCGCTATCGGCAACAACTGGTCGAGGCGGCCAACCACTCTACCGCGCCCTTGCGGACCGCCATGCTTCCCGTGGAGTACGTCGATCGCCGGACGATCATTTTTTATCTTGTGTACGCGACGCACAATGCAACCGGTCTGGTGGTGTTTCGCGAGCAGGCCGAGGAGGCGGCCGAGCACCAGGCGCAGATTAAAGTGCAGCACAAGTTGAACAAGATCGCTCGCGATACGGGCCAGGATGACATGTTTGGTGCCGATCAGCATAGGCAGGAACAGCACTCGCTCTTGGTGGATATGAAGGCCGTATGGATGCAGCAATTTCCCAAGGTTGGCGACGAGGTGGTGGTCGACTATCGCTTTATGGCGAACCTCATCGAGCACTCCGAATTTCTGCTGTCGGAACTTCAGACCGCACTGCGCGAGCTGATCGGAGAGGGCATGTTGGCCAACTTGGATGCCAAGGCAGCACGCCCCAAAAATGCCGTCAACTACCGCCGGAAAGGCGAGCGCCTTAAGCGGTTGCGCTAAGACGGCAGATCATTTGCGACTGAAGAAAGCTCAGAAACCTAGGGCCGCGCAGCAATGAAGAAACACTTCCATTCCAGGTTACGGCGGGTTCTCACATGACGTGCATCTGCTGCAAGACCAACAGTGTCTCCGCTCACGGTCACATCATTTCCAACTTTATACGAAAGCGAGTCACTGGCATCGAGACGGGGAGCGGAAAGAAATTTGAGTTCCATTGGTCCAGCCAAAAAGGTCCGACGCAAGATCTTCAAAAGCGCCTCCTCATGTGTAAGGCGTGCGACAACGGGGCGGGAAGCGCCATTGAGGAGCGTGCCGCGACACTTTTGATGCCGCCAGACCCTTCGAACCCTGACCAGTGGGACGAAATGCCTCTTGTTCCGGTCGAGCTGCTGGAGTTCGCGGGGAAGCCGTTCAAGTTGGCCTACTACGATTACGAGTCAAGCGTGGATCAGGATTACCTCGATGCATTCGCGCTTCTTACCGCTTGGCGGGCGGTGCACGCACTAGCGTTGGACGGTCAGGCGGCGGCAAGTAAGTTTTTGAATTCACCGAAAGGGAAGGCGGTGGACATTGAAGTCGCGGACTATCTGCATGAGGTGCATACCTCGAACCAGATAGCTCCACCGCCAGTTCCGACGGCCACCTTGTACTGGCAAGGCCCGCGCATGGCTGTAATCCTGTCGGGAAAAGACGATGAAATGCCCTTCGCCTGGGCGGTCCTTGAGGATACTGAGCCGCTAGGCGTCGCGGTGCTCTTCGGATTCTGGGTGATTCTCTGGCCCTTCTTTGACGAATCGGACGAGCCGGAGAAGTACGAAACGCTCAAGCGGAAGTGCTTCATCGACTGGAATGTCGAGATCATGGCATGGCAAAGGCGTTAGCCCCATGTCGTGAGCTCCCCAACGCGAACGTGTACCTTATGGAGATACATTTTGACCAGTAAACCAGCGAATCACGATGAAAACCGCCTTCACAGCGAGTATGAGAAGGAGCGCGCACTCTTAGAGTATGGGGCGAGCCTTGAGCACGCAAATGCCCGTGAGCAACGCAAGCACGAATGGCGGCTCATTGTCGTGGAAAAACTATGGATCACCATATTGGTGCTTGTCATTTCTGTGGGAGCTACAGTCTACGGCAACGTCATTCTTGAGAGATATAAGGACGGCAACAGCGCAAGGCACGCGAAGTCAGAGGTGGCACGGCAAGCCAGCGAGGAAATATGGAAGAAGCTCAGGCACGTTGAGCGATCGGTGGACGAGTACGATTACGACATTCAACAAATCCAACGGGATCATGATGTGGCGTTCTTCAAAAAGGACATGCCAAGCGATACAAGTAAAGTCTACAAAGATGCGGGGGACTTGAAGAAGGAGTTTTCGGATGCATACAACGCGATAGATGACTGTAGTGGCCTAATCCCCTTGGACACCCCGATAGGTCAAACTGACCGTCGAGGTGAATCATGGGACGTAAAGAAATCAGCGAGGCCGTAAAAGCCCAGG
>NZ_JBZEGI010000129.1:0-275 GCF_058216415.1 Dyella sp. SYSU CM1112 | reverse complement strand
CCGCACTCGCCCTCGCGATCGTCATTGCGCTCGGTATCACCACCGGCGCATTCGTACTTTCCTTCGCCGTGCAACGCGACCTCGCACGGCAAGCGCTGATCCCCGAACACCTGACTTGGATCTTCCCTGCGATCGTCGACAGCGCCATCCTCGGCGCCACCATCGCGATCGTCATCATCAGCAAGCTCAACATGAACAAGCGCGACAGAGGCTTCTACATCGCCCTCGCAGTCAGCGTCGTCGTGATCAGCATCCTCGGAAACGCCTATCACGCC
>NZ_JBZEGI010000128.1:0-275 GCF_058216415.1 Dyella sp. SYSU CM1112 | reverse complement strand
CACACGCCCGGCCTGCTGTCGTCGTCCCTGGTCACGTTGATGGTGATTTCCATCGCGTTGCCCGGTTTCGCCTTGAACGCGATGCGCTCGGCGTCGATCGGCGCGGAACCGAGGTTGACGTACGCGATCCACGCGATCACGCCGCTGACCAGCAGGGCGACGGCCAGGAAGACCCACCGGCGCCACTTCCGGGGCGCTTTGGCGCGGCTGGTGCCGTACCGGCCTTCGGGCAGCACGGGGGCTGCCGTTTCCGCCGGTCCGCCTGCCAACGCGGG
>NZ_JBZEGI010000127.1:0-277 GCF_058216415.1 Dyella sp. SYSU CM1112 | reverse complement strand
CTCATACGGAACTCCGATCCGCGGCCATGGTCGAGTTCTGAGCGTACCGGTTGGACGCGTTAGGGGAGAGTTCAATGAAGAGGCGAACCTACAAGCTATTCGCCGTGGTCGCCGCGATGGCCATGGCAGTCCCAGCCATCGGAGCTACGCCGCCCAGCCTGTCCGTGGAAGGTCACGATCTAGCCGACTTGCATGCGCTATGGAGCCGCTATCAGCAAGCTGTCGCGAAGAAAGATGCGAGAGCACTGCTGGCGATGTATGTAAGCGAGAATGTTTC
>NZ_JBZEGI010000126.1:0-277 GCF_058216415.1 Dyella sp. SYSU CM1112 | reverse complement strand
CAAGAACACTCTCGATACCGGATCACTCACGTACAGCAACCTGCAGAACAGCGCCAGCTACAGCGCGAGCAGTGGAGGCATGGCTGGCGGCTACAGCGGTAACGGTGGAGGCATCGGTAACAGCGGCGCCAGCATCATGCCCAGCGGCCTGACCATTCCGCAGACCGGTCACGAAAGCAGTACGACGCAAGCGGCGATTGCACCGGGCACGATCACGATTAGCGATAACCAAAACCAGGACCTCAGCGGACTGAGTCGCAACGCAAGCCTCGGTGAT
>NZ_JBZEGI010000125.1:0-278 GCF_058216415.1 Dyella sp. SYSU CM1112 | reverse complement strand
CCGTGCTCGTCTATGCGACCGCCGATCAGCTGGAAACCTGGATGGGGGAAACCCCAGAACCCGCCCCCGCGAAGCTGACTGCAATGCTGCGGGAAGCATCCGGCCTCGTCGGAACTGCATGCCAGTGCGACATCTACGACACCCTCCCCAACGGGAAACCATCGGATGACGATCTGTCTGAGGCGATGCAGGAAGCGACGTGCGCGCAAGTGCATGCGTGGTTGGCGTCGGGTGATGATCCGATCAAGGGCGCCGGCGGTCAGGAGCCGCGGTTGACG
>NZ_JBZEGI010000124.1:0-278 GCF_058216415.1 Dyella sp. SYSU CM1112 | reverse complement strand
CCCGTTGTTCGCCTCGGCCACGGCGTCGTCTGCGCATGATGAGGCGCCATTGCATCATTTCGATCTGGACAACTATGCCACCCGTGCCGAAGAAGCTTAGGCGGCTGCGCCCAAGAACGCGCCGGCAAAATCGTCCACAGTCAGCGAATACCACTTCGATTTCGACCTGACGCCGCATGCCGACCCTGTGCCACCCGCGGCAGCTCCCACACCTTTGAAAGCTAAAGAGCCGTCGGAGGAGCCGATTTCGACCTGGAAGTTCGAGGAGCCGACCGAAG
>NZ_JBZEGI010000123.1:0-278 GCF_058216415.1 Dyella sp. SYSU CM1112 | reverse complement strand
TAGAGCCTGGAGCAGCGGGTGCAGCCTGTCGCGAGTCTGGTCCATGGCATGGGTGGCGGCATCCAGCTCATGCTGGGTGGCGGTGGGAGCACGGTCGCGGATCCATATGCGCTGCTGCAACAGGGCCCTCAATCCGGCATCGACGGCTTGTACCGCCTCTTTTTCGCTCGCTGCGGGAAGATCAGGATTGAGGGACATAACCGCGTGCGCCTGCTTCAGGCTCTAGGAGAGGCGCAAAACCAGCTGGACAGCGCCATGCGTGAACATATCCGCCAGGA
>NZ_JBZEGI010000122.1:0-281 GCF_058216415.1 Dyella sp. SYSU CM1112 | reverse complement strand
CGCCGCTGGCCGTCGGCTGGTTCTCGCCGCTGCTCGCGCCCGGCGGCGCCCTCGCGGGGTCCGTCGGCTCGGTCCTCGGCACCGGCGAAGGCCGCGGGGTCGGGCTCGCGTACGTCGTCTACGCACTCATCCTGCTGCTGATCAACGCCGGTGGGTTCGCGGTGCGGCTGCTGCGGCGGTTCGACACCGAGGTGCCCGACTCGCTGCCGGACGACCTGGTCGGCGCGCAGGAACGGGAGCGCAAGCTCGCCGGGAAGGAGGCGGCGTGAGCGTCGTGGTGC
>NZ_JBZEGI010000121.1:0-281 GCF_058216415.1 Dyella sp. SYSU CM1112 | reverse complement strand
GCGTCAGGGTGGGGCGAGGCGTTATCGCTGTGTCTGATGCGCAACGGCTCAATTTCAGGAGGTCGTCGTGAAAATTAAATCAGTTAATTTCTGCGCGGTAGCCGCATTGTTGGTGGCTGTCGCTGCTCTTTCAGGCTGCCAAACGCAACCGGTTTACCAGGGCCAGACGACTTACAGCTACCGCGGCTGCCAGAGTTTTGGCGTAGTGCAGCAGGTCCAGCAGATCTATATCCAGCAACAGGGCACCAATAACAGCGGTATCGGCACGTTGATTGGTGCGG
>NZ_JBZEGI010000120.1:0-281 GCF_058216415.1 Dyella sp. SYSU CM1112 | reverse complement strand
TCTCGTTTCGATGGCGGCATCGCCGAGGTCAACGAGCTTCAGGTCTTCGTCGCGTTCCATAATGAACTCCCTCTGCTGTGGATTTAACGGATACTCTCACCGGTGAGGGTTGATACCGTGCGGCGGCACATGTGCGTCGTCAAGGGTGCGGATGCTGGGAAAATGCGCGAAACATGTGCTTCCGAGCACACGTCTGTGTCATCTCAGTTCGATTTATGACATGATCTTGCCCCGCATTCACGAGCCCCGTAAACGCGAAAAGAAACCGGTGGCAGTAGCAC
>NZ_JBZEGI010000011.1:0-172072 GCF_058216415.1 Dyella sp. SYSU CM1112 | reverse complement strand
ACTGGATCGCAGCTTTGACGAGATCGGCCAGCAGACGCTATGGCAGAGCGCGATCTGGTGGCTCGACAGTACTTATCAGCTGCCCTGGAGTTCGGCGGGTTTTCTCATCGAAGGACGCGGCACGAACATGACCGGTGTGATCTATCAGCACGGCGCCCAACAACTCGAAGTGTGTCCGCCCCTGGGGGGTGCCGGTTACGAGAGCACGCCGGCACCAATGCCCTACACGTGTCCGAGCTTTTCGATGCCGTCGGGATGGAAGGTGATTGGGGCGATCGCCAACGGCATCGTACCCGGGGGTTAGCGTAAGCAAGCCAACGCGTATCGCTATTAAACCAGCGATGCGCAACGTAGATACGTGGCTGCAAGAGCGAATGGATAAGGACGTGGTGCCATGATGGTCAGCAAGAAGTCGCAAGGAACAAAGCGGATGGGCGCCTGGCTTCGATGGGTGGCGCTGAGTTTGCTGCTCGTCGGCACGCATGTGTTGGCGCAGAGCACGGGCACGGTGACGTATGTGTACACCGATCCGCAAGGGACACCGCTGGCGGAAGCGGATGCGAACGGCAACATCACAGCGACGTTCGAATACACGCCGTATGGGACGTATGCGCCTACTGGAACGAGCAACCCGGGGCCGAATCCGAATGGGCCGGGGTATACGGGGCATGTGAATGATCCGGAGACGAATCTCGTTTACATGCAGGCAAGGTATTACGACTCAGTGACGGGGCATTTTTTGAGCATAGATCCCGTCAAGCCTTCGCCAGGCGACGCATTCAGCTTTAATCGATACGCCTACGTCGATAACAACCCGATTATGGGGATGGACCCTACTGGCATGGACGACTGTGGTCCGGGATGCACGTTTATGCGTCGAGTTTCGGACAGCTTCAGTAGGATTGCTAGTGGGGCTTTTGGCGATGCGAATGGGTCGCCGACGAGACCATTAGGCCAGATGCAAGCCACGACTGGCTATATAAATGGTGCAGTAAACGAGGATCTGGCTACCGCGGCTGCGGCTGCTGCGCCAGTGGCTGATGCGGTACCCGGGGTTTCACTCGGAGCTTGCGTTGCTGGTCAAGGCTGCAGCACCAGCGACTGGATATTCGCCGGCCTAGCCGTTATGCCAGAGGATGCCGAGTTTCTCAATTTGGGGCGCATAGGCGCTACCGGTAAAGTTGGAGAGGATGCCCTCAAATTCTTGGGTGGCGTGCCGCAAAAATATTTCCCTACGCAATTCGGCGTGCGTTTCGTGGATCGTTTCGCAGGTGGCATCATGTATGAATCGAAAGTAGGCTATGTATCCATGACTTCCAGCATCAGGCGTCAGATCCAAAAGGATGCATGGCTAATTCAGAATGAGGGACGAGTAGATGGTGCTGTGTGGCATTTCTTCCAGAGTCCAGTGACAGGACGCGGTGGACCTTCAGCCTCGGTGCGCGAAGCCTTGGGCAAAGCGGGTATCGGCATTGTGGAAAATTGAGCTATGACTTACTCAATCATACAGCCTCCTTTTACGTTGAACTTTTACACGATGTCCAAACGCGAATTGGCCGATTACCGAGAATGGTTTCTTGATGTTCTGCCAGCACGAATGCGTATTCTTGAAGAAACCGTACTAGCTACGCAGGGGTTTGAGCGCTGGCGTGCGAACGAAATACCTGATTCCCTCAATACCTTGGGCGAATGGCTTGCCACTCAAGTTGAAACGCGCGCTCTTACAGCTGAAGAGTCAGCGCAGGCATTGAAGGAGATGCCGCCCCAATTCAAAGATATTCTGCCCATTGAGCCATGGGAGTTGACCAATCGTACTTATTCGTTGGCAATGGATTGTGGGATGTATCTTGGGCAGGTGATGCTCCGGACGCATCCTACTCGCCTGCAATGGAGCCAGGACCTGCGCGATAGGCGATGTATAGATTATGGTCAGGTACTGGTCGTCGGGACGGGAGTAGTGTCCATGAACACCGTCGGATTTCTTGTGGGTATGGCGAAAAACTTCGTGCGGAAGGCAGGAAAGAGAGACCTTCGCGCAATGTATGAAATCTGGTCGGGTCCCGAGTCCGGATTATTTGTGCCACCGCCCGCCAAGAAAGTTCGCAAGTCGCATGGCTGAAGCTTGATCGCACCAAAGCCGGGAGTGGACCGACATTGATTGTGCATTTATCCATTTGAAACCGACACCACCAACGTCACCTGCAGCTACTACCCACTGTCGATCGGGTATTACACGCCATCCAACCGCCTTTCCGTGATCTGGACCGATGCCGCCCAGGATCTGCAGATCTGGGACAGCGCCGGCAATCAGTTCACCCCGTATGCCTTCGGCGCCTACGGACCGGGCAGCACCCTGATTGCGCTCGGCGGTGGTTACGAAGGCTCGCTGATGAGCCTGATCTACATCGCCTCCAACCAAACCGCGTTCGGTCTGGAACTGGATCGCAGCTTTGACGAGATCGGCCAGCAGACGCTATGGCAGAGCGCGATCTGGTGGCTCGACAGTACTTATCAGCTGCCCTGGAGTTCGGCGGGTTTTCTCATCGAGGGCCGCGGCACGAACATGACCGGTGTGATCTATCAGCACGGCGCCCAACAACTCGAAGTGTGTCCGCCCCTGGGGGGTGCCGGTTACGAGAGCACGCCGGCACCGATGCCGTACACGTGTCCGAGCTTTTCGATGCCGTCGGGATGGAAGGTGATTGGGGCGATGGCGAACGGCATCGTGCCGGGTGGTTAGCACGATGCGAGACAACGACACATTACTGCGAGAAGCAGTGATGGACTGTACAACTGCGTGGCCGCAAGAGCGAATGGATAAGGACGTGATGCCATGATGGTCAGCAAGAAGTCGCAAGGAACAAAGCGGATGGGCGCCTGGCTTCGATGGGTGGCGCTGAGTTTGCTGCTCGTCGGCACGCATGTGCTGGCCCAGAGCACGGGCACGGTGACGTATGTGTACACCGATCCGCAAGGGACACCGCTGGCGGAAGCGGATGCGAACGGCAACATCACGGCGACGTTCGAATACACGCCGTATGGGACGTATGCGCCTACCGGAACGAGCAACCCGGGGCCGAATCCGAATGGGCAGGGGTATACGGGGCATGTGAATGATCCGGAGACGAATCTCGTTTACATGCAGGCAAGGTATTACGATCCGGAGACGGGGCGATTTCTGACTACGGATCCGGTTGTGCCGACCGGAGGTAATATTTCCAACTTCAATCGCTATGGTTACGCTGAAAACAATCCAATACTAAATATCGATCCGGATGGCAGAGCCCCCTACGGATGGGAGAACGACACATTTTGGCAAGATAGCCGATGTTCCGTTTGTTTAGATACTGGCAATCAGTCGCGATCAATTCAAGAACTGCCTGCAGTTAACGTACGTGCTAATGCGCCATCCACAGGTGCGGCAGCGGGAGGAGCCATCGGCTTTATACTCAGCCTTCCAGTTGACGGCATTGAGGACTTTTTTTCAGACGGTGCTGGCGTTATTGCTAATCCAGCTACTACAGGTGCCATGACGGCTGGTGGGGCATATGCCGGAAATGCAGTGCAGACCGGGTTAACGAATTTAGTTCAGATGATGAGCAGGCGCTTCACGTCACATGGATCCGACCGAGCAAATGAGGCGAAAACTGACTCTCATAGGAGCGTTGGAGACAAGAATGACGTAATTAAAAACGGTCGGCAATTCATTGATAATGAAACTGGTAATACAGTGCACGTTAGCGGCGATCGGGTGGTGATAACCAACAAAGATGGTGAGGTCGTTACTCAATTCAAAAACTCAAGAGCTAACACCAGCGCTAGGATTTCTTCTGGTCGATGGACGCCAAAAAACTAAATGAAGGTAATGATAATGATGAGTAAATTGTACAAAGAATTGAAGGTTTGGAGGCATGAAAATAACGAAACAGCGATTCGATTTAACTGTTTTTTTGATTTGGATAGCGAATTATTCGCTGTTCAAAGTGCAGATTTTTTTCACCTGCCACTTACTACAGAGCAGATTGAAAGTTTTGAGAAGCAATATGTAGAGCTTTTTATTGAAATTTCCCCGTATGAGCGGTGCGATTGGTTCAAGTCGCTAGAGGAGGCAATTTCCGCACATGACCGAGATTTTTCAAACGAAGTTGAGCATGATAAAGGGGGTGGGAGGAGTTAAATCGGTCTTTTGAAGCCTTTTATTATGATTAGCTGTTGCCAACGCAATTTGGCCGACGGGACTGCAAGGCGAAATCTGAAGCCTCCCTCAAACTTTTCATCTTCGCCGGCAGAAATCAGTTGTTTTGCGAAGCATCAGCCTCACTGCCCCGTACGACTGACTGCGAGCTCACTCAAGCTCTGTATGAGGCGATTCGTAAAGGAGGGGGATGTAATTAAATCGCGGCGACGCAGACGGCAACGGCGTGTCGGATATGTTCCTGTTCAACACCAACACCAGCCAAGTGGCGTATTGGCTGATGGATACCAATGACGCCACGGGTGCCGTGACCAAGCTCAGCGCGCACACCTTCAACGTGACGCCGGGTTATTTCGTAGGCGCCATCGGCGACTTCCATGGCGATGGATTGGCCGATCTGGTGCTCACCAGCAACAACGATGATCTGGTGCTGTGGACCAACAACGGCAGCGGCGGATTCACATCCTCCTCGCTGAGCACCTATACCGCTGGCTGGGTGCTGGTGGGCGCGGGCGATGTGGACGGCGACGGCCAGGACGACCTGCTCTGGTTCAACGCCACGACGTGCCAATTCAGCTACTGGCTGATCCGAAACGGTGTGCACGTTGAAACCGATACGACCAACGTCACCTGCGGCTACTACCCACTGTCGATCGGGTATTACACGCCATCCAACCGCCTTTCCGTGATCTGGACCGATGCCGCCCAGGATCTGCAGATCTGGGACAGCGCCGGCAATCAGTTCACCCCGTATGCCTTCGGCGCCTACGGACCGGGCAGCATCCTGATTGGGATGAGAATTGAAGTGTCGCTGGATCATTAATAGGTCAAGCTATGTTGCTTCCTCTTTTTGGGCCAGAGGACGAGGCGCCGATTGAAGGAGCTACAAGGATTGGATTAATAATCTCAAAGCTCTAGCTGCCAACAGCGGAGCGCAAACGCTAAGAATCGAAGGTACAATTGCTAACCCGGGCCTATATAAAGTCTTGTCGCAACGCTATGGCATGAAATCGGAAGGCGCGACAGATTCAATTACCATGAGAGTTCATTAATCCTATGAATGCGCGCATTAGAGCAAAGCGAATTTTAGAACCACTTCGTGGATTTAGATATATAGAAAATGAAAATGAAGGCCCAGCGGGTGAAGGCCCAGCGGGTGCATGTACAAGAACATTAGGGGGGATTATAGGTTGTTACGATAATGTGAGAGAAGAAAATGGCAGAATTTGGATATATGAAGATGGTTTAGTATGGTGTACGGAAAATGAGAGGCAATCAATTCATTTTGATGAAATAGTGCAGGTTTTTTCCCGGGGCGAAAAAAGAAGTGTTGAAATTAAACTTATTAAAAATAATGGCCAGGTTTTGGTTTGGCCATTTGATGGTAACGATGGTACGCATTTCGAATCACTAGAGATGCTGCGATTTTTGGACCGAGTAATGTCGGATAGACGCCAGCCTTAAGGAACATCTGAACAAATTGAAATGGACAGCCAAATGTCCTTGGCGGTTCTAAGTTCTTGCAGCCCGAACCGTGGTTTCGATCAGTCATTGTTCCAAGATGGCAGCGCCGACGATTGGGCCGGCCACTGTAGCCGCCTTGAGTAGCCCGATACCCTATCTTGCGCTTACCTATACTACGCAGGATTTGGATGTAGTTGAGGCATTGAAAGCAGTCGACGAAAGGCAGGAGCAGGCCGAGCTAGTCGAGGCGATAAAGAGCGTGGAGAAGCTCATTGAGGAAATTTTGGATACGGTAAAAAAGGAAAGAGTGATGCCCGCGCCACCGCTACCGAACTTACCGGAACCGACATTGCCGTCAAAAGCCCCCGACTCCCCGCCACCACCGCAATTGCCGGACGCAACTCCATCGGCACGACCTGACGTTCCATCGAGTCACCAAGCTGTAATTTTACGTGACGGCCTTAGCCATGATGGGTGACGGATCGGACCGTGCGCCTCTGTATGACGCAATGAGGAAGAGAAAGTTTGCGCTCTGCGTAAATGAATTCCGTGAACTTGCATCGCAAGCCGATAGGGCGGCACCGATCGCGCTCGGTTATATCTATTTCATGGGTGGGGACGGCGTGCGTAGAGATTATCGCCAGGCGCTACGCTGGTTTGAGGAAGTTAATTTAGAAGATGATGTAAGCGGATTGGTTGCCAGTCATCTCGCGACCATCTATTACAAAGGGCTTGGTGTGGCGAAGAACCATCGGGCCGCCGCCAAGTATCTACGTAGTGCAGCGCTGCACGGGCATGGCAGAAGCAGAGTCCTAATGGCTATCCTTCAAAAGAAAGGCGATGGGACGTTGAGAAAACCACGGGCTGCAGAAACGATACTTCGAGCAAGCGTTTGCGACCGTAAATTGGGCGTTATAATGCGACTCTTCGCGCTTATATCGCTATATCCCTGACGGATTGCCGCTTACTGCAAGCCAGAGAACAAAGTCTCGCTCGGCTTCGTCGAAGGACTCAATAACAAGATTCGCGTCCTTCAACGCCGTGTGGGATGAGGAAGCGCAATGCGCTGGTCCCGCAGCGAAGCGCGCGGAGGGGCGCGCACATGGACGGTATGCGCGATCCTAGCCTTTCTTCTGGAAATGTTTGGGTTCGAATGATGGGCAGGTTGGAGCCCAAGAATCACGTTTCCTTCACACTCCTAAATGCTCTTATTTCCTGAGAAGCACCGGAAGGCGCTCAGGTAGTGATAGCCAAGGATTTGGTTTGTGTAGGTATAGATCAAACACGCACAGGGGGCTGCGGCGTGACAGGGGTAAACAACCCGGGCATTCCCGACATCTTGATGGAAGCATCAGGGTAGGTGGGCTGTTGCCTTTGCGCAGTCGTTCGCTGTGCAAAGACGTCTCGATCGTGGGAATGCCTTCGAACAGACGGCGAAGGCGTGCCTGTACATCATTCAATGCTTCATCTACCCATTGAGGTTCTATGAGAAAGTCATCCAACACCCCACCTATTTCTGTCGTCGGCAAAGAATTCGCCTACTCACCCGAAGGAACAGAGACGCGCTTCATGGTGCGTGGCGTAGCGGTGGACGCTGTGCGTGTTTCTGCCCTGGGCTACCCCGACGTGCTTGCAGACGCCCATCATGCGATCTTCAAGGATGCGATTTTCCCGAAGTTGAAAGAGCTTGGGGTGAACTGCATTCGTGTCTACCAAGTGTCGTCGGAGCACGTGCATGCGAAGTCGATGGCCCTTCTCGAAGATCATGGCATTTACGTCATGGTGGGGCTTGCGACCTCCACGGATTCCATCAACCAGATGACCGGCGAATACAGCCTTGGAACCCTCTGTCGCGCGGTGATAGTGGTCCGCGAGTTCATGCAATATGACAACACGTTCTGTTTTTCTGTCGGCAACGAAGTCGAGTTTCCGGGTCAGCAAGCAGTCAATTTGTGGGTCGCTGCGGGGAAGCCCCCAGGTAAGGCAGAACAAATGACCATTGCAGACAATACCGTGGCGCTTGAACTTCAAGTCGCTCAGGCGATGAAGTCTTTCGCACGTGACATCAAAGCCTACATCAAGGCCAACAGCAGTCGTCCAATTCCCGTGGGCTGCGCCATGCAGGATGGCGCGCAGGTGAATTGGGGCAATGGCGTTAACACACCTGTCTACCAGCAAGGTATTCTGGGCACCGATACCATCGCCCAGTATTACGTCGCGGGTCATGAAGCCGAGCGCATGGACTTCATTGGCATCAATACTTACCGCTATCAAAGCGGTGCAACGCCACCCAACCTGAGTGCTTATGATCCGCTGGCGGCGGAATGCATTGGTTTGCCTGTGCCGGTATTTCTCTCAGAAAGCGGCGACACCCAAGGGCCCGTCGGTCCAGTTGAACGAGACTGGCAGATTGTGCCTCAAATGTATAATAGCGCGACGCTTTACGAGCAGTTGTCGGGTCAGATCGCTTTCCAATTGATGGAAGAAGGCAGTGGTTTTGGTCTCTACGACGTCAGTAAGTCGGATGAAAAGGTGGCTCTGAGCGCGAGCGCACTCGGCGGTGCGGATGCGCTGGCCACGGAGTTCGCAAACGTTGCGGAGATAGATGTGCCATCCGCTGCATTGTCGCCGTTGCCACCGACATCACCGCCCACGTCAGTCGGAATTGTGAAGCCCGCTTCTAACCCGATTGCATGGCCGACGTTGCTTCCGGCTTATCCACTTCCCAATGCGATGATTACAGTCGAGAACTACGCTGCCCATGAGATGCAGGTGACCCAGCTTGGCGCAGTTTTAGCTGTTATCTCCGCGGGCACGGAAACCTCCCCGACGTCGAAAGCCGTAGAGGTTTACGCAAGCAGCGACCTGTCCATTCAGGGACGGGTTAATGGTAACTGGGGTGAGGTGTGTGCAGTGGCGGGGAAACACGTCAAGTCAGGCATCACTGTCAAAAACGACGTGGCCTGGGGTGGCGTATGCAACGTTGATCCCGCATAAGGCTGGCGATGGCGATGCTCAGCGGCCGAGTTTCAAGCTCCACCAGCAACAGGAAAGCCGGGTTCAGCCCCGGCTTTCTCCTAATCGCAATCGGGACGTGAAGAAACTTTTTACCGAGAAATGGATCATCGGTTTCCTGCGTGAAGCGGAGCTGGTTTGAGAAGCAATACACGCTCGGTATTCACGAGATGTACCAAACAGGGCACCTCAAATTATTTGCACGCATAAACCGCGGTGTATTGCGCAATGGGCATAGGCGTTTAATCCACGCCTTGCGTGGCGGGAATGACGTTCTTTGACACTATCCGCTGTATGCGTGCGTGGTTGGAATGACAGCTTTGCCGAGCTTCCTGGATACACGGGGCTGGCTCAGCGGCGCATTGCACGGTGACCGTGTTGCCGGAGGTCAACGCGCTGGGCGTGGTCGAGTGCGTGTCGGATGTACAGCCCGAATGCCACGCCGCCATGGTTAGCATGCAAGCCCATTTCCAATCCGAGGCCATCCGTCTTCTCTTTGCGAGTGATGGGCTTGCCCGAATCGGTGTACATGTAGTTTGAAATGAACCAGATGGTTTCGAGTTTGACGATAATGCATGTAAAAGCAGCCGCTGCTTGCTTGTGCAAACAGGAGCCCAGTCTCCAAAAAAAGCGACATCAAATATGCCGTTTCTCTTACACGAGAGTTTGGCCCGCCGCTGGCACGGGATGCTCCGATCGGTAGAAGTCGAAGCCAATTGCGAGTTAGGGCTCGCTTGACCAGTCAGTCCTTTTCCTCGTGAACAACCAAGCCGATGCCTGATTAAAACAAAGCGTTTAATCGAACATCGCAAGCACAAAAAAAGCCAACGCAGTCTCATGCCCAAAATCGAGTGATGGATTTTCTCGATCATGTGGCGCGAGTACTACGTTGACGTTTTAAAACAAGGCAGCACGCATGCGATTACTGCGTGTGCCAGTCGTATGCCGTGCCGTTGGTTACAAAGCGGGCGCTGCCATTGGCAAGGTTGACGACGTTGACTTGGTCCTTGAGAACCACGGTCGCGGGCGGAGTGGTGGTTTCGGTGTTGCAGTTGGCCAGGATCCGCGTGCCATCCGGCGACACGCGCACCGGTTGCCACCACAAAAATGTGTTCGGATACAAGGTGACGCATGGCGAGGTGACCTTGCGCAGGCCCGATCCGTCAGTCTGCACGGCGTAGATCTCTTGGTCCTGAGGTGAGGATGACAAGGGGGCTGTGGTTACAAAGGCCTGACTGCCGTCCGGCGAGATCAGCGCCTGACCGTTAGCCGGGAGCGTGACTAGGTCGCTGGGATCGGTAAGCGGGACCGTTTGGCCTGTCAGCATGTTCTTGGCACACCACACACCTCCGTAGTTCCCGTTGATCGCCACATTGCAGGGGCCGGGCTCGTTCGGGTTCTTGAGCATGGCATAGATCACCTCATGGCCGTCGTACGAGATATCACCGACGCCTCCTCCGGTATAGGGCTCTTGGACGTTCGCCTGGATCAAAGTGCCGGCACCGGTGGTGGTGTTGATCAGATAGATATCCGCTTCCGAGGAGTAAATGTGATCGGCATGCACTGCATAGACCAGCAGATGGCTTCCATCACCCGACCAGCGGATCGCTTCGAGTGCGCAATAATTCCAGCGGTCCGCGCACCACAGCGTGTGGTTGTGGGTGCCGTTCGAATTCATCAAGCTTACGCACGCAGGGTGTTTGCCAAACTGGTCGTCCGGAACATTAGCGTAGGCAATTTGGTCGTTACCGGCGGGTCCCCAGCTGACGGAGCCGTAGCCTGGACCTGCACTCGGCGGCTGTAGATCATCCGCGCCGTAAAACATCGGTGTCGTGCGCGCACCGTATGCGTTCATGAGCACGTATTTGCCGTGGTAGCCGTGCCGGTGTAGTGAGGCAGCGTGGACTGCGCCGGAAGAAGCACGCTGTATGTCCCGGCGGGATTGAAGGTATTTGTCTCCCACAGGCCCATGTAGTTCCCGATGCCGGGCATGTCGAACTCGCCCGTGGTGTACGGCGTGAGCTGTCGCTCACGCAGGCCATCGTCGCCGATGCTGAAGATCGCCGAACTGACAGGCGTACTGGTTTCGCCGACCGTGTTGTTCATGGTGCGCCACAAGAGAACCGTACCAGGGGACGCCTGCGCGGCAGCGACCAACGGTTGAGCCGCGAAGGCGGCGGCAAACACACAGACAAGCGCCACCAGGGCGCGGCTACGCAAGAGAATTCGCATGACACTCTCCTTCGGCCATGACAGACGCCACGGCACGGGTTTGGATGACCGGCGTACCGTGCTTATCGACACCCCACATTGCGTCGGCGAGGGCACTCTAGGCCCGCAGCCGCATGTGACCTGTGAAGTGTGACCCTCGTAAACAGCCACGGCTGGAAGCATGTGGATCAGCACGTGATGGCGCTTTGCATCGCATCCTGTTTCACGGAAGCCGCCGGCTGAAGCTTCGTTTTTCCCGGTGCAGTTTCCGCGGTTCAACATCCGCGTAAATGTTTAACGCGAATCGGAAGGATGGCCACTGACTACCGCCATCGTGTTGGAACAAACCGAGCAGGGTGTATCCGCGCATGGCGAAGATGATCGGGCCAGTCATGGCGAATCGATCCGTGTGCCACGCGCAACTATATCCGGTGCCCAAAAATCAGAATTCCCTTACATACATCTCCTGGGGAATTGGATACCTTCGGCATGTCACCCACGTTCTCGCTGAAAGGGCTGTGGATGACCATTGCAGTAATGCAGTGAAGGCGCGGATCGCATGGGGCGCAACCCAGGCGATCCGCTAACCAAAACCAACTAACCAGGAGTTGATCGTGGCTATCACGGATCATACGGCACGCGCTCGCCTGCCAAAACCCTTTACGCCGCTTGGCCCCGCGCCAAAACGAGGCCCCATGGATCCGGCACGTGCGGAACGCCATGCGCGCCTCACGAAGATCGCTGAAGCAGCGTTGGCGATGCATGTCATCCAAAAGTTGCTGAGCAACAGCGAGGCTTTCTATCGGGCGAAAACACTCGGCGCTCCACCGGGTGCGAACCAGTGGCCGTTGAACGTCACCCAGGTAGAAGGGCTGCATGCGGCACTGCATGTACTTCGTCAGCAGAACGATGAGCTGCTGAAGGCCGAAGGTCTCTGCTAGGTTGTTCGCGTACGCATGATCCTTGCCCGCGACACACCCCGTGGAGGCCGGTGTGTCGCACCTAGGATGCACGCGTGTGCGTGCGATGTTTGTCGCTCCTCACCTTATGGCGCAGGCGGCGTGTTGCATCGAGAGCACGCACTCACGCAACACATCCCCTCATACCCATAGCTTTCGGCATCCTGCGATGAGTAGGCCGGGCAGGGCGAACGCATCAAATAGCTGTCCATCCATGCCCGCCACAAACAACAACGGCCGCAGATGGCGGCCGCTGAGTTCTCGTTGTCATGCGCCCATCAGAGCGTTTTGAATTTAGCGGCCCATCCGCTCGGAACCGGCCCTAGTCCATGCTTGGCGAATTTGCGCTGCACATATTCGTTGATGTCCGATTTGCCTTTTGCCTGCCCGCGTTGCGCCGCCGTCACGGCTGCACTCATGCGCGACTCCGCTATTTGTCCCGTCAGGGCATCCGGGCCTCGATCGCGCATTTTTTTGACGGTATCCAGTTGCGGAAACTTTTGCGTCAAATGGGTACCCAGCGCCTGCATGTTTACCTCTTGGCCTTGATTCTTGGCGTGCCATTTCACGGCCAGCGCTTCGGCCATGATGCCGGCTCCGGCGTCGTGCGTTGGCGAGCCCATCGATTCCTTGCCGAACGCGGTGGTTGTCTCGTTCACGCGCAGCAGCGTTGCCGTGAGTTGTGCCTGAGAGCTGTAGCTTTTACTGCGCCAAATATTCTTTCCGGGCTCCGGACTCAACGTATCGCTACCGCCTTTTACCAATGCTTTATTCGCGCGTCCAAGATCGGAGGCGCTGAGTAGCTGCGGGAAAAGGCTGGTGTATTTGGTGCTCATCTCCTCCGAGGGGGTGGCGATGTGCTGTTCCCAACTCGTGCCTTGCTTGGGTGCAATCTGCGTGGTGCTGCCTTCATAGACGCGAGACTGGCTTGCCCCGGGCTGCACCACGAACGGTTGGGATTCCCATGACGCTTGCTGCACCGACGCCAGGCTTTTGACCCGCTGCGGAACCACCGGATAGAAACCACCGCTGAAAGGTCCTGGCTGGGCAGGTGGCAGCGCACCATCGGGAACCGGGCCAAGCCCGTGCTTCTCGAATTTT
Source organism: Dyella sp. SYSU CM1112 (assembly GCF_058216415.1). Taxonomy (NCBI): domain Bacteria; kingdom Pseudomonadati; phylum Pseudomonadota; class Gammaproteobacteria; order Lysobacterales; family Rhodanobacteraceae; genus Dyella; species Dyella sp. SYSU CM1112. The sequence continues at coordinate 159,127 of NZ_JBZEGI010000011.1, read as the reverse complement.
CTCTGCACGTAGGCGCGGACTTCCGACGGATCCTTGATGCCCTTGGCGTCGGCGCGTTCCGCTGCTCGCAACGCCGCATCGTTGCGGGAGGTGGACACCTGCGACAACACAGCATCCTTCCCTTGCTTGCGCATCTCATCCACGGAATCAAGCTGCCGGTACTTGGATTCCAGCGTGTTTCGCAGCCCCTTGGTGCCTAATGAAACCCCTTGAGTTTTTGCATGCCATTTCTGCGCCAGCACTTCGGCCATGATGCCGGCGCCGACATCGTGTGTCGGAACATTCATCGCTTCCGGGCCGAACGCCGTCGTTGTTTCATTGATGCGCAACAGGGAGGCAGCCGTCTGCGCCGACTGCATGGCCTTAGTCTTGGCCACGGTGCCTTCACCTTTCACCAGTGCCTTGTTGGCGCGGGTCAAGTTGGTGACCGAACTCATGGACGTGAATAACGCGGAGTATTTGGTGCTTAGTCCCTTGACCGGAGTTTCCGCTACTTGCTGTGTCCAGCTGGTCTGCTGCGCGGGCATCGCGTGCGTGGTGGTGCCTTCGAACACGCTGAACGAGGTGCTCTGCGGCCGCAGGGCAAACGGCTGCATCTGCTGCGTCCGAGTGCGCGCCTCGTTGAGGTTTCTCACTTCCGGTATGGCGACAGGATGAAACGCGCCACTAAATGGACTGTGATCCATGGTCCAAGCCCCCTTGGGTGCCCCCGCACCGCACCCCGCCGACTGTAGGGCGACCCACACTGGCGTGCAAGCCGGAGCCCTGCATTACGGCCCGGTTGCGGCCTGTGGGCGGCACGCAGTGGCGGCATGGTGCAAGGCTGGCAATTCGCAGAAGGTTTCCTCGAAAAAGAGGTACCACACGGACAATACAAGAAGAAATCCAACGAGCAGGGAGATCGTCAAAGCCTTCCTCCTATCGGTTACCAGTACATCGGCGTGATGAAGGTAATAAGAGCCGCACCACATCATGCCCACGATAAGCGCCGCAAGGTAGAGAATCCAGCCGCCTTGCATGAGCAACCGCCACGCGTGAGGTTCCTGCCCCATGACAAAGATCAGCAGCGCGGCAACAACGCCGATGAGTACCGATGCCGTCGTGACCGTGATGGATGCGGTGCTATCGAACGCCCATCGCAATGCGCGGACAACAAACCGGACCATGCGGTTTTGAAAGCCGGCAAGCTGAAGCAGGGCCGCTATCGAGAACAAAAGAACCGAGATACCCAGGGCGACCTTGCACAGCGTTACGTTCCAGATGCCTTCCATGATGCCCGTCGCGATGGCCGTCCACTTCGCCGAATGAAGCAGCGATAGAGCGCCGACGCAAAGCGTCAACAAAAGAGGAGAGGTTGCATCCAGCCGTATGCGCTGCATGAACGAGCTACAGCTCAAGAAGGTCATGTAACGAAAACCACGCAAGCGATTTGTCTGCAATCGACTCGCCAGCTGAAACGGAGTCGATCAAGTTGCGTCTACTGCTGACCTCAACCGGACGCTATGGAGGGTTTTCATGCTTGTCGTCGAGCCTAAGATGGGTTACGAGTGTCTACTTGATGCTCTGAAAGAATGGGGTGTCAGACTCTGCAGCGGTGTGACCGGCGGCGGTTTGATCCACTTGCTCAAATACATGGATCGTTATGATTGTCACCGTACCCAGCGTGATCAGGTCGATTTCTTTACGGTCGGCGAATACGTCGCCGGCTTTATCCCGCTGGGTCATTACCTTGCGACAGGCGAAATCGCAGCGGCGGCGGCCACCACTGGCGCAGCGGGCAAACTGCTGCTGTGCGGTTTGAGCGACGCGAAGCTGCACAATATTCCGGCCGTCTATCTGATGGCGATCACGCCATCGAGCCTGGCGTTTCAGTCCCCCTTGCAAGACACCACTGCATCCGGCAGTAATCTGATCGATCAAGTGGCGGCGGAGCTGCCTCAGGGCACGTTCGTGCTGGACCACATCGAGAATTTAGGCGAGCAGCTTGCGGCCGCGTACCGCCAGCTCAAGCAATCAAAACCGGTGGTGCTTATCATGCCGCCGGATGTACTGTTGGGCGTCACGCAGGACGTGTCCATCGGCAACCTCAGCTCTGAACAGGCGTCCTACGCTAGGGATCGCCCGGATGTGGTGGACCTTCTTCAACGCCATCTTTCGCGTAAGCGAGAGGGGAGAGTCGTCATCCTGGCGGGCGACGAAGCGCCGCGTTACGCAAACATGCCTTACCTCACGGCGCGCTTGTGCGAGGTGCTCAAGGCGCCTGTCGTCTGGAGCATCAATGGTGCCAATGCCGTCTCCCGGGATAATCCGTACGCTTATGGTTACCTGGGGTTTGGCGGCAACGATCGTGCGACCGAGCTATGGGAAAGCTTGAACGATCGCGACATGCTCATCGCTATCGGCTTCTGTGCCGATGAATACACCCTCAATTTCAGCCGAGCCAAAGCCGGCCTGGTGTGGAACATTACCGCTAACGCCCACTTCTACGGCAGTCTCGGCGGGAGTTTTCGTCATCGTGTCGAGGGGCAATTCGAGCAGACGGTAGGCTGCGTCGAAGAGATCATCGAGCAGATCATCCTATGGTGCCAGACTCATCCCCCTATCTATCGTGCGGATGTTCCGCTCTATTCGGATCTCAATCGTGCTACCCCCGGCAACGCATGGGGCGATGCCGTCGACATCGTTGCCTTCTACCAAGCGCTGGATCGTTTATGGCGGCCAAACAGCCTGGGGTTTGACGATGTCTGCCTCGCCTACAAGGATCGGCAATATGTCACTCAGCGCCCGCATCCCTACGCAAACATCTATTCCCTCTACCGTGGCTCCGCGATGGGTGGCGCCTACGGGCTTGGCGTGGGCGCAAAGATCGGATCACCGGATAAACATGTGTTTGTGTTTTCCGGTGACGGTTGTTTCCGTCTCTATGGCGGATGCCTCGCCGAGGCAAAGTCGCTCGGCATGACCTTGTTTATCCTGGATAACGCCGACTACGGCATCGTGGAGCAGGGGCTCTCGAAAATTCTGCCGCATACGCCATCGCCGCGATATCACGCCGACCTGGAGCGAATGGATTTCGTGGCCATGGCGCGCGCCTGCGGGTGGCAGGGTTTTCGCGTTGCCAGCGACTTGAGCAATCTTTCCGACATCATGCAGGAGGCGTATCGCCGAGATCGCCCCTCCATGCTGGTCGAGGTACCTGTCGATAGCAGGCAGGTGGTCGGACCCAACCCTCGGTTGAAGAACCTGTGACGCAGCTATGCTCGTCAGCCGGTTTTTCATGATCATGGATCGAACAACGCTTATGAATTTTCCCATTCCAGCCTTGAATCTGTATCGCTTGCTCGCCGATAGCTACGCACGTTGGCTCAGGCAACCCTTGGTCGAGCCCGGCTTATCGGATGAACAAGCCGCTCGCTGGCTCTATCACGAAGCGCCTTTTGGATTGCTGGCCCACGACACGCGTGCCGAGCCCCTGTTTATTTACGGCAACGTCTTCGCGCAACGTCAATTCGAATACTCCTGGGATGAATTGATGGCGCTTCCTTCGCGATTGTCCGCTGCAACGCTGCAGCTGCAGGAGGACAGAAAACAATTTCTGGACCAGGTAAGAAAGGATGGTTTTGCGACCGGCTATCGCGGCCTGCGCGCCACCCAATCAGGTCGCAATTTCTGGATTGAAGATGGGACCGTCTGGCAGCTGATCGATCAGGCAGGCGTAGTGCGAGGGCAGGCAGCTATGTTCAAGGTGTAGCGATAGCAGTTCCGCATGCGCGCCGATGCCTGGCGACATGCAGCGTCGCGCTGACGGTTGGCAGGAAAGGGGGAGAACTTCCATCGCCCTTGCCCGATCGCGACGCTCAAGACATTCGGCATGACGCTGGCGCAGATTCGATTACTTCCGCAGACAAAGCTACTGCCGCTTGCGTGTGTTTGCCTGTAGCCATCCTGGATATCGATGAGCAACCGATCACCTCGGGAGTGCCTGTGCACCGGCTGTGCATGCCTTAAAGAGAAGGGCTACTTTTATTCAAGATGCAACGCTGGCCTCGGCGCGACGGCCAGGCCAATCACCCATCCCACGTAAAACCGAAAATCGATGGTGTATTCACCCCAGGTGTAGATAACCCAGGTCTTGGACGCGGCCAGCGAAAAAATGCATTGCAGGAGTCCCGCCGAAGTAAGCCATAGAAAAGCGATCACTGCGGTCGAGGTGGCGCAGCGCGAAAGAGCGCTGGCTCCAGGCGTCTTTCGCATGATGACCAGGCCACTGATAAGCACGCAGGAGCATGGTATGACGGTTGTAACTATGTCGATGGGATACCAGTCAAAAACGTATCCGACCAGCGTAATGGACGCGGCGGCCAGCAAGATGGCGGGCACGCTTATCCAACGGGTGTGGCGCACGCATAACCACGCAACGGTGACCGTGAAAGGAATGCATGCCCACTGGAAGGCTTCCGACATGGCGTAGGCCAAGGTGTCTTTGATGTCGTGCCCAGGGTAGGGGTTAGCGATGAAGGCTGTAATCGCCTCATGGACGCATACCGCCAGCACGGCCAGGCCGAATGCGATAAACGTGGCATGTGTGGTGGTCTTGTGCTTATGGGTGAGATGAAGGCGCATCGCCCGCAGCCGCTCCGTCAGCGGCTCGGCGAAGAAGGCGACAATCGCGCCGGTCAACACGGCCGATCCCGCCGCCACCCAGTCGTAGTGATGGAGCACGGTGAGGAATCCCTGCCAGATGAATTCCGGTGCCAACGCGCAGACCGATACCCAGACTGCGAAGAAGACAATATGGAGGATGCTCGACCCTAGGCCGCCCTGGTGGGCAGGATGCGGCATTCCGGCAGCGGCCGTGGCGGGCTGCCCTGCATACGCCGTCGAGATATTGCCCTGTTCGTCCGGCAACGGTGTCATACACGCCCCCACATCGTTTCTGCATCAACGTAGCGCGACGGATGACGGTACTGTAGCTGGTTCAGCCATGGCAGGCAGGGTGCGCTGCAAAGGCCCTGATTTCTACCGTTTGCAGCTCACGGATCACTCAGCTGGATTTTTTCGCTTTGCGCTTGTTTGCATGTGCGCGCTTGGCCTTGGTTTCGGTGGCGGCCTCAAGCCCTTTGCCTGGCGTAGAACCCAGATACCCCACCAGCTTTTGCCGCAATTGATTGATGTCGCCGAGACGTTCCATCACATCGTCGTCGGCTTCTTGAATGAGGGAACTGGTGAGCAGGCTGAACAGACTCATGAGGCCGCTGTAACTGTGCCATACCCAGTTGGCCTGAATGATCAATACGTGGGGGGTGAGTTCACGCGCCCAGTAGCATTCGGGATCGGTGATGATCACTAGCGGGATGCCGCGTTCGGCCGCTTCGGTGGCGATCGTGCGGAATTGTTTGAAGTAGCGGCGCACGTCGATCAGCACGATGCAGCTGTTGCGGGTGGAATCCAGCAGCATGTCGATGTATGCGCCGTCGGAACCCGAATGGAATGAAACATCGGACCTGACCTGCTGCAGGATATTGGACAGGCCAAGCCCGAGAAAGCCGGCATGGTGGAAGCTCGCCACGGAAACGCGATCCGCCGCCAGCAGCAGCTTCACCACGCCTTTCCATTCTTTCGTTGCCGCCAGTGCGTGGACGTCGGTTACCGCGCGGATTTCTTCTTGCAGATGCGCGGCCACCGTATCGGTATCTTTCGGTTGCTCCGGTTTGCGATAGAGGTGTTGCCAAGTGCCACCGCCGCGCAATTCTTCTTTGAGATCGCCGACGCCGTCGTAGCCGAGATTGCGCAGGAAGCGTCCCACCGTCATCGGGCTGACGCCGACGCGCTTGCTCAGGGAGGCCGCGGTTTCAAAGGGCAATTCATGGATGTGATGCAGCAGGTACGAGGCGATCTTTTGCTCGGACGTGGTAAAGGTCTCCCAGCGATCCTTGAGCTTTTGTTGCAGATCCTTGGTCATCGTCGTTCGTTACCTGGAGAGCATGGCGGCCATTTCCGCATTCTCGCGCTTTTCCACGTGTCCCATGCGTAAGCCGAGCAGGTATAAAAGCGTAGCGGCCACACCGGCCACTCCGCCAATCAGCATGAAAAACCCTCCATGCGGCAGAAAGCTCCACAAAGTGCCGAGGCCGCCGGCAAGCAGATTGCCGAAGAAACCGGCGAAGAACCAGAGGGCTATGCAGGTGGCACGCAAGCCTTCGGGTGCCATGCGCCCGAACAGGCCCAACCCGACCGGCAGGATATACAGCTCGCCCAGGGTCATCAGCACAAACCAGCCCACCAGCCATGCCCAATTCGCACGCGTGCCGTGTGCATGCGCCCAGGTCGCCACGGCCGCCAACAACATATAGGAAAGCCCCACGATGGCGGCGCCGAACGCCATCTTGAGTAGCCACGGCGTTTCAATGCCACGCTTTGCCAGACGGGACCAGCGTGCTAGCAGCAGGGGCGTGGCGATGAACACCACCAGCGAATCGAGCGACTGGAACCAGGTCATGGGAATGCTCCAGTTCGCGGTGACATGGCGGTTCACGCCTTCATCGGCCCATAAGGCGATGGTATTGCCGACCTGTTCGTAGGCACCGCGAAACACCACCACGATGGCCGCTACGCCAGCAAGAAAGCCGAGCTGGCGTAGCGTGGCGGGATGGAGCGCAGAACGTTTGGGCGTAGCGCTCTCCATGCGCTTTGTTTCCGGGGGCAGATAGCGGCTTCCGCTCAGATAGATCACCAGCGAGATCAGCATGCCGATGCCTGCGGCGGCGAACCCCCAGTGCCAACCGTAGGCTTCGCCCAGGGTGCCGCAGATCAGTGGCGCGATGAGTGCACCCATATTCACGCCGACGTAGTAAACGTTGTACGCGCTTTTGCTGCGCGGATCGCCTTCCCGATACAGGCCTTCGATCTGGCTTGCGAGGCTGGGCAGGAATAGGCCGTTGCCCAGGGCGATGGTGGCCAGCGCCGGATAGAACAGCGGCTCGGACGCCATCATGAAATGGCCGAGCGCCATGGTGGCGCCGCCGATGATCACCGCCTTGCGTTTGCCCAGCCAGCGATCGGCGATGATACCGCCGAACACCGGCGTGAAATATACAAACGCCGCGTAGGCGCCATAGATCAGTGAAGCGTATTCCTGATGGATGTCCAAACGCTTGGTCATGTAATAGACCAGCAGCGCACGCATGCCGAAGAAGGAGAACATCTCCCACATTTCGGTGAGAAACAGAATGGTCAGGCCGATCGGATGGCCAAACCAGTTGCGCTCTCGCGGTGGGAGTTGTTGCGTGGACATGCAGGCTTTCCTCCGATGCGGTGTTACACGGCGACCATGGCGGGGCCGCCCCAAACAGTATCCGGGCACCAGACGCGGCCATCCTGGTAGCGGATCGATGGCGTGCGATCACCGCTGAGATAGATGGGGCCATCCAGATCCACCACCGAACACAGCGAACCGAGCACGAACGCAGGTGCCATCGACCACGACGATCCCCCCATGTTGCCGACCATCAGCTGGAAGCCAAGGTGACGTGCGTCGCGGGCCAGCGTCAAGGCTTCGGTCAATCCGCCGCATTTATCCAGCTTGATGTTGATCACTTGCACGCGGCCGAGCAGCTTTTGCAGATCTCTGTGATCTTGCACGCTTTCATCTGCGGCGAGCGGAATCGGACTGTCCAGACCGTCGAGCCACGCTTCGTTGCCAATCGGAAACGGTTGTTCCACTACCGCGACACCGGCTTCCACGAACGCAGGCATCGCCTGTTTGAGCAATTCCGGTGTAAAGCCCTGGTTGGCGTCCACCATCAGCCAGGTGCCGGGTCGCGCCGCACGCACGGCTCGCACGCGTTCCGCGTTGAGATCGTCATTGGTGAGTTTGAGTTTGAGTGCGCGCGCGCTATGCAATTGGCGCGCGTTTTCAGCCATCGCTTCCGGCGCGTCGGCGCTCAAGGTAAAAGTGGTGAGCAAGGGCTGTGGCTCAGGCATATCGGCCAGTTGCCATACCGGCTGCTGCTGGCGTTTGGCGTCCAGATCCCATAGTGCGCAGTCGATGGCGTTGCGCGCGCCGCCGGGTGGAAGCAATTGCAGAAGCTGCTCGCGCGTCACGCCACGTTCGATGGTTTCGCGCAGGGCTTCGATCTGCTTGAGCATCGCGGTGGGCGTGTCGTGATGATAGTAGACACCCAGGCCTTCACCCCGGCCGATCAAGTCGCCATCTTGCAGCGTGATGATGAGCATTTCGCACTGCGTAAAGGTATAGCCGGTGATATGGAACGGCTGGATCAAGGGCAGTGTTTCGATCGATGCGCTGAGTTTCAGCGGCGCATTCCGTAGCTTGGTCATGATGGTTCCCCGGATTAATAGCGCACGCTGAAACTGATCAATCCAAATGCCAGGATGAACCAGACAAGATAGATGGCGGCCAGTGCCAGCGCAGTTTCGCCGACACGTACCAGCATGCCGCGTTGTACCGGTCGCCAATGCCGCCATGTGTGTACGACGATGGCCACCGCGCCGAGCAGGGCAATCACGCCGAGGATATAGAGCAGGTACATCCATGGCGTGGCCGAACCATGCAGCAACACGTTCTCGTCGATGCTGGCGATGACGAGCAGCAGTATCCATCCCAGCACATCGGCAAACATGGCTAGCGCACCAAGACGCGACAGCAAGCGCGTGCGAAGCAGTGCTGGCGGTACGTCGAGCGAAGAACGGTAGCGACGGCGCATCAGCCAGCCAAGCAGCCAGATAAGCAATGTCACCAACATCACGATGAAGGCGATGGCTGTCCACACGCCGGCGAAACCCAGGCTTTTATAGGTGGGCACGCGCTGGAAAAGTTCGACGGCGGGAATGTAATCGGTGGCCCAGTAGCGAATGCTGCCGTCCGGGTTGGTGACGAAATCGAGTTTGTCCTGGCCGTTCACTTCGCGATATTGCAGGGGACCGACTTCGCGCCAATGCAGTGGTACGCCTGCGTCGCTGATGAGCATGGATACGGTCAAGGTGCCATCAGGGTCGGCGGCCACATGCGTTTGTCCCAGGAGGTAAAGCATGCGCAAGGCACTTTCATTGCGGCGGCTGGCCTGATACCAGCCAGCCACGCGAGCGGCATCGGCTTTTGCGGTGGATACGGTGGGTTCTGTTGGCGGTGTGTAGGGGTAGTAGCGATCGACAAAGGCATTGAAGATGGCCGTGCGTAGCAGCAGAGTGGTGAACTCGGTAGGGCCGGCGCTGTTGAACGACATGAAGATGCCGACGTTCTTGTCGAGCAACAGCTCCAGGTCGCTATGGAAATACACCGTGTCACCGCCATGGCCGATGATGCGCAGGCCGTCGCGGTCGGTTTGATAGAAGCCGAGCGCGAAGCCACCCAGCCCGGGTGCCGGTGTGTATTGCTGGGTATGCATCAGCTCCGCGGTTGACGGCTGCAGGATGCGAGTATCGCCATATTGGCCGTCTTGCAGCTGCGCGATCATGAAATGCGCCATGTCCATGGCGGTGGTGCTCATTGCACCTGCCGGCGCGGGATCGACCAGTTCGAACGGTTGCGCGTTGCCGTCGGAGGCGGTTTTGTAGCCCTTCGCCATCAGCGGTGCCAGCGATGGTGGCAGCGGCTGCACAAAGGTGGAATGTGTCATGCCCAGTGGCTGGAAAATATGCTGCGCAATGTATGTGTCAAAGCGTTCGCCGGACACGCGCTGCACGATGTAGCCCGCCAGCCCGCAACCATAGTTCGAATACGCCACGATTTTTCCCGGCGGGAAGATGCGCGCGGGAAGATGGCTTTTCAGATACTGCTCCAGATTCACTTCATCCGCTGATGCTGGCAGCAGGCCTTTGGCGGAATCCTCGAATCCCGGCGTGTGCGTCATCAGGTTGCGCAGGGTGATCGGCTTGCCTTGGTACGGTGGAATCTTGAAATCGAGGTAATCGTTGATGTCGCGATCCAGCTGCAGTTTGCCTTGTTCGACCAGCTGCATCACGGCGGTCCAGGTAAACAGCTTGGAAGTGGAGCCGGGACGGAACAGGGTGGTGTCCGGCGATACCGGCGTGTGATGCGCCAGATCGGCATAGCCGTAGCCGTGTGCGAACAGTACTTTGCCGTCCTTGACCACGACGATCACCGCGCCGGCAATATCGTTGCGGCGAATGGCGTACGGCACCAGCCCATCGAAGAACGTGGTGACGTCCGGTTCCGTCAGTGCGGGCGGTGATGCAGCGCTATCGGCAGGTCTCGCGGTGGTGCCGGCCGCTACCTGTGGTGACGGCGATGATGTTTGCGCCATGGCGATGGTGGCGGCAAAGCCGGCAACCAGGGCCACCAGATGCTTTACATGGCGATTCATGCGGACTCCGTACAAAATGTTTGCGGGAAAAGTTGGCTTAGAAATCGACGCTGGCAGACACGCCGAGAGTGCGCGGCGTTTGGTAGGTAGCCTGGAAAGGGCTGCCCAGCGGATCGAGTGTTTCCGGATACAGCGATGTGATGCCACGCTTGTTCGCCAGGTTCTTGGCGTACAGCTCGACGGTCCAATTGGCGTAATTGGCGCCGATATGCAGATCGAGATTGCTATAGGCAGGCAGTCGAACGCGTGGGCCCGGAACGGGATTGAAGTCTGATTCGCGCGCACCGACGTAACTGAAACTGCCGCCGACGAAGCCGGACCAGCCGGTGCCTCCGAGCGGGAAGTTGTAATCCGCGCCGACGTTCGCATTCCATTTGGGCACGTAAGGGAGCGGATCGCCTTTGAGACCGTAGATGCTGCCGGATGGCGTATCCGCGGCGAGCTCGGCTTTCGTGTAGCTGGTGTTTGCCCACAAGCTCAGTCCGGAAAGTGGCCGATAGTTCCAGCTGGCTTCGAAGCCTTTGCTGGTGGCCTTGCCGCCATTGCCGAGGAAGCTAAAGCCTGCCGCGGTAGTGGTGAGCTGCACTTTGCTCCAGTCGATGTAGAACACATCGAAGTCGACGCTCATGCGTTGGTTGAGCATCAGCGACTTCAAGCCCAGTTCGTAATTCACCAATTTGTCGGGACCGAAGGTCAGCGGCGCACCCAGGCCCGGCGGTACGCCTACGTTCGGGCCGCCGGGGCGGAATCCCGATGCGACGCGCACATAGGCCATCAGATCATCGCTGAACTTGTAGCTGGGATTGAACAGATACGTGACGGGATGATCGCTACCACGTGTGGTGAAGTCGGTGTTGCCGATCAGCAGTCCGTTGCTGGTTTGCGTGTAGGAGGTGCGATCGGTGCTGTAGCGGGCGCCGACCAGGACGCTCAAATGCGAGGTGGCGTGCCAGGTGAGATCGCCATAACCCGCCCATTCGTCGAAAAGCGCCGGCCCGACAGACACGTCGCCAAGCGTGGGCAGTGCGATGGGTGCGCCGGTATGGGCATCGAAACTCAGGATGTCCTGATTATCGGTGGTATGTTCGTGCGTGTAGAACAGACCGACACGCCACTCCCACATCTGGTCCGCAGGCGATTGCAGGCGCAGTTCCTGCGTAGCTTTGTTCAAGGCAATGGGTTGCAGTTCCGAATAACCGCCGTTGCTCAGTCCGAACAGCGGATTCAGCACGGGGCCGTAAAGGTCGGTGATATCGGTGTTTTCGTTGAGACGCAATGTGCCGTAGCTGGTGGTCGATACGAGCTTGGCCCAGCCGAAATCCGCGTTGACGGACAAGTCGTAGAGACGGTACTTGATCTTGAATAGCCCGGTACTGGCTGCCCGCGCCTGATTCGACCAGCCGTAAATCGGCTGCAAGTTGGACGGATCGACATCGATGCCCTGATTGGCGAGTCCATCACTGTTGAGGTTTTGCGCCAGGGCCGAAAACCGCACGGAGACTTTGTCAGTGGGGGTCCACAGCAGCTGCGCGCGTCCGCCGCTGACCCTGGCCTTGTCGATTTCCGACTGGCCGGTGGTGATATTGCGGATATAACCCGGATCGTCGCGGTCGTACACATTCACTCGTAGACCAAGTGTGTTGGCGATCAATGGAATGTTGACCATGGCGTGGGTACCGAAGCCACTGCCGCCGCCTTGGATGCTGCTGCTGTCGACACCCACGCGCGCGCTGGCTTGCGTGGTGTCCGGTGGCGTGGTGACGAATTTGACCAGGCCGCCGAGCGTATTCGATCCATACAGCGTGCCTTGTGGGCCGCGCAACACCTCGATGCGTTGGATGTCACTGGGATCGATATCCGGCGTGAGCATGCTGCCCGCTGAGTAGATCGTGCTCGATCCATACGGCGTGTCGTCGATATAGGTGCCCACCGTGGCATTGGGTTGCCTGCTGCCGGAGGTGACGCCACGCAATACCAGCTGCGTCCAGCCTTCGCCGGAGGAAATGATGTTGAGGCCCGGCACTTGCGAGGCGTAATCGGTGAAGCTGATCGCGTTCTGGCGTTCGAGCTGGGTATCAGTCAATACCGAAACCGCCATCGGGACATCTTGCAAGCGCTCACTGCGTTTGTTGGCAGTAACGATGATGGCGCCGAGCTGGACGGGCGTGCTGCCGCTTGCTGCATGTTGCGAATGGCTCGACGGCGGGCGTTGCGGACCAGCGGCGGTCGGTGCGGCAGGGCTTTTTTCGTCCTGTGTTTGCGCTTTGACGCATAGCGGCACCATCAGGGCAACGGCGACGGCCACGCCTATGCGGCCGCGAATGTACGGCGAACGACACATGTCCACGACACCTCCCCCCGGAGATATGGATAGTCTGTGAGCACATTGGTATCAAGATAACATTTTCATGTCAATGGTATTCATATAACATTTTTGGATATGGACGTTGAGCGGCCACTGCAAGTGGGCGTGAGACGCGCGTGAGGGCTGGGTTTTGTTGGCGTGCAAGTTGCCGTGCGGAGTTGTCGGATGCGGAGGCCGTGCCGACGGCAGGACGTTAGATAACGCCGCCGTGCTAGCGCTGGTATCGATCAGCGATCGCGCGAATCGTGGAAGCGATGCGGCTGATCCATGTTTCGCGTCGTCGAGCCACTTCTGTTTCGAACGAGGGTTTCCACGCCAACGACCATGTCAGCGCGGCGGGATATTTCATCCATACCGAGGTCAGCTGCCCCTGTTCGCAAGCTAGCTGGGCCAGTTTCACCGCTTTCAGCAGGGCCGACGCGACATCCTCGAAGAGGCCAATGCATTCCGACGTACTGCCTGTGCATACTCGCCAGACGCTTTGCCGCATAACGGTACGCGTAAGCGGATAGACCAGGATGGCGCCTTCCATCTCAACCTGTCGCGTAGGCGTTCTGTTCATGAGCGCAGCCGACCTTGATGATGGTTTCGCGGTCCGCGATTTTGAGCTTGTTGTGCTTGATGCAAGTCAATGGTCGGGTCATGGCATGCTTTCGTGGATATTTCATGCGGCACGACAAGTGTTTTAAGTTGCACCGCGCATGATCTAGGTCAAGTAAGCATAGCCATGCTTCGGCATGCTCGGCTCGTCTTAATAAGGGGGCATGGGTATGTTGGAAGTCGAACAACGTTACGACGATGATGATCTCTATGTCATTTCCGCCAACGTCGAATCGACGGAGGTGGCGTATTGGCTGGTCGCTGAAGGTTGTCCGCATCATTGCGTAGGCGTATTCAGTCAACTCGAAGAGGCGCTGGTCTTTATAGAAGACAGGCTCTCTGAAAGAAAGAAGAGTCGTGCACCGGTGCGCGTGCACTATATGCTGGATAAATCGTCACTTTCTGCATGTGTGGATTCACGTGTCGTATCCATTAAGTCATTGGATGATTTTTCAAGTCAATGCGATTGCATCGATCGTTAATGGTTAAGACGGCTTGATTGCATCGTGATCTATAAATCATGTGTTTTGATTATGGTACGGATGTTCAAGTCATGTATCCGTATAAGCAAACGGATTGGGGAAGAAAAACCCTACCTGTCAGAAGAAAAAAATTTCAAATACAGGTGAGATAGGAAATATTCCTAGTTTTATATGGCGCAAGTCATTTGCTTAAAATTTTATTCTTATGTACACATATCTGTAGCACGCGTGTGTTTGGGGATGTGTATTCGCAGCGTGCTTTGAGGGAGTCGTCTCTCTTCGCTTGCTCATTCATATGGGCAGAGAGAAGTGTGGCGTATTGGTTGCGGAGCGCTATGGACAGTGCTCTCGGAACGTTGAAAACCATCACGGACCAGGCTGAGGGAGCCACCATGTTGAAAACACCTATTGCGGCAGCCGTGCTGGCTGCGTTGTCGTTTGGCTTTGTCGCGAATGCCTATGCAGCGGGCGCTACAGATCAAGGTGCATCGCCTGCGGGTGCATCGACACAGAACACGGCGCAGCAAGACAATCCATCAAGTTCCAGCTCATCGCCCAGTTCGGAAGACAAGAAAGCTAAAAAACTCGACACGGTCGTGGTGAGCGGCTCGCTGATCAACAACGCGCAGATCCAGACGGCGACACCGACTTACACCATTACGGCCGCGGACATTAAGGCGCGCGGATTCAACTCCGTGACCGAGGTACTGCAAAACTCGGTGTTCGCTACCGGCTCGGTGCAAGGGCCGCAGGAGAGTGGTGGTTTCACGCAGGGCGCGCAGACGATCAGTCTGTATGGTCTTAATCCCGAATACACGCTCACGCTGATCGACGGCAAGCCGATCACTCAGTTCGGCCAGCTGTATAACGGCCAGAGCAACTTTACCAATATTTCCAATATTCCGATCGGCATGATCGATCATATCGACATCCTGCCGGGCGGCGGTTCGTCGATCTACGGTTCGCAGGCTATCGCCGGCGTGGTGAACATCGTCACCAAGCAGCATATGAATGGCGTAGAGGTGACGGCGCGCGCGGGACACTACAGCGCGGGTGGCGGTGCGAACCAACGGCTGTCGATAGCGTTTGGTCACGATTACGGCAAGCTCAATGTATTGGGTTCGTTGGAGTTCGATAACCAGAGCCCGATCTGGGGCTATCAGCGCACGCTTACCGCGTTGTCCACGCACCCATCGGCGGTGGCGACGATTCCGGATTACGGCAACATCGATGAGTACCAAGGCAGCATTTTGGGCTACGTGAGTCCGCCGGATGGCTGCGGTGCCATGCACAGCCAATACGGCGGCACCACCTATGAAACGCATTCAAGTGTGGCTGGCCGCGTGGGGACGTTCTGCGGATCGAACCACACCCTCGGCTATGCCACCTTGCAGAATCAGAGCCGCAGTTACGACGGCATGCTGAAGCTGCGTTACGACATCAACGATCATGTGCGCTTGTACAGCGACATATTGCTGGATGCCCAGGTGCAGAAGTACACGCAGGGTTCGCAGTACATCTGGTGGGGGCCTGCCGATTACCCCTCTGGTCTGGTCGAGGATGCCAATACGGGCGATATCCTCTATCCGGAGCGGATCTTCTCGCCCGAGGAAGTGGGCGACAATTACTACAATTCGCTGAACCGCCAATACGATCTGATGTATCAGGCGGATGTGGGTGCGAATGGTACGTTCGGTGATTCGAACTGGAACTGGGACGTGTACTTTCTGCGTTCGGGTGATCGCACCAGTTCCAGTTCGCCGGAACGATTGGCTTCCGCGGTCGACAATTTCTTCAATAAGAATTTCCTTGGGCCGGTGGTCAATGTTGATCCCATTACCGGCCTGAACATGTATAACCCGAACTATGCGGCGTTCTTTACACCGCTGACGCCGGCACAGATTGCGAGTTTCTCGACCAATGTCGAGCAGAACTCCAACACCTGGATCAATGACACGCGCGCCACCGTCAGCAACGACAGCCTGTTTGCGCTGCCTGGTGGTTCGGCGGGCCTGGCATGGTTGGTCGAAGGTGGTAGCGAGGCTTGGTATCAGCCGGTCAATCCGCTGGTCGCCAATGGCGACATCTGGGGTCTTACCGGCACCTCGGGCGGCGGTACGCGCAGCCATTACGCTTCGGCTTTCCAGTTGAACCTGCCGGTGCTCAAGCAGGTCACTCTCGACCTGTCGGGTCGCTATGATCACTACGCGGTGAGCGGTGGTACCAACAGCAAGTTTACGTACAAGGCCGGCATCGAATATCGCCCCTTCGACACGCTGCTGTTGCGCGGCAACTATGCCACCTCGTTCCTTGCACCGGACATGTCGGCACTGTTCCTCGGGCCGACCGGCGACTATCAGCAGGTTACCGACTACTACCTTTGCGCGGTTCAGAACAACAACCAGAATTGTGCGGCGGATTATACCGAGCAAGTGCAGGGCACCACGCTTTCCAACCGTCACCTGAAGCCCACGACGGCGAGCAGCTATACGGTCGGTTTTGTGTGGGCGCCGATCACCAACTTCAGCTGGACGACCGACTTCCTGCACATTGCCATCAATAACGAGGTGGCGCCGCAGGATGCCGATTTGCTGATGCGCGAGGAGTCGCAGTGCCGCCTCGGCCAGCTACCCGCCGATTCGCCCGATTGCATGGCGGCGCTGTCCCAGGTACAGCGCAACTCGGTGACCGGCCAGGTGGATACGATCACGCAGTACTACGTGAATATCTCCAACGAGGTGACGGACTCCATCACCACCCAACTGCAGTATCAGTTCCAGCCCACTCCTATCGGCGTGTTCGGCTTACAGTTCGATTACAACGACATGCTGAAGCACGCGTATCAGGTTTATCCGGGTAGTGCGCCGATCAATCAGCTGACCAACCCGATTTACAGCTCGGAATTCAAGAGCATCGTCAGCGGCGCGTTGAACTGGTCGCTGCATGACCAGTGGGCGAGCACGCTGTACTGGCATCGCTACGGCGGCTCGCCGAACTACATTGGCATGGTGGACGGCGCGACCTATCCGGGCGCAGGTCATGTATCGCCCTGGATCACCTTCAACTGGAGCTTTACCTACACGCCGGTCAAGGGATTGGACCTCTCCTTGCTCGTGAACAACGTGTTCAACAAGATGCCGCCCAAGGATCCGACCTACACCGCGTTCCCGTACTTCAACCCGGAGAACTACAACGTGTATGGCCGCGAGATCATGGCGCAGGTGGATTTCCGCTTTGGCGGCGCGAAGGATTAAGCCAGGCGCTAGATGGTTACCCTCCCCAGGGAGCCGGGTCCTTATGGATCCGGCCTTTTTTCGAAGCCGGGAAAGGTTGCCGAATCGGGTTCTGTAGACAGCGAGATTGAGCAAGCAAGACGGATGACGATCGCTTGCTGCCGGGAATGCGCGCATGAAAAAAGCCGGGCCTGCATGGCCCGGCTTCTGTTTATCGGGTGATTACATCAGTTTGTCGCCTACCAGCACGACGTCTGCCGGGCGGCGTGCAAACAGGCCGACTGTCACGATGCCGGGAATCTGATTGAGATCGCTTTCCAGCGCGACCGGGTCGGCGATCTGCCAGCCATGCACATCAATGACCCAGTTGCCGTTGTCGGTGACTACCCCGTCGCGCCACACCGGGTTGCCACCACGCTTGACGATTTCGCGTCCGACCAGGCTGCGTGCCATCGGGATGACTTCGATCGGCAGCGGAAATTTACCGAGGATGTCCACGCGCTTGCTCGCGTCAATGATGCAAACGAATTTCTGCGCAGCTTCCGCGATGATTTTCTCGCGTGTGAGCGCGGCGCCACCGCCTTTGATCAGGCGCTTATGCCGATCGCATTCGTCGGCGCCGTCGACATACAGTGCTAGCGGCCCGGTGGCATTGAGATCGAATACCGGGATGCCATGCTTCTTCAACTGCGCGGTGGACTGTTCGGAACTGGATACGGCGCCCTGGATGCGGTCTTTGATGCGAGCCAGGGCATCGATAAAGAAAGCGACGGTGGAGCCCGTGCCGACACCGACGATGGCGCCATCCTCGACGTATGGGATGGCAGCTTCGCCGGCGAGGCGTTTTTCTTCATTGTTGCTCATGGCGTTGTCCGGAAAGAAAAGGAAATGATCGTTTATTTGGAGAGCGCTTGCATCGTGCGGTGCTGCAAAGGAAGGCTTTGGCGGACGGGCGTTCCTATCTTGGTATCGGACCGGGGTAGTCATGAGCATGGCGCTGCTGAGCAGGTTTTACTCCGCAGTCGTTTGAGACCGCTCCGAGCTTTTCCCTGCCCTCGTACGCACGAGGAGTCATGCAGGCATAGCTGAGTTTTGACGCCGATCAGAAGGTAAAAAGCACCGCTCCATGTCGACAAAGCTCCTTGCAGGAAGGATGGCCGAAGGGGTTACGGCGAGAGGGGAGGCATCACTGCGCTATTCCAGCCCCAGGATGTACTTCCACTCCGCTGCTTCCACGGGCATCACCGACAGACGATTGCCTTTGCGCAGCAGGGTCATGCCGGCGAGTGAGCTGTGTGTCTTGAGCTCGTCCAACGTGACCACGCGCTTGAGCTTTTTTACGTACTTCACGTCGACCAGCATCCAGCGTGGATTGTCGCGGGAGCTGGCGGCGTCGAAGTATTTGCTCTTGGGATCGAACTGCGAGGGATCGGGGTATGCGTCGCTTGCCACTTCTGCGAGGCCGGCGATGCCGGGTGCGGCGCAATTGGAGTGGTAGAAGAACACGCCGTCGCCGACACGCATGTCGTCGCGCATGAAGTTGCGCGCCTGATAGTTACGCACGCCGTCCCATGCTTCGCGTTTCTTGCGTTGCAGGTCATCGATGGAAAACGTATCGGGCTCGGACTTCATCAGCCAATACTTTTTCATGCGCTCTTGTCTCCGGATGTTTCTGCGCGGCAATCGATCAATTCGCGGTCGGTGGCGATGAAGTCCAGTGCGATGTCCCAGCTTTCAGGCGCAATGTCGGGCAGTTCCTGAAAGTCATAAGCGATGCCGACCAAGAGCGGTTCGGTGGGACGCAGCTGATCCTTGAGGAAGGCGAAGCTGCGATCGTAATACCCGCCGCCATAGCCCAGGCGGTTGCCGCGCCGATCGAAAGCGAGCAGGGGCACGAACACCAGGTCCAATTGGAAGGGGGCGAACCATTCGTGGGGCGCGACCGGCTCCGGAATGCCGAAGCGGTTGGGCTGGACGGGTTCGCCTGCTTCCCATGGCGCGAAGCGGAGCAGGTTGTCCTGGCCGATCAGCGGCAGCAGAAACCGCTGGCCCCGCGTCGCCAGTGGCGGGATGACCAGGTTCAGTGGCAGCTCGCCGTCGCAGGCCCAGTAGCCGGCCACACGGTGATCGGTGTGGTATTCCGGGAGATGTTCCAGGCTGCGCCGCAAGCCTTGGGCGGCGGCCATGCGTTGGGGCGGGGTAAGCGCGCGGCGGCGTTCAGCCAGGCGCTGGCGTAGTTCGCGGCGTCGTGCGGCGGTATCCACGTCGCGCGTCTCCTGAGATGGGGTGCGTCTGGCAGGCGGCGTTCCGTTCCCCGGACGCCGTTTCGGCGGCATCCGGGCCGGATATGAGGTGGCGTCAACCGCGATGCCGCTGCCCACCAAACGACCTTGATCCGAGTGGGATCAGGTGGGAGGGAGATCAAGGCTTCGAGGCTTTCCGCTCGTGGCGGACATGCACAACAACCTTAAGTAACCGTCCCCGGGCCGTATATAGGAACAAGGCAAATGTAAGAGTGTGCTGGCGCACACCGCAGAAAACGCCGGAAGCTATTTTAGTTGTGCGTCGAGCGTTGCTTCAAGCTTGCGACGCAATGCGGCCAAGCTTTCAGCGATGTCAGGTTCAGACACGTTGTTGTTTGTATCGGCAGCCCCATGTTTTTGAAGCTGAAGATATTCGTGCGTGATGCTGATCGCAGCCAATACCGCCAAACGGTCGAAGCCCGGTGTTTTTGCGTGCGAACGTAGTTCGCGCATCTTGCGATCCAGGAACGCCGCGGCTTCCAGCAGGCCGTCGCGCTCTTCGGGTGGACAGGCGATCAAGAACTCGCGATCGATCAGCCGCAGCAGAACCGGCTCGTTGGTAGGTGTGCTGATGACGTCAGCCATTGTTTTCGAGCGCCTTGAGTCGCTGGATCATCGCTTCAACGCGGCTGCGCGCCTGTTCATTGCGTGCCAGCAGGCCTGCGCGTTCATTCGCAAGTTGTTCCTGGCTATGGCGCAGGCTGCGATTTTCCTCGCTGAGCCGATGGACGTGTTCGAGCAACCGGTCAAGCTGCTGGCTCAGTGCTGCAAGCTCGTGCTGGGCGGCGTCGGGTGTCTTCATGCGTTCAACTATATCAGGACGCCGGACGAAATCTGCGGACCGGCACGCGCCTCCATGTGGGTGCATTAAACTTCCCCTTTGGACGTTAATGGAGCCCCCGCATGGCTGCCCTTGAGCCGATCGGTCATGATGAGCTGGACGAGCTTGTCGCGCATATGCGCTTGCCTATTCATGCCAGTGAGTTGCACGGAACCTTGTGCGGATATCTCGCTGGCAACGGGCAGCCAGGCAGACGCCCATTGCTGGAAGTGTTGCACCTGGATGCCGGCGGTGTCGGTTCCGCGGAAGACCAGGCTACCCTCAAGCAACTGATGCGCCAGAGCGAGGAAGAACTGGCCGACCCTGAACTGGGCTTCGAACCTTTGTTACCGGCCGATGATCGTCCGCTGGACGAGCGTGCGGATGCGCTGGTGGACTGGTGCCGCGGCTTTCTGGGGGGATTCGGCCTCGGCGGTCCGGAGGTCCATGTCCGGCTGTCGGATGAGGCCAGGGAAGTCCTGCAGGATCTCGGTGCGATTGCTTCGGCTTCGCTGGATTTCGGCAATGAAGACGAAGACGAGGATGCCTTGATCGAAGTGCATGAATTCGTGCGCATGGGCGCCATGTTGTTGTTTACTGAATGTCATATCCCCAATCAGCCTTCCAGCGGCACGTTGCATTGACTATCGCTTCAGACGAATTTGCGCGCCGCCGACGCCAATTGATGAAAATGGCGGGGCAGGATGCCGTGGTGTTGATTGCCACTGCACCGGAGCGCATGCGCAATGCGGATGCGGCATGGCCGTATCGCCAGGATTCGGACTTCCACTATTTGAGCGGTTTTCCCGAACCTGACGCGGTGTTGGCATTGCTGCCGGGCCGCCAGCATGGCGAGGCCGTTCTGTTCTGCCGCGAGCGGGATGCGGAACGCGAGCGCTGGCATGGCGAATTCATCGGCACGGAACGTGCCGTAGCCGATTACGGCATGGATGATGCGTTTCCCATCGATGATATCGACGACATCCTGCCGGGCATGATCGAAGGCCGGGGAAGGGTGTATTGCCATTTCGGGCGCGAACCGCAATTCGATGCGCAACTGCTGGGCTGGATGCGGCGGCTGCGTCAGTTGCGCGGCGGCGGTGTGGTGCCGAAGGAGTTCGTGGCGCTCGGCCATCTGCTGCACGATCTGCGCCTGTATAAATCCCGTGCCGAATTGAAAGTGATGCGCGCTTCCGCCGCGATTGCGGCGGAAGCGCATGTGGCGGCGATGAGCATGGCACGCGCCGGCCGGCACGAATACGAAGTGGAAGCCGAATTATTGCGGGTGATGCGTGGGCGTGGCGCCGTTGCAGCGTTTCCGCCCATCGTGGCGGCAGGCGTCAATGCCTGTGTCATGCATTACCAGGCCAATCGCTCGCCATTGAAGAACGGTGATTTGCTGTTGATCGATGCCGGTGCGGAATGGGAGTGCTATGCCTCCGATATCAGCCGCAGTTTTCCAGTAAATGGACGTTATAGCCGCGAGCAGCGCGCACTGTATGAAATCGTGCTTACTGCGCAACAAGCCGCTATCGATGAAGTAAAGCCTGGTCGTTCCTACAACACCGCGCACGAAGTGGCGGTGCACGTCATTGCCGAAGGCCTGTGTGCGCTTGGATTGCTGAAAGAAGAGCCGGCGGAGGTGATCGCGCAAGGGAGCTACAAGCGTTTTTTCCCTGCCAAGACCAGCCATTGGCTGGGGCTGGATGTGCACGATGTCGGCGACTATCGCGTCGATGGCGAATCGCGCCTGCTCGAGCCGGGTATGGTGCTTACGGTGGAGCCGGGTATTTACATCGCGCCTGATGACATGTCTGTGCCGGAAGCGTGGCGTGGCATTGGCATTCGCATCGAGGATGACGTAGCCGTGACACGCGATGGTAACGATGTGCTGACGGCGGATGTGCCTAAGGATCCGGAAGCGATCGAGTCCTTGCTGACGCGGCGTTGATGGATTCTTTGCTGCGCAGATGGATCATGGAGAGGGTGAAGCATGCATCCGATTTGCATGCATCGTGACGACGTGCGAACTTCGCAGGCTCGTCCCATGAATGTCGCATGCCTGCAACGTTGACCGCGCAGCATCGTGCGCCATGACGCCGCAAGCAGAAGAGGATGCAGCATGACGTCGATGAACCGCCGCAGGTTCCTGCAGCTTCTGGGAAGCACTACGCTTGCCTCGATGCTCCCTGCCAGCATTGCACGTGCACTGGAGATTCCCGCTTATCGGCGCACGGGCACGATCGAAGATGTCGAGCACATCGTGATCCTGATGCAGGAAAATCGCTCTTTCGATCATTACCTCGGTTCGCTGAAAGGTGTGCGCGGATTTGGCGATCCTCGCCCGGTGAACTTGGCTACGGGTAGCTCGGTGTGGCATCAGCCCGACGGATCGAGCTACGTGCTGCCGTTTCGTCCGACGGCGCCCGATCTGGGGCTGCAATTTTTGGAAGACCTCGCCCACGATTGGACAAGCACCCATGCCGCGTGGAACGCAGGTCGCTACGACCAATGGGTGCCGAGCAAGGGTACTACCACGATGGCGTATCTCACACGCGAGGACATTCCGTACCACTACGCGCTGGCCGATGCTTTTACCGTTTGCGATGCCTATCACTGTTCGGTGATGGGACCCACCGATCCGAACCGCTATTACATGTGGACAGGCTGGGTCGGTAACGACGGTGCGGGCGGTGGCCCGGTGATCGATAACGCGGAGGCGGGTTATTCCTGGTCCACGTTCCCCGAAGTGCTGCAGAATGCCGGTATTTCCTGGAAGCTTTACCAGGATGCCGGCAACGGCCTGGATGCGGCCGGTTCCTGGGGCTGGACCGATGACGCCTACATCGGCAATTACGGCGACAACTCGTTGCTGTACTTCCTGCAATACCGGAATGCGCAACCGGGAAGTCCCTTGTACGAAGGCGCGCGCACCGGCACCAACATCTCGGCGGGCGGTACGCTGTTCGACGAGTTGCGCAGTGACGTGTTGAGCAACAAGCTGCCGCAGATTTCCTGGATCGCCGCGCCGGAAGCGTACAGCGAGCATCCGAACTGGCCGGCGAATTACGGCGCCTGGTACATCTCGCAGGTGCTGGATGCATTGACCAGCAATCCCGACGTTTTCAGCAAGACGGTTCTGTTCATCACCTATGACGAAAACGACGGTTTCTTCGATCACATGGTGCCGCCGTGTGTGCCGCCGAGCGACCAGCAGGGGCAGTCGACGGTGTCGACGGTGAATGAGCTATTCCCTGGTAACACGTTTTATCCCAGTGGCCCGTATGGATTGGGACCGCGCGTGCCGATGATCGTGGTATCGCCATGGAGCAAGGGCGGCTGGGTGTGCTCGCAAGTGTTCGACCACACCTCGATCATCCGCTTTGTCGAGCAGCGGTATGCGAACACTCATCCCGGTCTGCAGATGCCCAACATTACGCCGTGGCGTCGCGCGGTATGCGGTGACCTGACCTCGGCGTTCGATTTTTCCAAGCCGGATGGCATGCACGTTCCGCTGCCGAGCACGGCGACGTATGTGCCGCCGGATGCCTTGCGTCACCCCGATTATTCCCCCCTGCCTCCGGCGGAACAGATGCTGCCGCAACAGGAGCCGGGCATCAAACCGGCGCGTGCGCTGCCTTATGAGCTGCAGGCAAGCGGGCAATTGGCGGATGGCCAGCTGCATCTCGCGCTCCAGAATACGGGTAGTGCGGGGGCGTGTTTCTACGTGCGCTCAGGCGACGATGCGAATGGGCCGTGGTTCTACACCGTCGATGCGGGGCAATCGCTGTCTGCGGGTCTACCTGTCCAGGATGCTTACGAGTTCTACGTGCATGGACCGAACGGCTTCTTGCGCAGCTTCAAAGGCAGTGGCCGTTCGCGCAAGACAGCCCTGCAGGTCAGCAGCCACTACGACCGTGGTCAGGCGCAAGTCGTGCTCACGCTGATGAACGAGGGCGATGCTTTTTGCAACGTATCGGTCGAAAACCTCTACAACAGCGAGTCGATAACGTACCTGCTGAAGCCGGGCGAGAACGTCGAGCGACGTTGGAATTTGAGCGATAGCTACGGTTGGTACGATCTGCTGGTGCGCGCCGATGCGGAAGCGGGTTTCCTGCAACGTCTGGCGGGTCATGTGGAAACCGGCGAGCCGGGAATGACCGATCCGGCGATCGGTCAGATGCGATGGTGGAATTTCCAGCGGCTTTGAACCATGAGTTTCTGCATGGCGTCAAAGCATCGGCGAATCCCGCGCATTCGCGGGAATGATGATGCCGTCGAGTGGGGAAACGCATGCATCATCGCCGTGTTTCCGATGATCGCAGAAACCGATCCTGAAGCCACACGATGCCTACGGTGAGGGCGACTCCTGTTGCCGACGCGCTTCATCGGTCGCGTGCACCTCGTACCACATCGCATTGAGGATGGCGAAGGCACAGGCCAGCCCAAGTCCCAGTATCCAGGTGAAGTACCACATGCTTGGCTCCTCAATAACCGTGATTCGAAGGGTGTGCGTCCTTCAGCAGCACGCGCCCGCGCATGACGCGGTAGACCCAGCTGGTGTAGATGATGATGAGTGGCAGGAACACGACGACGGCGCCAAGCATCAGCATCAACGTGCCATGACTGGATGAGGCATCCCAGACCGTCAGGCTGGAACGCGGATCGAGCCGTGACGGCAGCAGGAAGGGAAACAGCGAGAAACCCGCAGCGAGAATCGTGCCTATGATCATCAGGCTGCTGCACAGGAAACCGAACAGATTCATTTTGCCTACGGTCCACTGCACTCCGATCGCGCCTGCGATACCGAGTATCGGGGCCAGCCAGAACCAGGGATGGATCATGTAGCTGGCAAACCAGCTGCTACCCACGACCACCTGTTTGAGCAGGGGATTGGATACGCCATCCGTGACGACCGGACCGGCTATGGCAAAACCGGGGATGCCATAACCCAGCCAGATGCCGTCGCCGACAAAGGTGATGGCATACGCCAGCGCCATCCAGCGTGCGATGCGTACCGCACGGCCTGCAATGGTGTGATCGGCACGGTAGGCCGCCCAGCATGCTCCGTGCGTAAGCAGCATAGTGATACTGACCAGGCCGGCAAGGATGGCGAAAGGCTGCAGCAAATTGAAGAAGCCGCCCTGCCAGGTCATGTACAGATCGTCGTCATAACGGAATGGCAGGCCAAGGAACAGATTGCCGAACGCCACGCCGGTGATCAGCATCACCACGAAACCGGAAAAGATCAGCGCGCCATCCCACACCGCGCGCCAACGCGCATCCTGCATTTTGCCGCGAAAGTTGAATCCCACTGGCCGCAGGATGAAAGCCAGCAGCACCAGCGCGAGTGCGAAATACAAACCTGAGAACGCCGTGGCGTAAAGAATCGGCCACGCCGCAAACACCGCGCCGCCACCCAGGATGAACCACACCTGGTTGCCTTCCCAGGTCGGCTCGATGGTTTGCAGTAGAACGTGGCGCTCGTGTTCGTCGCGTCCCAGGATACGCAGCAGGGCGGCAAGCCCGAAGTCGAAACCGTCCATGACCGCAAAGCCGATCAGCAAGGCACCTAGCAACACCCACCAGATCACTCGCAATGTCGTGATATCGAACATGGCGTTCTCCTCAGTGCGCAGCTGCGCTGTTTTCCAGTGAAAGCGAAACATCGCGTACCGGCCAGATGCCGAGCTCGTCAGGTCCTTTGCGTGCGTACTTGAGCATCAAGCTCGCCTCGATGATCGCCAACAAGGTGTAGAACAGCACGAAGCCGCCCAGCGAGGTCAGCACCTGTCCTTCCGAGAGCGAAGACACGCCGAGCGCCGTCGGCAGAATGCCTTCGATGGCCCAAGGCTGGCGGCCATATTCGGCCACGATCCAGCCCAGTTCGGCGGCAAGCCACGGTAGCGGCAGGCTGTATAGCGCGAGCTTCAGATACCAGCGATGGCGATGAAGCTGTCGTTTGCTCGCCAGCCAGAATGAATAGGCGAACAGGGCAATGAAATAGAAGCCGCAGGCGACCATGATGCGGAAGGACCAGAACAAGACCGGCACATTCGGGATGGTGGACTGGGCGGCCTTGTCGATATCGGCGGGCGTGGCCTGGCGTGGGTCGGCGACGTAACGCTTGAGCAGCAGGGCGTAGCCCATGTCGTCGTCGAATTGCATCAATGTCGACTTGGCTTGAATGTCATGAGGGTCTTTGCGCAAAGCCAGCATGGCATCGTAAGCATGGATGCCATCGCCGATCTTGCCCTTGGCGTCTTCCACCAAGTTGTTGATGCCGGGAATGGGTTTGTCGAGCGAGCGGGTACCGATCAGGCCCATCACCCAGGGAATGCGCAAGGCAAAATGTGTTGTGCGATTCGGTACATCGGGAATGCCGAACACGGTGAAGGAGGCCGGTGGCGGTTCCGTTTCCCACATTGCTTCAATGGCGGCCATCTTCATTTTCTGGTTTTCGGACACGGCATAGCCGGATTCGTCACCGAGCACGACCACCGACAAGGACGCCGCTAAGCCGAAACTGGCCGCTACCGTCATCGAACGGCGAGCGAAGTCGATGTTGCGTCCGCGCAGCAGATACCACGCGCTGATCGACAGTACGAACATCGAGCCCAGCACATAGCCCGCGCTGACGGTGTGCACGAATTTCGCCTGCGCTACCGGATTGAACAGCACATCGGCGAATGAAGTGACCTCCATGCGCATGGTCTGCGGGTTGAACTTGGCGCCGACCGGATTCTGCATCCACCCGTTGGCAACCAGTATCCACAATGCAGATAGGTTGGTGCCAAGCGCCAGGAACCACGTCACTAGCAGGTGACCTAGCCGTGAGAGGCGATGCCAGCCGATGAAGAACAGGCCCACCAGCGTGCCTTCCAGAAAGAAAGCCATCAGGCCTTCCAAGGCCAGCGGCGTGCCAAACACGTCGCCGACATAGTGTGAGTAATAGGCCCAATTCATGCCGAACTGGAATTCCATGGTGACGCCGGTGGCCACGCCCATGGCGAAATTGATGCCGAACAGCACACCCCAGAATTGCACCATGCGTTTCCAGACTTCGCGTCCGGTCATGACGTACACGCTTTCCATGATCGCCAGGATCCACACCAGCCCCAGCGTGAGCGGTACGAACAGAAAGTGATAGAGCGCCGTGAGGGCGAATTGCAGGCGTGAGAGTGTGACGACGTCCGAATCGATCATCATGGCTTGGCTTCCGGCGTGATGGACGGAGAGGGAGCGAGCAGGCGTTCGATGGCTGCCGGGCGCGTATCCGCGCGCGGGTAGTGCGCGGCGATGTACCAGCCGATCAGGGCGAGCAGGACGATCTTCGCGAGAACGATGAAGATCAGTTTGGCGCTCAGCCGGCGCAGCGCGCTGCGTGGCGGAGTGGGACGGATTTGCTCGGGCAGCATGTGCATAGTGCAGGCGTCCTAACGACTATGACATGCGGCGGAGCATAGCGCCGTTTGCGGCCCGATGGTGTGCGCCATGGCGCCGCATGGTTGCGGAGGCTTGTCGCCAACATGGGTGGCGTCCCTCTTGCTGTGCGGTCATTCCCGCTGCGGTGCGAGAGCGGGATCCAGCCTGGTCCATGCATAGGAAAACGCCTTGCGGGAATTGGCGCAAGGAGAACCACGCCCGCGCGAAGGCGGTTGAGTGGTAGGGCTAGTCCGTCAGCGCAAACGCATCGCGTGTCAGGTTTTCCGGTTCGCCCTCAGTGCAAACCACATCATCTTCGATGCGGATGCCACCGTAAGGACGGAGGGCGTCGACTTTGTTCCAGTCGATATCTGCAGCCGCCGGTTTGCCGCGCAGTTCTTCCAGCAGCATATCGATGAAATACAGGCCTGGTTCGATCGTGACGACCATGCCGGGCTCAAGTACGCGCGTCATGCGCAGATAGGGATGACCTTCGGGACGCGGTATGTTGCCGCCGTGTTCGCTGGCCTGGAAGCCGGCGACGTCGTGCACTTGCAGGCCGATCGGATGGCCGAGGCCATGCGGGAAAAAGGCCGAGGTAATGCCGGATTGCACCGCGCTTTCGGCGCTCGCGCGGATCAGGCCGTGTTCGCGCAATACCTCGGCCAGCACGTGATGGGCGTGAATGTGCAATTCCGGATAGCTTTGCCCGGCCTTCACTTTCCCAGCGAAACCTTGCTGTGCACGTTCGACGCTGTCGATCAGGGCTTGGAATGCTTGATGGCCGGAGGCAGCGTAGGTGCGCGTGATGTCGCTGGCATAGCCGGCTGCGCTAGCGCCTGCATCGATCAGAAACGAACGGCTCTGTGTCGGCGGCGTGCGGTCAAAGTGGGTGTAGTGCAGAACGGCGCCGTGTTCGTTGAGGCCGACGATGCTGGCGTAAGGCAGCTCCGCATCGATCTGTCCGGCGGCAGCGAGATAGGCCATATGAATGCCGAACTCGCTTTCACCCCTGCGAAAGGCTTGTTCCGCGGCCCGGTGCGCGCGTGCTCCGATACGACTGGCTTCGCGCATCAGTTCAAGCTCGTAGGGTGTCTTGTAACTGCGATGCCAGTGCAGGTAATCGAGCACGGCCGGCGGATGGTTGACCTCGACGCCCTCGATGCTGGGGCATTCGGGAGCGATCACGGCGCGGTGCCCCTGGGGCAGCGCTGCAACGGCTTCGGCATGGGTGCGCACGATGGTGATGTCGAACTGATCGACCCAGTAGCCGCTGGGCGCAGCAGGCACAACGTGCCAGTAATCGCGCGGCTGCACGAAGATCAGTCTCGGTTTGCTGCCCGGTGTATACGCCAGCCAACTGCCTGGCGCGTTGGTCAGTGGCAACCAGTGACGGAAATGAGGGTTGGCGACGAAGGGGTAATCCTGATCGTCCAGAAATTTGCGCAGAGGTGTGCTGGCAGCCACCAGCAGATGATCGAAACCGCCCAGGGCCAGTGCTTTGTCCGCACGCTGACGCAGGGTGGCGACGTGTTGGGGGTACAGCGAAGCGAGATCGTGGCTCATGGAGGGGCGTTCCAAACTGGCGGTGTCTCAAGTCGGCCAGTCTAACGCCATCGGCTTCGCGGCTTCGTCGTCAGGCCTGCTGCAGCCAGTGCTCCAGTTGCACCGCATCGGCATTGCCGATGGCGATGATGCGATAGCCGCACCATATTTGCCCGGGGGTGGCGGCGGGTTCGTGCCATTGCTCCTGGATACCGACTTCAATGCTCTGCATGCTGCCATCCTGGGACGGCAAGGGCAGGCTGACCTGATACACCGCCTCGCCACGTGGCGTGTGTTGGCCGATCAACAGCATGCCATTCACGGAAAGATTGCCCAGATGCCCAAGCGGCTGGCCAGTGATCGTATCGGTCACCGTCACGCTGTAATACGGACGCTTGCGCGGGGCGCGACGTTGTTCGGGCGTCGTCATGAGTGGGCTTCCGGCAGGGGCGCAGTGGGCCGTAGCAGGCTAGCGGTCAACGCATGCCAGGCGCGGTCGAGCAGATTTTCCTGGTGCTGGGACAGTTCGCGTACCCGTCCATCGGCAATGGCGCGTGCGAGTTCTTGCAAATTCATCATATCGCTGCGTTGGCCGCGGCGATTTACAAACAGGCTATTGCCGGATACCGGCGAGAACCACGCCAGCTTGTATTGCGTGGACTTGCCGGTGGCTTGGTCGGTGAATTCGAACCATGTGCCGAACGGAAGCTGACGCAGGCGATTATGGATGCGTGCCTCGCGCAAACCGAGCGGCGGCACCACGGCAGCTTGCGTGGGCGTTGCGGCCGGTTCCTGGCTGCGTTGTTCGCCCAGGCGCTGGCGCTGCTTGAGACGGATGGCAAGATCGGTCGCACTGGGTGGTTCGACGGTACGTGCCGTGGCGGATGGCGGCTTGGCAGCGGTGACCGGCGGAGTAGTGGGCGATGGCGCAGGTGGTTCGGATGGTGTTTTGGCGGCCGGCTCGGCGGTGGGTTTGGGAGCAGGGATATCCAGCACCGTGACGGGCGCGTCGACAGGGGCCGGCGTTTCCACACTGATCAATCGTTGCGCGACCTGTTCGGCTTCATCGGCATGCATGCCGATTTGCTGCAAGCCGGTTTCGACTTCCTGGCGTAGCACGGCCGCGTCGTTCACCGGGAACTGACCGAGCAGTTGGTCGGTAATGCGCAGTTGATGGCGGAAGGCATCGCTGTGCTCACCGTGGCGAAGCAGTGTCAATGCCAGCACGTCGGTCCATGCGCGTTCGAGCAAGGTGCGCAGCAGTCCGCGTGGTGAAGTCACTGCGAAGCGTTCGGCCATCAATTCATCGGCGCGTTGACGAGCTTGCTCAAGCCGCTCGCGACCTTGCATCGCTTCGATATGGCGTCGTTCTGTCGTTTGTGCTTTGCGCGCCAGTTGGCCGAGATGGTATTCGATATCCGCCAGCAGACTGGTATAGAGGCCTGCCGTGGGCGGTTCGCGCTGCGTGCGCTCCACCAGTTGGCTGAGTTTGGCGAGCAGCTGATGGTCGGTTTCACCATTCGGGCCGTCCAGCCAGTCATCGATCGTTTCGGCGACCTTGCCTAGCAGCTGGCGTCCCGGATGCTCGCGCTGATCGAAAAAGTTGTGGTCGGTCAACGCCAGGCGCAGCAATGGAAGTTGCAGATTGCCCAGCAGCGCGTTTGCATCCGGGCCGTGATGCAGTTGTTGCGCGAGCTGCTCGAACAGCATCGCGACCAGCTCCACCGTATCGCCTTGCTCGGGCGTGAGCTGCGTGCGTGGTGCGCCGGGCGGCAGGCCGACATTGAGCTGTTGCAGCAGTTCTTCATGCAGGCGCTGCGCGCTGCGCAGTTCCTTGCTCGTGCGATCGGTGACCTGAATCATGTGTTGCTGCAGCGCCGACAGCGCTACTTGCAGTTCGTCGAGCGAAGCCGTGCGCCCGCTGGCCGAAGGTGCCGGACCGTATGACGCGACGCGCTGCCGCGCAAGCAGGTCGCGCAAGGTTTCGAGCACTGCAATGGGTTCGCTGCTGTTGCGTTCGGTCGTGCTGGGAGGCGGTGTTGCTGGCGTAGCCGCGGTGGCCGTCGGTGCGCCGGCGTGCGCAGGACCATGGCTGGGCCTTGCGGCGGCGAATGGACGCAGCTGCGGAAGAATATTGTCAGCAAGCAATTTGGCGTTGATGCCCTCATAGAGGGAAACCAAGGTGCCGCTGACGCTGGTTTCGAAGACCTCTAACAACATCAGGCGATGTTCAAGCGGCAGGCTGAGTGGATCGCTGACCACGCGCAAGATGTGCGCCATGTTCTGCGGTCCGAGTGGCAGCTGTTTGCCTTCCAGGGGCGCTGACGCCACCAGCACGGCGAGCCGGTAGGAAAGTTCGTACAGAATGGGGCCATTCTTGGCCTCGCTACGCGCGGCGAGTTTGTCGAGTGCGGCGGTCAGCTCATGTTCCGTGCGGTCTAGCAAGGTGAGTGACTGCAGGCTCAGCGGTTGCGAATCCTGCTCGCCATCTGCTTCACCCATATGCTCGAAGCTCTCGCGCAATTTTGCAGCGAACGCCTGGATCAGTGCAGCGCGTCCATGTTGCAGCAGGTTGCGGCTGTCAAAGCAGCGTTGCTGTTCGAGATGGTTGCGTGATTTTTCAGCCTGTTCGTAAAGGCGCTTGTCGAAGCGATCCAGGCATATCCGCAAGGTGGGTTCGACCCAGTGATCGCATAGCGTGCAGGCCGTATCGATCAATTTGCGCACGCGCAGAGGCATCCGCCCGAGATCGGCACGGCGGCCAGACGGTGGATGGACCCTCGGCTCGACATCCATGGCATGCAATCCCCTTAAGTTCCCCGATAGGCAGTGTATGCCGGTTGGAGAGCTCCGTCATGAGCGGTGCGCTAAGCGGGCTTTCCGTTCCCGAAGGGGGGCGGCACGGAGGGCCGGCAACCAGGGCATGCTTTGCCCGTGATTCTTCGGTTTTGAGCAGCGAACGAAAGGAATTACTCCAGGAAGCTGGCAATGACGTCGTTGAGGAAGCGTTGCCCAAGTGGTGTGGTGCGCAAATGTCGGGGATCGTCTTCGAGCCAGCCTTTTTGGTGCCCGGCGAGCAGGGCACTGGCGATCCGGTCCAGGGGCAGGCCGGTTCGGGCGCTGAAGTCGTCCAGGGGCACGCCATCGATCAGGCGCAGGGCATTGAGCATGTATTCGAAGGGCAGCTCATCGACCGGCACGGCGGCATGCCCCCCCAGGCGGGTGGGTGTGCCGGCGGCTCCCAGGTAGGCGTTGGGATGACGGATTTTCCAGCGGCGCAGTACTTGTCCGGTGGACACATCGGTGAGCTTGCCATGTGCGCCAGCGCCCAGGCCGAGATAATCGCCGAAACGCCAGTAATTGAGGTTGTGCTCACACCGCCGTCCGGGCCGGGCATAGGCGGAAACCTCATATTGCGCGTAGCCGGCTTCGGCCAGCCGGCTTTCGCAGGCCTCCTGCATGGCCCAGGCGGCATCGTCGTCCGGTAGCGGCGGCGGATGGGCGGCGAAGACCGTGTTGGGTTCCAACGTAAGCTGGTAATGGGACATGTGCGTTGGCTGCAGCGCTATTGCGCGATCTACATCGCTCAATGCCCCGGACAGCGTTTGCTCTGGCAGTGCATACATCAGGTCGAGATTGATGTTGTCGAAGCCCGCATCTTGCGCGGACTTCACCGCGACCTCTGCTTCAGCAGACGAGTGGATGCGGCCCAGGCGCCTGAGTTTATCGTCGTCGAAGCTTTGGATGCCGAAGGAAATGCGATTGACGCCGGCTGCAAGATAGCCATCGAAACGACCGTGTTCGACGGTTCCTGGATTGGTTTCCAAGGTGACTTCGCACGACTCCATAAAACGAAGGCGTGCGCGTGCAGCGTCGAGAAAGCGCGCGATCAGGTCGGGGGCGAACAGGCTTGGCGTGCCGCCGCCAAAGAACACACTGATGATGGGGCGATCGGGCCACGCTTGGTCGAAATCGAGGCGATCGGCGTCCAGATCGGCCAGCAGGGCCTCGACGTACTGCGCGTAGGGCGGCTCACCGCGCAAGCCGTGCGAATTGAAATCGCAGTACGGACATTTTTTTACACACCACGGCATGTGGACGTAGAGCGCCAGCGGGGGTGCGATCAACGACATGTCAGGCATGCCATTCGGCAATGCGCGTGTGCAGCTTAGCCATAGCCTGCCCGCGATGGCTCAGCCGATTCTTGATTTCAGGTTCGAGTTCGGCGGCACTGGCGGATTGGCCGTGCGGTAGAAACAGAGGGTCATAGCCGAAGCCGCGCGTGCCGCGTGCCCCATCGAGCACGCGGCCATGCCAGCGGCCTTCCGCGATAAGCGGCGCCGGATCGTCGGCATGCCAGAGCAAGGCCAGCACACAGATGAAAAACGCATTGCGTTGCTCGGGTGGTACGCCATCGAGTTCACCCAGCAAGCGCGCATTGTTCGCGGCCGAATCGCCATGTACCCCGCTGTAGCGTGCGGAGTAGAGACCGGGGGCGCCACGCAGCCTGGGCACGCACAAACCCGAATCGTCGGCCAGCGCAGGCAGTCCGGTGACGCGTGCAGCGTGCCGGGCCTTGAGCAAGGCGTTTTCAACGAACGTGAGGCCGGTTTCTTCGGCGTCTTCCACCCCTAGTTCTGCTTGTGGGATGACTTCGAAACGGCTGCCGGCGAGCAGCGCGTTGAACTCGGCAAGCTTGCCGCGATTGCTGCTCGCGAGAACGATACGTTGCACGGGTCAGCCTAGCTCAAGCGCCGCGCGTTGCAGACCGATCAACTCGGCGATGCCTTTTTCCGCAAGGTTGAGCATGGTATCCATCTCGTCGCGGCGGAATGCATGGCCTTCAGCGGTGCCTTGCACTTCGATGATGCCGCCACCGTCGTTCATCACGATGTTCATGTCGGTATCGCAGTTGGCATCCTCGGCGTAATCGAGGTCGAGCACTGGCATGCCCTGGTAGATGCCGACCGAGATCGCGGCCACGGCACCGAGGATCGGATTGCGCCGCAGATTCTCACGTTTCATCAATACATTCACGGCATCAACCAGCGCCACGTAGGCGCCGGTGATGGCCGCCGTACGTGTGCCGCCATCGGCCTGTAGCACATCGCAGTCCAAGGTGATCACGCGTTCGCCGAGTGCCTGGCGATCCACGCAGGCGCGCAGGCTGCGGCCGATCAGACGCTGGATTTCCATGGTGCGGCCACCTTGGCTGCCACGCGTCGCTTCGCGTTGCGTGCGGGTGGAGGTGGCGCGGGGCAGCATGCCGTATTCGGCGGTGACCCAGCCTTCGTTCTTGCCGCGCAACCAGGGAGGCAGGCGATCTTCGATGCTGGCGGTGCAAAGCACACGGGTATCACCGAAGGCGATCAGCACCGAACCCTCGGCATGGCGGGTGTAGTGGCGTTCGATGGTGATGCTGCGCAACTGGTCACTAGCGCGACCGCTTGGGCGGGACACAGTCATAAGCTTGTTGGGCAAGTGAGGGTGGGACAGTTTACCATTGGCCTCTTTCCCTACCGACTGGGACCCCAGCATCCATGATCCGTAGCATGACCGCCTATGCTTCCGCCGACGTTGCCACATCCTCAGGGGCGCTGACGTGCGAGCTGCGCGCAGTCAATCATCGCTATCTCGAACTCAGCCCGCGCCTGCCGGAAGACATGCGTGTTTTCGAGTCGGCTTTGCGCGAACGGATCACCGGCCGGTTATCTCGCGGCAAGGTGGACGTGATCGTGCGCCGAGGGGAGTCGCGCGGTGAATCGCTGCAAGTCGATAGCGCGATGGTGAATCGTCTGTCGGAGCTGGCGCTGGATATGGAGGCCCGGTTTCCGCGCATGCGTATCGAATTTACGGAGTTGCTGCGTTTTCCGGGGGTGTTGCAGCATGCGGAAATGGATCCGGAGGCGCAGCAAGCTGCTTTGCTGGAGGTGCTGGACCGTGCGCTGGATGCATTCACGGCCACCCGGGAGCGCGAGGGCGCCAAATTAGGCGATATCTTGCGCGAGCGGCTGGATGCTATCGAACGCATCGTGACCGATGTACGAAGCTGGGTGCCGGAGATTCGCGTGGCTTTGCGTGCCAGGCTTGAATCACGGCTGGCTGATCTGAAGCAGCCTGTCGATCCGGGCCGTCTTGAGCAAGAACTATTGCTGCAGGTTACTCGTGCCGACGTGGATGAGGAGCTGGATCGTCTCAGCACGCACATCGCAGAAACGCGTCGTGTGCTCGACCTGAAGGAGCCGGTGGGCAGGCGCCTGGATTTTCTCATGCAGGAGTTCAATCGCGAGGCGAATACCTTGGGCTCGAAATCGGTCGATGCGCGCAGTACGAACGCAGCGGTCGAGCTGAAGGTGCTGATTGAACAGATGCGCGAACAAGTGCAGAACATCGAATGAAGGCGATCGTCTTCAGTGCGAAAGGCTTTATCGGCTTGCGTTTTCCCTCGCAGGAGACGCACCGTCACCGGAATGCAGCCAGGGAGACGCTGGCGCATGTCTGTTGACGGCACGTTGTTCATCGTTGCCGCGCCTTCTGGGGCAGGCAAGTCCACGCTGGTCAACGCACTT
The DNA here is from genome assembly GCF_058216415.1 of Dyella sp. SYSU CM1112. Classification (NCBI taxonomy): domain Bacteria; kingdom Pseudomonadati; phylum Pseudomonadota; class Gammaproteobacteria; order Lysobacterales; family Rhodanobacteraceae; genus Dyella; species Dyella sp. SYSU CM1112. The sequence goes on along the minus strand of NZ_JBZEGI010000011.1, from coordinate 123,439 downwards.
CTTGAGCGTGAACCGGATATTTCGCTTTCGATCTCCCATACGACGCGCCCGCCTCGTCCGGGCGAGCAGTACGGCCGACACTATTATTTTGTGGAACGGACCGCTTTTGAGCGTGAGGTGGATGAGGGCATCTTTCTCGAACATGCTGAAGTTCATGGCAACTTCTACGGCACGTCGCGCAAGACCGTGCAGGAGCTTCTTCAGCAGGGAAGGGACGTGCTGTTGGAGATCGACTGGCAGGGGGCGGCGCAGGTGCGCCGGGCCAAGCCTGATTGCGTCAACGTGTTTATCCTGCCGCCGTCGCGCACCGAACTGGAACGCCGGCTGCGTGGTCGTGGTTCCGATAGCGAGGAAGTGATCGAGCGCCGGCTACGCAATTCGCGCGGGGAGATCGCGCATGCGCACGAGTTCGACTACATCATCGTCAACGACCGGTTCGAAGAGGCGTTGGATACGCTTCAAGCCATCGTGCGGGCGGTGCGCCAGCGCAGTGCCCTGCAGTGTCAGCGTCACGAAACCTTGATCCGTGAGCTGCTGACGGACACCTGAATTCAGATCATTACTGTACTGGACTGTATGGCATTAGGCTGGCAGTTCAGTTAACTTGAACACTTTCCCCCGCGCCCATTGCCCATGACCGATACCGTCCAAGCCAAGTCCGACGATCGTACCCTGGTGCGCATCCGTGGCCTCACCACGGTGCTCAACGGTAAGAGTGTGTTCGATGCACTGGACCTGGATATCCCGCGCGGCAAGGTCACGGCCATCATGGGTCCCAGCGGTACCGGCAAGACCACGCTGCTCAAGCACATCACCGGCCAGATGAGGGGCAAGGTGGGCGAGGTAAGGGTGGATGGGCTCAATGTGCCGGAACTATCGCGCGAGGCGCTGTTCGATTTGCGCGAACGCATCGGCTATCTGTTCCAGAATTCCGCGCTGCTGACGGATTTCGATGTGTTCGAAAACGTGGCGTTCCCGCTGCGCCAGCACACCCGTTTGCCGGAAGTGCTGATACGCAACATCGTGCTGACCAAGCTGCAGGCAGTGGGTTTGCGTGGCGCGGCGTCATTGATGCCCAGCGAGCTTTCCGGTGGCATGGCGCGGCGCGTGGCGCTGGCTCGTGCGATCGTGTTCGATCCCATGCTGATTCTTTACGACGAACCGTTCGTGGGACTGGATCCGATCGCGCTCAACCAGGTGCTCAAGTTAATCCGGACGCTCAACGAGACGCTCGGTATTACCAGCGTATTGGTGGCGCATGAGCTGGATGCGATCAAGCAAGTCGCTGATCATGTCTACCTGATCGCCAACGGCAAAGTGGTGGCACAGGGCGACCCTAAGGTCATTGCCGAAGAGGATTCTCCCTGGACGCGCCAATTCTTTGGTGGTGAAGTGGACGGTCCTGTGCCGTTTCAATACCCGGCCGGTGATTATGCGCAGGCTCTCGGTTTCAAGCAGGGTATGGCATGAGCACACGGACAGATAGCGGAAACGTTGTGCTGCAGTCGTTGGCGCAGATCGGCCATTGCGGAATCTTTCTGCTGCGAATATTGGCGTCGCTTCCGCTCAGCCTGAGGTATGCGCGCGAGACGGTGCGTCAATTGTGGTTCGTCGGTGCGATGAGCCTCACCATCATCATGACCTGCGGGTTGTTCATCGGCATGGTGCTGGCCTTGCAGCTTTATCATGTGTTGTCGATTTTCGGCGGCACGTCGGCCACCGGTTCGGTGGTGGCGCTGGCGATTTATCGCGAATTGGGACCCGTGGTGACGGCTTTGTTGTTTGCCGGTCGCGCAGGCACGTCGATTACGGCGGAGATTGGCCTGATGCGTGCGACCGATCAGATTGCTGCCATGGAAATGATGGCGGTCGATCCGATTGCCTATGTCGTCGCGCCGCGTTTCCTTGCCGGTCTCATTGCCATGCCGCTGCTGTGTTGCGTGTTCTGCGCCTTGGGTATTTTTGGCGGTCACCTCGTTGCGGTGAACTGGCTGGGCGTCGACAACGGTACGTTCTGGTCCAACATGATCTCGAACGTAGACGTGTGGGATGACGTGATCAACGGTGTGGTGTGGAAGAGCCTGGTGTTCGGTTCGGTGGTCTCGCTGATTGCCGTATTCCAGGGATACACCACGCCACCCACCAGCGAGGGCGTGGCTTATGCCACGACACGTACCGTGGTGACTTCCTCCATCGCGATTCTCGCGCTGGACTTCGTGCTTACCGCTTTCCTGATGTGACCGTCATGACCCACTGCTTTTATTTGAGGACCTCGCCGTGAGCCAGAGAAAATCCTATGCCGTCGGCACCGGCCTGTTCATCGTATTCGGATTTGCTGCGCTGGCTTATTTGGCCACGCAAACCACCTCGGTCGTCAGCACGCATCAGGGCGCGAGCTATACCGTCGACGCACAATTCACCAATATCGGCCAGCTCAAGCAGCGTGCGCCGGTGAAGGTGGCGGGCGTGCGCGTCGGCCAGGTGCAGTCCATCACGCTCGAACCCGGCAAGGATGTGGCCGACGTAAAGCTGTCGATCGAGAAGACCTTCAGCCAGATTCCGGCTGATTCGGTGGCAACGATCTATACCAGCGGTCTGCTGGGCGATCAGTACGTAGGACTGCAGTTCGGCAATGCGAAAACGTATCTTGCCAATGGCGGTCACTTGATGTTGACCAAATCAACCCAGCCACTTGAGGAGATGCTCGGTAAGTTCCTCGGGGCCGGTGGCGTCGCCGACGCCATCGGCGGCACCTATTCAGTGAAGGCTGACTTCACCAATGTCGGCACGCTGTCGGTAGGCGCGCCGGTCAAGATGGCCGGTGTGGCCATCGGCACGGTCTCTGCCATCAAGGCGGATCCGACCAAGCTCGATGCGGCAGTGACGCTGGCTATCGACAAGAAATACAACCAGATTCCTGATGATTCGGCAGCAGCGATATTCACCAGTGGTTTGATTGGCAGCCAGTATGTTGCGATTCAACCTGGTGGCTCGCCGACTTCGCTCAAGGATGGTGACCAGCTCGTGCTGACGCAGTCGGCGGTGCAGCTGGAAGACCTGATCGGCAAGTTCCTGGTGAATGGTTCGCCCAGCGGCGGCAACAACGCCGGTGGCAACGGTTCGTCCAATACCCCTGCCGGCAAGCATTGAGCCGGCCTTACGAGGAGTGTTCCATGTTGCGTCATCTGGCTATTGCCACCGCCATCGCCCTGGGCTGCGCCGTCATCGCGGCACCGGCCTTCGCGCAGAGCGCATCGAGCTCGCAGTCGTCCAATGCATCGACGCCGCAAGCTGTCGTTGAGCAGATCACCCATGATCTCGATACACAGATCGCCGATCACAAGGCAGAGCTGCAAAACAACAAGCCCAAACTCGTCGCGCTGATAAACAAGATCTTCCTGCCGCATTTCGATACTGATTGGGCATCGATTCTGGTACTTGGCATGCATGCACGCCAGGCGACGCCGGAACAGCGCGCACGCTTTGCCAAAGCGTTTTATAACTCGTTGACCAACCGTTACGCGGATGGTTTGCTGAGCTACACCAAAGGTACGGTGAAGGTTCTGCCCTTCAATGGCGAACTCAATGACAAGTACACCGTGGTACGTACGCAGGTGACCACCAGCGATGGCAAGACGCTGGCGGTGAACTACGTGTTTCATAAGACGGCTGATGGGCAGTGGAAGGCTTACGATGTGATCATCGAAGGCATCTCCTACATCACCAACTATCGCAACCAGGTGGACGCAGAGATCAAGAAGGAAGGTCTCGACAAGCTCATTGCCGATCTCGAAACGCAGGGGGGCAAGGCTCTCCAGCAGATGGAACAGGAAAACAAAGGCCGTGCGACGGGTGGCAAATAATTCCCCTGGCTCGGGCTTCCGAGTCGCCATAGACACACCGGATACCGTTTCGGTATCCGGTGTGTTGAACTTCGGCACGGCGGCGGCCGCGCTCACTGCGCTGCGCTCTGCCTTTGAGCATGGCGATCGTCATCAGCTGGATCTTTCGGCTGTGACCAGCTGTGATAGCGCCGGTCTGGCTTGCGTATTGGCAGCGCTTTCGGAGGCTGATCAGCACGGACATCAAATTACCGCGCGCCATGTGCCGGCTGGCATGCAGGCACTTGCACAGGTATGTGGTGTAGAAGCGCTATTGCACTGAATGCCGCATGCATGCGTGCAGGCATAAAAAAACGGGGCTCTGATGGGCCCCGTTTTTTGTCTCTGATGGGTTTAAGCATTGCGCCATAACGAGAAGTCAATAACGCTCGTCACGTTATGTGCCACCGGATTTTTGCTGCTTTTGCTGCTGCTCCCACTGCTGCTGTTGCTTGAGCAGCTCTTCGGGATCGAAGTTTTGATTCTGCCCCGCGCCGCCTTGCTGCAATTTCAGCATCACGTCTGCGGGTGGATTGCCGTCGTAGATCTTGTTGAGGCGGCTTTGGCGCCATGCGTCACGCACGAAGGCATAAGGATCGTAGGCGGTTTTCAGGAAGCTATCGGCATCAAGCAGCTGTGCACGCATCTGGATGAAATAGACCACTTCCGGGATGTAGTACTGCCCGTAATGGAACTTGTGGTTAGCTTCGAAATAGCTCAGCGGATCGAACAGGTAACCATCCACCGGATATTGCCAGACGTCGCGGAAAGTCGACGGACCCAGCAGAGGCACCATCAGGAAGTCGCCTTCCGGCACCCCCCAGCGAGCGAGGGTAATGCCGAAATCGGTTTCCTTGATCGGGATCTGCATCTTGGTGGCAGGATCGAAAAACCCCGCCAGGCCGACCGTCATGTTGATCAGGAAGCGGCCCGTATCCGTTATGGCGTCGCTGGGACGCGCCTGGAGCAGGTTATTGGCGATGCTGATCGGCAGCCTGATGTTGGTAAAGAAGTTGCTGATCGAGGTCTGCACCGGCTTCGGCGTGACCTTGGTGTAGCCGACCGCCACCGGACGGAGGACATGTGTGTCCAGCGCCATGTTGAATGCGTAGCTCTTGCGGTTGAATTTTTCCAACGGATCGTCGGTACGCGGTGGGGCAATCGCGCAAGCTGTAAGGAAGGCCATCACGGCGATCGTGAAAACCACGCGGGCTACTGCGGCGAAGCGAGGCAAGGAGGGCATCGAGAAAGGGTCCGCTGCAAACTGTCTGGAGATTAAAATTGTACTTGTTAGTTCTGTATTGTGCACGATCGCCCATCCGGTTTCGAGCCGGCGCATGGGTAGCCGGATATCATAAGAGCCTGTCGCATTGCCAGCCAAGGGGCTCGTCGATAAACTGTAAGGCCGTATAAGTTTTTATTGTTCAAGGATTTCCCTATGGCCCGCATTACCGTGGAAGACTGCCTTGAGGTGGTCGACAACCGTTTCGAACTGGTGCTTATGGCGACCAAGCGCGCGCGCCAGCTTGCCAAGGGCGCCGACCCTGCCGTCAACCCTGATAACGATAAGCCGACGGTGTTGGCGCTGCGTGAAATCGCCGATCGTCGCATTGACCAGATCACCATCGATGAGATCGATCGCGCCGAACGTGAGCGTGCCGAACGTGAAGCGTTGGAGTGGGCGGCCCAGGAAGTGGATGACGATCTCTCCAAAGGCGGAGACGATTGATGGATGGTGGCTGTCGACAGCACGGTCGTTGGCCGGGTAAGACCGGTCCAGACGGATATGTGCTGAACGCCAGCCGCCTTTGTCTGTCTCCCACCGCCTCGCAACGCGAGGCGATCGCCTGAACGGGCGACGCGAAACCATGTCGGCGGCCACACATCCCGCATCCGAGGATATGGCCACATTGCCGGCTTATGTGCAGGCTCTGAAAGAGCGTCTTGCCTACCTCCCTGAGCAGCACGTCGCGCGAGTGTTACGCGCCTATCAGGTCGGTGCTGTTGCCCATGAAGGACAAACGCGCAAGAGCGGCGAGCCTTACATCACTCACCCGATCGCGGTCGCAGGCATTCTTGCCGAGTTCGGCATGGATGCGGAAACCATCATTGCCGCGATTCTGCATGACACGCTGGAAGACACGGCGCTGACGCGCGTCGAGCTGGCTGGCGAGTTCGGCGAGCCAGTCGCGGAATTGGTCGACGGCGTGACCAAGCTGGATAAGATGCGCTTTTCCAGCCGACAGGAAGCGGATGCGGAAAGCTTCCGCAAGATGCTGCTGGCGATGGCGCGCGATCTGCGTGTCATCCTGATCAAGCTGGCCGACCGCTTGCACAACATGCGTACGCTTGGCGCCAAGGATGCCGAGTCGCGCCGTCGAATCGCCCGCGAGACGCTGGAGATCTATGCACCCATCGCCCAGCGCCTGGGCATGAACAAGATCAAGGCGGAGCTGCAGGATCTGGGTTTTCGCGCGCTCTATCCGGATCGTTATCGAGTCATCAGCGAGCGCATCCGGGCAGCGCTGGGCAATCGCCGCGAAGCAATGGGGCGCATCGAAGGTGCTCTGACGGCGCGACTGGTCGAAGAAAAGATTCCGGTGCGCGTGGTGGGACGCATCAAGTCGCCGTGGAGCATTTACTCGAAGATGCGCAATGAGCATAAGAGCTTTGCGCAGTTGATGGATGTCTATGGTTTTCGCGTTGTCACCGATACGGCGATGAGCTGTTATATGGCACTGGGTGTAGTGCACGCGCTGTACAAACCCGTCGATCGCCGCTTCAAGGATTTCATTGCTATACCCAAAGCCAACGGCTATCAGTCGCTGCATACCGTGTTACTTGGGCCGTTCGGTGCCCCGATCGAAGTGCAGATACGCACGGAAGAAATGGACTCGGTGGCCGAGCGGGGCGTCGCCGCGCATTGGGCCTACAAGACCGAAAGCGGCCCGGCGAATAGCGCACAGGCGCGTGCACGCGAATGGCTTTCGGCGCTGGCGGACAGTCAGGCAAACACGCCTTCTGCGGCGGAGTTCATCGAAAACGTCAAGATCGACCTGTTCCCCGACGAAACCTATCTGTTTACCCCACGCGGCGACATTCTTTCGTTGCCACGCAACGCCACGGCTCTGGATTTTGCCTACGCCGTGCACACCGATGTGGGGGATCATGCAGTGGCGGCACGCGTGGACAAGAAGCTGTTGCCATTACGCACGCGATTGGAGTCGGGGCAGCTGGTGGAAATCATCACCGCGCCTTCTGCAGTACCCAATCCGGCGTGGCTTGAGTTTGTGGTTACTGGCAAGGCGCGTACTGCCATACGCCAGTATCTGAAGCATCTGCAGCACGAGGACGCGGTGGATTTCGGACATCGCATGCTCGATCGCGCGCTGGATGCACTGGGTACCAGCCTCGATGCCATCCAGCCGGCTGCGCTGGAGAAGTTCCTGCATAAGTCGAAGTTGAAGCGCCTAGAGGAGCTACTGGCCGACATAGCATTAGGCAACCGCATGCCAGACCAGGTTGCGGGCCAGCTCGTTACTTCGCGCGGTTCCAGTGCGCGCGGAACATCGGTTGCGCATCCTACGGAAAAGATTCATATCACCGGCGCCGAGCGCGGGGTGCTGAGCTTTGCCAACTGCTGCCATCCGCTGCCGGGCGATGAGATCATTGGCTATCTGTCGCCGGGCAAGGGCATCGTCGTGCATCGTACGGAATGCCCGAATGTGGCCGAGTTGCGCAAATCGCCCGAGCGCTGCGTGGCGATTGAATGGGATCGCGATGTGCAGGGGGATTATCGGGCCGAGTTGCGCATTGAGGTCATCAATCGCCCAGGCGTGCTCGCCACGGTGGCGGCAGCGATCGCCGCCGCTGACTCCAACATCGAGAACGTGGAATATGTCGAACGTGACATGGCCGCCGCCACATTGCTTTTCACCATCGAGGTGAAGAATCGCAAGCACTTGGCCGAAGTGATTCGGCGCGTACGTCGAACGGGCGTGGTAAGCGGGGCGTATCGCTATCCATTGTAATGCGACGGCCGTTTTCTCTCTTTCGGGTAAGTGAGGGTGGGGCGGTTTGTGAGAAAGCACGATAGTGCTTGCGAGCGGTGTTTTGCGTCCCTGCGCATTGAGAAAGATTGACCTCCCGAGCCTTCTTGCGGCGAGGGGCCGGAGCACTCGCGTTACACTTCCGCTTTCGCTCCCACGGATGATCTTCATGTCTCGTACCATCATTTCCACCGATAAGGCTCCTGCCGCCATTGGTCCGTATTCGCAGGCCGTGCGTGCAGGCAATACGGTGTATTTTTCCGGGCAGATTCCGCTCGATCCGGTCAGCGGCAGCTTGGTCGAGGGCGATATCAGCGTCCAGACGCGTCGAGTGTTCGACAATCTGAAAGCCGTTGCTGAGGCGGCCGGCGGCTCGCTCGAAAAATTCGTTCGCGTGGGTATCTACGTGACGGATCTGGCGAATTTCGCCACCGTCAATGCCGTCATGAACGACTATTTCCAGCAGCCGTATCCGGCGCGTTCCACCATTGAGGTTTCCGCGTTGCCGAAGGGCGCGCAGGTGGAGGTGGATGCCGTGATGGTATTGGATTGACCGATCTGCATGCGGACTGCCGGCCATGACGGTTGGTAATCCGGTTCGCCAGGCTGGCAGGCTCAATTAGTCTTGTTTCGATGGCTGCTCCAAAACCTCAATCCCTGACGGCGATGGCCGACGACCCGGGCAAGTTACCGGTGACGGCGCTCGGTGGCGTCGGCCCCGCGCTGGTCGAAGCGCTTGCGCGCCTGGGCCTGCATCGGGTGCAGGATCTGTGGTTTCATCTGCCGCTCCGTTACGAGGACCGCACGCATCTGACGCCGATGGCCGATTTACGCCCAGGCGCGCGCGTGCAGGTGGTAGGCACCGTGGAAGCGGTGGAGAAAGGCTATCGTTACCGCCCGCAGCTCAAGGTGGCGATCGGTGACGGTGTCATGCACACCTTGTTGCTGCGTTTCTTCCATTTCAATCGCGCGCAGGCCGAGCAACTCCGCCCCGGGGTGCGCCTGCTTTGCTATGGAGAAGTGCGACAGGGTGCAGGCAGTCTGGAAATGGTCCATCCGCAATACCAGCGGCTGCAGGAAGACGCGAACGTTGTGCTCGATGAACGTCTCACGCCGGTGTATCCCACCACGGAAGGGCTTGGACAAAAAAGACTGGGCACTGTCATCGCCAAGGCGCTGCAGCATCTTCCAGTCGAGGCAGAGCTGGAGCTGATACCTACGACCTTGTGCGCTGAATGTGGACTCACGTCGCTCCATGAGGCGTTGCTTTATGTGCACCGGCCGCCTCCCGATGCTGGCTTGGATCAGTTGATCTCCGGCCGCCATCCGGCGCAGCAGCGATTGGCATTCGAAGAATTGCTTACCCAGCATATGAGCCTCAAGCGATTGCGTGCGGCCGTGCGCGAACGGCGCGCGCCGGTCTTGAATGGGAGTGGCGAATTGCGACGTCGTTGGTTGGCGTCGCTACCGTTTCATCTCACCGCGGCGCAGCAGCGGGTTATCAGTGAGGTGGCTGCCGATATCCGCCCGCCGCGCCCCATGCTTCGCCTCGTGCAAGGGGATGTGGGCTCCGGCAAGACGGCCGTCGCTTGTGCTGCCGCATTGTCAGCAGTGGAAGCTGGCTATCAGGTCGCTTTGATGGCGCCGACGGAGCTGCTGGCGGAACAGCATTTACGCAACTTTCGTCATTGGCTCGAACCACTTGGCATTGCAGTGGAATGGCTGGCCGGTAAGCAGCAGGGGAAGGCGCGCCAGCAGGCGATGCGCCATGTGGCAGAGGGCACCCCGGTAGTTATTGGCACGCATGCTCTGATGCAGGAGGGTGTTGAGTTTGCCCATCTGGGTCTGGTGATTGTCGATGAGCAGCATCGCTTCGGTGTGCAGCAGCGATTGGCCTTGCGCGACAAAGGGCTGGAAGGCGAACTCGTGCCGCATCAGCTGGTACTCACCGCGACCCCGATTCCACGTACCTTGGCGATGAGCGCTTATGCCGACCTGGACATCTCGGCTATCGACGAATTGCCTCCGGGGCGTACGCCGGTGCAAACCATTGCCATCTCGAATGCCCGACGAGCGGAGGTGATCGAGCGTATCCATGCTGCGTGCATGGAAGGGCGCCAGGTATATTGGGTTTGCACCTTGATCGAGGAATCCGAGCAGCTCCGCGCTCAGGCCGCGGAAGCGGCACACGCGGAGCTTACGCATGCATTGGCGGATTGCCGCGTTGGGCTGATCCATGGGCGTATGAAGCCCAAGCAAAAGCAAGCGGTCATGGATGCTTTCAAGGCTGGCGAACTGGCCGTGTTGGTTGCCACTACCGTGATCGAGGTGGGCGTGGATGTGCCTAATGCCAGCCTGATGGTCATCGAAAACAGTGAGCGGCTTGGCCTGGCGCAATTGCATCAATTGCGTGGACGTGTAGGACGGGGCGCCGTGGCTTCCAATTGTGTGCTGCTTTACCAGCCACCGTTAGGACAGCTTGCACGTGAGCGCTTGCAGGTGATGCGCGAAACCAATGACGGCTTCCGTATCGCGGAGAAGGATTTGGAATTGCGCGGGCCCGGCGAAGTGCTAGGAACGCGACAGACAGGACAATTGAGTTTCCGCATGGCCGACCTGTCGCGGGATGCCCATCTCCTGCCTGCCGTGCAGCAAGTTGGCGAGCAAATGCTTGCGCATCATCCCGCACAGGCGGCTCGCCTGATCGAGCGCTGGATCGGCAGTGCAGTGCGATACGTAAACGCGTGAACAAGCCCTAATTGATCGGTATCCCGAGACATCATGAGCAAACCACTACTTCTGATCGACACCGATCCCGGCGTCGATGATGCGTTGGCGATTTTGATGGCGCACGCCCACGCCGATGTGCTTGGCCTTAGCGTTGCAGCGGGCAACGTCGGTTTGGCGCATACGGTGCGCAATGCACGCACGCTGGTGGATCTGGTCGGTGCCAGCACGCCTGTCTTTGCTGGTTGCCCGGATCCGCTGGTACGTCTGCCCGAGGAGGATGCGGCATTCGTACATGGACGCGATGGTCTGGGTGATGTGGGATTTCCAGAGCCGACGATGCGAGTGGCGGATGAGCATGCAGCGCTTGCACTGCTGCGGTTGACTCATGAGCATCCTGGCGAGGTGACACTGGTGGCATTGGCGCCGCTTACCAATATCGCTTTGGCGTTGAAGCTAGATCCCTCCTTACCGAAGCGTGTGAAGCGGTTGGTGGTAATGGGCGGTGCGGTCACTGGCCACGGTAATACCGGACGCGTACCGGCTGAATTCAATGTCGGTTTTGATCCGGAGGCGGCACACGTGGTCTTCGAGGGTTTCCCTGACTTCGATCTAGTCGATTGGGAGCTGACCCTGCGGCACGCTTTCGATGAGGATGCGTTCGACCAATGGCTAGCGCAGGGGGATCATCGCGCCGAGTTCTTCGGGCGTGTGTTCCGAGTGGCGCGCGAAACGAATCGGCGCCGTGGCCGGCGGCGGATCATTGCTGCCGACGCATTGGCTATGGCGGTTGCGATCGACGCGTCCGTAGTGGCGCGCAGTGAACGTTGTCATGTGGGCGTAGAGTTGGATGGTCGCCTGACCCGCGGCGCGACGGTGGTTGATTGGGGCGATCGGCTGGGGCTGCCGGCGCGGGCCAATGTGGTGCTGGAGCTGGATCAGATGAAGTTCACGGCCATGGTGCGGCGGGCGCTGGGGGACGGGGGTGAGGCCTGAAGCTTGCAGAATGCCTTACCTTGACCGGGTCCTGAGGCAATCGTTATAATGCCGCTCTTTTCTCCACCGCTTTGAGCCTGTCATGAAAGCCGATATCCATCCGAATTACCGTCCGGTGGTATTCCAGGACCTTTCGTCCGAGTTCGCGTTCCTGACGCGTTCGACGATTGCGACCAAGGAAACCGTCAAGTGGGAAGACGGCAACGAGTACCCGCTGGTGAAGGTGGATATCTCCAGCCACTCGCATCCGTTCTATACCGGCAAGCAGAAGGTCGTTGATAGCGGCGGTCGCGTGGACAAGTTCCGCCGTCGTTACGCACAGAAGTAATGCTGCGAACTGCCGTCGCCGGCAGGTTTGATTTTCCGCACAAGGCAGGCCAATGCGCCTGCCTTGTGCGTTTTCTTGTTGTCAATCGGACCATGCACCACCGGATCGTTTGGACGTCGATGTGCGATAATGCGTGGGATGCATCGCCGCTTCCCCACGTCGATGCGCCTTTCCCTCGCCGGCTGGTTGCCGTTTTGCGGTTGCCCCGGTGGCGACCCATGCGTAGGAGGTTTCCGTGTCCGATTCCAAATCCGTCAAGCTGGTAGATGAGTCCACCGGCCGTAGCAGCGAACTCCCATTGCTGACCGGCACGATGGGGCCCGCCTGCGTCGACATTGCGCCGCTGTACAAGGACACCGGCCACTTCACGTACGATCCCGGTTATGGCAGCACGGCAAGCACCAAGAGCGCCATTACGTACATCGATGGCGACCAGGGCGTGCTGATGTATCGCGGTTATCCGATCGAGCAACTTGCAGAGAAGTCGAGCTTCCTTGAAGTCGCTTACCTGTTGTTGAACGGCGACTTGCCGAACAAGAACCAGTTCGCTGCCTTCGAAAACGACATCACGCATCACACGATGATGCACGAGTCGCACAAGGACTTCTTCAAAGGCTTTCATCATGACGCGCATCCGATGGCCATGCTGGCGGCTTCGGTAGCTTCGCTGTCGGCGTTCTATCATGACAAACTCGATGTCGATAATCCGGAGGACCGGCATCTGGCCGCGATCCGCCTGATCGCGAAGATGCCCACCATAGCTGCTGCCTGCTATCGCTATTCGATCGGCTGGCCGTTCCGTTATCCGCGTAACAACCTCGAATACGTCAATCGTTTCCTGCACATGATGTTCGAGGTGCCGAGCGAGCCGCTGGAGCTTAGCCCCGTTTGTGCCAAGGCACTGGATCTGCTGTTCATTCTGCATGCCGATCACGAGCAGAATGCCTCCACTTCCACGGTGCGCCTGGTCGGCTCCACGGGTGCGAATCCGTATGCGTCGATCGCGGCCGGTATCACCGCATTGTGGGGTCCTGCACACGGCGGTGCCAACGAAGCCGTGCTGAAGATGCTGGAAGAGATTGGTTCGCCGGCTAACGTGGAAACGGCTGTCAAGCGGGCCAAGGATAAGAACGACACTTTCCGCCTGATGGGCTTTGGCCATCGCGTGTACAAGAACTTCGATCCGCGCGCGAAGATCATTCGTGAGATGTGCCATAAGGTGCTGGCTGAATTGGGTGTCAATGACCCGATGCTCGATGTTGCGATGAAGCTGGAAGAGGCGGCGCTGAAGGACGATTACTTTGTCGAGCGCAAACTGTATCCGAATGTCGACTTCTACTCCGGCATCATCTATAAGGCGCTGGGTATCCCGACCGAGATGTTCACGGTGATGTTCGCCATTGCACGCACGGCGGGTTGGATCGCCCACTGGATCGAACAGCACGAAACGCCAGGTTCGCGCATTGGTCGCCCGCGCCAGCTGTATGTCGGTTCGGGTAAGCGTGACTACATGGGTATCGACAAACGCTGAGTTGGCATCCGATGTAAATAAAAAACGCCCGGTTACCCGGGCGTTTTTTTGTCGCATATCATTGCGATGAGTGGGGTGATAACGGTTTTGCAGCAGGCCCAAGCGGGGGCATGCCAGCTGCGAAATGAATGCTTGCTACCGCTCCTGGTGATAGCGAGTCAAACGGCAAAGAAGTCGTTGCTTACCTAAGCACGGCTGCCAGCTTGCGTTCGAAATCATTTTGTTCGTTGTCTTCTTCAGCCAATAGGATTTCGACAGATGCCAGCGGTGCGCGCCGCATCGGCTTATCGTCGACACGATCAAGCGGTGCCTGCCGAATCGCGTTATGGGGAAGCACCGTGATATCGAATGGAAGCCTGTCGGCGGCAAACAGCAGTACCGGGTACTCGGCCTGCTCGTCGCGACTGATGCGCAGTCGGCGCGTTTGCATCTCGAATGGCACGCCGTGTTCGCGCAAATAGATGCCGACAGCTTCCGGGTCATCGCTGAAGACATGCAGGCAGACGGCGGAGTGTGCATCAGCCGTGCCGTCCAGGACTGAGCCGACCAGACGCGGCTCGAACCGCTCCAGAAAACGCATGGCCTCGACGGCGGCTTCACGTCGTTCTCTCAATAACTGGGGTTGACTGTCCGCCTGGAACAGGCGCTGATGCTCGCGCAGAGCCTGTTCGATTTCGTGGTTGCGGGGAAGCGCCTGCTCGTCAAGCACACCGAGTCGTTCAGCAGCCTTGCGCTTGGCGCGATGGAAGTCGCGGATGCCATGTTCGCTCATCAGGCGCGCCGCCTCTTGGGCGACGCGCAACCGGTTGCGCTGTACACGGTCTTGCGCGTGGATGCGATGGTGTTCGCCTCGTGCCATGCTGCGACCCTCTGCTGCATCGTGCAACGCTAGACTACCGGAAAATCAGAAGATGTCGTTAGCCTGTTGCTGATCCTGGTTTTGTTGCTGTTGTTGCTGGGCTTGATTACGCAGGCGATCGACATCTTCGACCTTGAAGATTTCCTGCATGGCGTTGGGGTCCCCGGGAGATGTGGGCAGGCCACTTTCACGGTTGATGAGCACGGTGGTGATACCAGGCGGCATGGGTAGCGACTTTTCCGGTGCCCCTTTTAGCGCGTCACCCATGTAGCTCATCCAGATGGGTAGCGCCACCCTGGCACCGAATTCACCTCTGCCCAGCGAGTCGAAATCATCGAAACCGACCCAGACCGCTGTCGATAGATCGCCGTTGAATCCCACAAACCAGCCGTCGCGATGATCGTTAGTCGAACCGGTCTTGCCAGCAAGGTCGGTTCGGTTGAGTGCCTTCGCGGCGTAGCCGGTGCCCATCGGCGACTGAATCACATCTTTCATCAAGGATGTCACCAGGTAGTCGTTCCTGATGTCGATCACGCGAGGGGCCAACACCGGAGCTGCCGCACCGTTGTGCGCGTCCGCAGGCAGGGTTGTTTCTCCAGCCATGGCCACACTGGTAGCGGGAGCTGGAGCATTGGTTGAGCTTGCTGCCACACCATTGGTCAGCATGCTTGCGGGCGGCGCTGCCGGAGGACTGTTCTGCAGCAGGCGTTCCTGACAATCGGCACAGGCGCGTGCCGGATTGGCGACATACACAGGTTTGCCGTCGCGATCATCGATTTCGCTGATGAAATAGGGTGTGACCAGATAGCCACCGTTGGCGAAGACGGCGTAACCGCGTGCCATGCTGAGCGGCGAGACCGATGCCGTGCCAAGTGCCATCGAAAGATTGTTCGGCAGCGCATCGAGCGGAAAGCCGAAGCGGGTGACGTATTCGCGCGCGTACCTGACGCCAATTGCATCCAGCAGGCGTACGGAGACCAGGTTCTTGGACTCGATCAGCGCCTCGCGCAGACGCATGGGCCCGGCGAATTTGTCGTCATCGTTGCTTGGTGTCCACAATCCGTTTGGCTGCGAAGGGTCCGGCAGCGCCAGCGGGGCGTCGTTGATGATGGAAGCGGGTGTGAAGCCGCGTTCGAAGGCGGCCGAATAAATAAAGGGCTTGAAGCTTGAGCCCGGCTGGCGGGCAGCCATCACGGCGCGATTGAATTTACTGCGCTGGAAATTGAAGCCGCCGACCAGTGACTCGATCGCGCCGTCTTCGGGATTGAGCGACACCAGGGCCGCTTGCGCTTTTGGAATCTGAGTAAGCTCCCAGTCTCCTTTGTCATTGCGGATCACCCGGACAATGTCGCCGGGCTTCAGCACAGTATCGACGGTCTTGGGGGCTGGGCCCATCCGGCTGTCGTTGATATAGGGACGCGCCCAATCCACTGCGCTGAGGCCCAGCGTAATGGTTTGTTTGTCTGGCAAGTAAACCGAGGCTTGGGTGGCAGACGAGTCGATCACCAGCCCGGGCGTCATGCCATCGACATCCATATAGCTGGACAGGACGTTGCTGTAGTCCGCAGTGGTGGCGCCAGGGGAAAGTTGTTCGTGCGCTTCCGGCCCGCGCCAGCCGTGCCGGTGATCGTAAGCGGACAGACCGTCACGCACGGCGGCGACAGCAGCATCCTGGCGGGCGCTGACAATGGTGGTCTTGACGACGTAACCCTCTGTCAACGCATCGTTACCCAGCCGGTCCAAGGCCTGCAGACGGGCCATTTCGGCAAGATACGGGGCCTCCACCTGGATAGGTTGTTCGTGCGGTGCGGCGTCATCGGGAGCGTTGATAGCCTCCTGATACTGGGCCTGATTGATGTATCGATGCTCCAGCATCTGGCCGAGTACCCAGTTGCGGCGGGCGATCAGGCGAGGAATGTTGGTCAAGGGGTTGACCGCGGAGGGCAACTGAAATGTGGAGGCAATCGACGCACACTGGGCAATCGTGAGCTGATCCAGGCGCTTGCCGTAGTAATACTCCGCGGCCGCCGCTACGCCGTAGGACCGATGGCCGAGGAACATCTTATTGAGGTACAGCTCCAGAATCTGGTCCTTGGTCAGCTCGTTCTCCATACGCAAGGCGATGAACATCTCGATGAGCTTGCGTGAGTAAAGCTTCTCCGGGCTGAGGAAGAAGTTGCGGGCGACCTGCTGGGTGATGGTCGAGCCACCCTGAGTCTTGTTGCCGCCGGACAGCACTACATGCAAGCCCGCGCGCATGACGCCACGCCAGTCGACCCCGGGATGGCTATAGAAATCAGCATCTTCCGCGGACAGCACAGCATGCTTGAGCTTGTCGGGTACCTGGTCCATGGTTACCGGGATGCGGCGGGTTTCGCCGAAGGTGGCAATCAGCTTGCCGTCCGCGCTTACCACCCGCAGCGGTACCTGCATGTGGTAATCCTTCAGCACGGCGACCGAGGGAATGCGGGGGGAAACCAGCCAGTAGGCCACCCCGATGGCAGCGGTAATCAACAGGAGCCCGCTGAATCCCAGGATCAGCAGCCAGCGCAGGAGTCCCTTGAGAATTCTCGTCATGTGGTTGTAGCGAGACCTAAGTCAAAACAGCCCAGAGTATAGATGTAGCAGTATGGACAGCATCAGCAGCGGATTATCAAAACCTTAATCAGCCCACCTGGCGGATTGGTCCAAATGTGCCGGCCATCACGCCAAAGGTCTCGAAGAAGATCGTGTAGGCCGTTGCTATTGCGTTAATTTTTCGATCTAATGGCCCGGCAATCCTGCCAGTATCTGGCGGAAGCGCCAGGGGTCAAGGGGGAATCATCGTGGGGCTCTTCACACCCAAGAAGCCGCCGCTGGTAGGCGTCGACATCAGCTCGACCGCCGTCAAGCTGCTGCAACTCAGCCAGACCGGAGGCCGCTATCGCGTGGAACACTATGCGATCGAGCCACTGCCCCCGAATGCCGTCGTCGAAAAAAATATTGTCGAGGTAGAGGCAGTCGGCGAGGCAGTACGCCGTGCGCTTGCCCGTTCGGGCGCAAAGGTGAAGCACGCAGCGGCTGCGGTAGCAGGTTCGGCCGTGATTACCCGCATTATCCCGATGCCGGCCGAACTGTCCGATGAAGATCTGGAAGGACAGATCCAGGTCGAGGCTAACCAGTACATCCCTTATCCCATCGAGGAAGTCAGTCTCGATTTTGAAGTGCTCGGTCCAGTTCGCGACAACCCCGAGATGAACAATATATTGCTGGCCGCTTCGCGCACCGAAAACGTGGATATGCGCGTCGCTGCCCTGGATCTCGGCGGCCTCACCGCGCAAGTGATCGATGTCGAAGCCTTCGCGATGGAGAACGCTTTCACGCTGATCGCCGACCAGTTGAACGTGGGCCGTGACGCGCTGGTGGCAGTGGTAGACATCGGCGCCACCATGACTACGCTGTCCGTGCTGAAGAATCAGCGCACGATTTATTCGCGCGAGCAGGTTTTTGGCGGCAAACAACTTACCGACGAAATCATGCGCCGTTACGGCCTGTCCTATGAGGAAGCCGGACGGGCCAAACGCAAGGGCGGCCTGCCGGAGTCCTACGAGACCGAAGCGCTGCAGCCTTTCAAGGAATCCCTCGTGCAGCAGATCAGCCGATTGCTGCAATTCTTCTATGCCGGTAGCGAGTTCAGCAAGGTCGACCAAGTGGTGTTGGCCGGTGGCTGTGCTTCGATCGAGGGCATCCATTCGATGCTGGAGGAACAACTGGGGCTGCCTTGCGTCGTAGCTAACCCGTTGGCGCGCATGTCGCTGTCCAGCCGGGTGCAGGCGCAGTCGCTGACCCAGGATGCGCCGGCGTTGATGATTGCGGTCGGGCTCGCCATGAGGAGTTTCGACTGATGGCACACATCAACCTGCTCCCATGGCGCACAGAGCGTCGCAAGATTCGCCAGCGCGAGTTCTTCATGCAGCTTGGCGCCGCCGTAGTAGCGGCAATCGGCGTCTTGTTTCTGTGGGGCTTCTGGATGGGGATGCGCGTCGATAACCAGAACGAGCGCAACGCCTACCTGCAAGATCAGATCAAACAGCTCGATGTGCGGCTCACCAAAATCAACGATCTGGAAAAAGTGCGCGCACAGTTGCTCGCGCGCAAGCAAATCATCGAGCAGCTGCAGGCCAACCGTTCCCAAATGGTGCATCTGTTCGATGAATTGGTGAAAACCATTCCCGGAAGCGCGCGTTTGACGTCGATCAAGCAGGCAGGAGACAGGATGGTGCTTGATGGTGTGGCGCAGTCCAACGCCAGCGTCGCCGAGTACATGCGTAACATCGAGGTGTCTCCGTGGATGGGGCAGGCGGATCTGAGCAAGACCGAAAATAGCCATGACGGGTCGCGCATGCCTTACAAATTCGGGTTGACGGTCACTTTGCAGAAACCCAAGGACGACGGTGGCAATGGGCAGGAATCTATCCTGGTGCCAGCGTCCTCAAGCACCAAAGCTCCGGCAGCTCACGCGACGTCACAGGCCAACAAGCCGGTTGTGACACCCCCCGCAACAGCGCATGCACCGGCCAAACCGAGTGGCATGACGGTCACGGGAGGGGCGAAGTAATGAAACTTCTCGACGATCTGCGCGGCCTTGATCGCAACAACATCGGCGGCTGGCCAAAATCGGTCAAGTCGTTTTTTACCGTGCTGCTCTTTCTGGTGATTTTGTTTGTCGGCTGGTACGTCGTCATCAGCGATCAGCAGGACACGCTCCAGAACCTGGCCGGCAAGGAAGAGAAGCTCAAGCAGGAGTTCACGGAAAAGCAGGCCAAATCGGTCAACCTGGAAGCACTCCAGCAGCAGCTGGATGAAATGAAGGACATGTTGAGGCAGCTGCTGCGCCAGCTACCCAGCAAGACGGAGATGCCGGAATTGCTGGTTGATGTGTCACAAACGGCATTGGCCGCGGGTTTGCAGCAGGAGCTATTCCAGCCTGGAACCGAAATCCCGAAGGACTTCTATGCGGAGAAGCCGATCCAGCTGAAGATGATTGGCACGTACCATCAATTCGGTACGTTCATCAGTGGCGTCGCTTCATTGCCACGCGTGGTGATCCTCACCATGCATGATGTGTCGTTGACACCACTGAATCCGCCCGGCAAGGGCGCCGAACCCGGCGCAAATCAGTTATTGGTGCTGCAAGGCACAGTAAAGACGTATCGCTATCTCGATGACTCGGAAACGGCAGAGGCGAACAGCAAAGCGAGAAAACCAGGGAGGCGGAAATGAGGGTCATGACTGCCATGAAGCCTACCCGTTTGGCGAAGCTGTCCCTGCTGATCGCTGCAGCGCTGTTGCTTGGTGGCTGCACCCGCGGGATGTCCGATCTGCGTGACTGGGTCGCACAACAGAAGGCCAAACGTGGCGCACCCATTCCGCCGCTGCCCGTGATCAGGACGTTCGAGACATTCACCTATACCGACCAGGACAAACGCGATCCCTTCAGTCCCAGTGAGGATGAGCTGAACGAGAACAGCGGTCCTCGTCCGGATGCAGGGCGCCCGCGCGAGCCGCTCGAAGCATTCTCGCTGGACAGCTTGAGGATGGTGGGCACGATCGGTAGCGGTTCCACGATGGAGGCGTTGATCAAAGACCCTGGCGGTGTGATTCACCGCGTGCACACGAATGAGTACATGGGTGAGAACTACGGCCGTGTCACAGCGGTTTCCGCTGACAAAGTCGATCTGGTCGAACTGGTTTCCAATGGCAATGGCGGCTGGATGGAACGTCCGGCAAGCATCGCGCTCAGCGCGAAATAGGAATACAGGGGCTGATGCAATGACGAATTCAATCAAACCAGTCCGGAGCCGAGCCATGCACCTGGCCAGACGTTGCCTGATCACCGTGTTGGTCCTGGGGACGGCCATATGGGCCACTGCCGCTGCTGCGGCGAGCACGCTGCAGGACATCACCTACAAGACCTTGCCCGGTGGCCAGGTCGAGCTGCATATGAACTTCGACAACAGCCAGGTTCCGCAGCCCAGCATCTTCACTACCGACAATCCGCCGCGCATCGCGATCGACTTTGCCAATACGGCGAACGACGCGGCACGTCATCAGGATATCGGCGTGGGCACTACATCGGGTGTGTCGGCAGTATCGGCAGGTGGCCGTACGCGTGTCGTGGTCGAACTGTTGCAGCCGTCTTCGTATAAGTCTCGCGTCGAGGGCAACAGCCTGGTGCTGGTCGTCAATAACGGCATGCAAACGCAGCCTGTGACCACCGCCGCCACCATCGATCCGTCCAAGGCCCTTCCGTCTGCGATGAACGGGCCGGCCATCACCAATATCGATTTCCAGCGCGGCGCCAATGGATCGGGTCGGGTGCTGATCAATTTCAGTGGACCCGGTGCGACTGGCAACATGCGTCGCGAGGGCGACACGGTTGCAGTCGACATCAGCAATGCGCGACTGCCTTCCAGCCAGGCGCAGCGATTGAATGTGCTTGATTTCGCCACGCCGGTGCAATCCATCTCGCCGCATGCAACGCCGAGCGGCGTGCACATCGATATCGCCTTCAGCGGAAGCGTGGAGACATCTTCGTACCAGGCGGGCAATCAGTACGTCGTTGAAGTGACGCCGAAGAAGCAAGGCGCGAACAACACCAATCCCGCTTCCGAAGCACAACCTGTTTATACCGGTAGCCGCGTAACATTCAATTTTCAGGACATCCCGGTGCGATCGGCATTGCAGCTGCTGGCGGATGTTTCTGGTTTGAACCTGGTGGCCTCCGACACGGTGGGCGGTAGCGTGACGCTGCGCCTGGTCAATGTGCCTTGGGATCAGGCACTGGATGTGATTCTGCGTGCCAAAGACCTGGACAAGCGCCGCGACGGCAACGTGATCTGGATCGCACCGCAGAAGGAGTTGGCGGACTACGAGCAAAGCCTGGCCGATGCACGCTTCAAAGCGCAGGATACGGCGCCGCTGATCACGACTTATATTCCCATCAGCTATGGCAAAGCGTCGGACATCGCCAAGCTGCTCACCACGGGTAGCATGCAGAGCATCGCTGGTGGCGGTGGCGGTGGTTCCGGTGAATCCAGCCAGCATCGCGGCTTCCTCTCCCCGCGCGGTAGTGTGACGTTCGACCAACGTACCAACACGCTGCTGATCAACGATACGGCTGAAAAAACGGCTGAGCTGCGTAAGCTGGTAGCGGAGCTCGATCGCCCCGTACAACAGGTATTGATCGAGTCGCGCATCGTGATTGCGACGGACGATTTCGAGCGGGATCTTGGCGTGCGTTGGGGCGTCAGCGGGAGCCAGACCAATCCAAGTGGGCAAGTTTTGCAGATAGGTAGTACTGCAGCGACCACGGGCGTCGCAAACGGTCTCAATGTGAACCTGCCTGCAAGCCCCACTACCGGTACGGCATCGACGCTTGCGGCGGCCATCCTCGGCAAGAACTACGCGCTTGACCTTGAGCTCTCGGCAGCGCAGGCCGAGGGGCGCAGCCAGCTGGTTTCCAGTCCGCGCGTGATTACCGCCAATCAGCAAGAAGCGGACATTCGGCAAGGTCAGGAGATTGGCTACGTCACCTATCAGAACAGTGCCGGTGGCGGCGGTCTAAGCGGAACCGCAACGGTGGCTTTCAAGGATGCGGTGCTTGAGTTGAAGGTGACGCCGACGATCACGGCGGATAACCGGGTCTTCCTCGCTATCAACGTGAACAAGGATTCGCTCGATCACTACATCACCGTGCCAGGTAGTGGCCAGGTGCCGGTCATCGACACGCGTTCGCTTAACACATCGGTACTGGTCGACAACGGACAGACTGTAGTGCTCGGCGGCATCTACGAAGTCAGCCGGACGGATTCCGTTTCCAAGGTTCCGGGGCTAGGCGATATCCCGGGTCTGGGCTTCCTCTTCCGTAGTACGCAGCGCATCAACGACAAGGACGAGCTGTTGATCTTCGTGACACCGCGTATCCTGAGCGACAGTTTGCAATAGTGCAGTACTTCCTACGGCATAGAAGGGGCGGCCACGTGCCGCCCTTTTTTGTTTAGGATGGCTTCTTGCCAAACTTTTCGGCCCGTTTGCGGTCTCACCGGCACCAAGCAGTACAGGATTTTCGGATGGATATGCCACAAGCCCACGCGTCCGGGCATCTGCAGCAAGCCTTTTCTCGTCTCCGTGACGATTTGCGGCAGCAGATCATCGGCCAACCTCGGCTTATTGATTGTCTGTTGATCGCCTTGCTTGCGGACGGTCATCTACTGGTTGAAGGCGCTCCCGGACTTGCCAAGACCACCGCCGTGAAGGCCCTTGCGACGCGTATCGACGCGGATTTCCATCGTGTCCAGTTCACGCCGGATTTATTGCCCGCGGATCTTACCGGCACCGACGTGTTCCGCCCGCAGTCAGGAGCCTTTGAATTCGAGCGTGGCCCGTTGTTCCACAACATCGTGCTCGCCGATGAAATCAATCGCGCGCCGGCCAAGGTGCAGTCGGCGTTGCTGGAAGCGATGGCCGAGCGTCAAATCACGGTAGGGCGTAATACCTGGCACTTGCCCGAGCTATTCATGGTGATGGCGACGCAAAATCCCATCGAACAGGAAGGCACCTTCGCATTGCCCGAAGCGCAGCTGGACCGCTTCATCATGCATGTCACGATTGGCTATCCAGACGCTGCGGCTGAATTGGCCATTCTGCGTCTTGCGCGCGAGCAAGCGACCAAGCCTGCGCATCACGTGCCCTCTATCGAAGCGGTCGTCACCCAAGAAGAGGTGTTTGCTGCGCGCGAAGCAGTTATGGCCGTGCATATTGCGCCGGCTTTGGAGCAATACATAACACAATTGGTATTGGCGACGCGCGATGCCGGACGCTACGGTCCGGAGCTAAAACGCTGGATTGCCTGGGGTGGCAGCCCACGCGCGACGATTGCCCTGGACCGTTGCGCCCGTGCGCATGCCTGGTTGAGCGGTCGCGATTTCGCGCTGCCCGAAGATGTGCATGCCATCGTATACGAGGTACTGAGGCATCGCGTGTTGCTGAGCTACGAAGCCGAAGCCGAAGGCATCCGCAGCGAAAAAGTGATTCATCGCCTGCTGGATCTTGTTCCGTTGCCGTGAGCGCCGTGACATCGAATCAAGTTGATGGAGATGGACGCGTCCATGTTTCCCTTGCCGAGCTGATTGCTTTGCGTGCCCGCGTGGCGCGGTTGCGATTGCCACCGCAGGACAGCCGCGCGACCCGGGTGGGTACACATTCCAGCCGTCTCTATGGTCGCGGCATGGATTACGCGGAATCCCGGGCCTATCAACCCGGTGACGATGTGCGGCGGCTGGATTGGCGGCTTACCGCACGCAGTGGACGGCTGCATACCAAGCTGTTTCAGGAAGAACGGGAAGGGCAGTTACTGATCCTGCTCGATCAACATCCCGGCATGCGCTTTGGCACGCGTGCACGTTTCAAGTCGGTGCAGGCGGCCCGTAGCGCCGCCATGGCAGCGTGGTACGCCATCAAAGCAGGAGAGCGTGTTGGACTGATGGCGTTTGGTGAAAACGGTTATCTGCAACGTCCACGTGGCGGCGTGCGTGGTGCTTTGGATGTGTGTGGTGCCTTGGCGCAAGGGGATACGCTCTATCCAACGCAAGCCGAACCGCTTTCACAGGCGCTGGCGCAAGTGATCAAACTCCGGCACGGAGCGAATCGCGTTCTACTGATAAGCGATGGGCAAAGCAGCGATGAGGCTGCTCATCGTCGCTTGATCGAAATGATGCGGCATACGGCTGTGCGCATTCTCATTGTCGTTGATGCCATTGAGTGCGAACCGATACCGGCGGGCACCTACCCTGTCGAACAGGGTGGTGAACGTCATCGTTTGATTCTGCAGTCCAAGCGCCAGCGCGACGATTTTCAAGAGAAGCTTGCAGCAGGTCATCGCCGCCTGGTTGCCATGGCAACGGCGCTGGGCATTCCCTATCGTCTCATCGACACGGCAGCTGATCCGTTGGATGCGCTGGCTGCCCTGCTGCGGGATGCGGGAGGCCGGCGATGAGCAAAATGGCTTATCCGCAAGCCTCAGGTGGCCTGCCATTGCGCGATATCCATCTGCCGCCGAATCCATCGTGGTGGCCCTTGGCTCCAGGGTGGTGGGTAGTGTTGTGCATGGTACTGGCCTCGGTCGCCGTGGCACTGATGCTTTATCGCCGGGTGCGGTACCGAAAGCGGCAGCAGGCAAAAATGCTCGCTGAACTTGAGCAGTTGACTGTGCGCCATGGGGATGAGGCAGTCTATGCTTCCGCCGTGCATCAATTTTTGCGCCGTATGACTCGCCGTTATGCCGCGGAAGCACATCACCTGCAGGGTGAATCGTGGCGAGACGCGCTGGCAAAGGTGCCGGTGGACGCAGCAACGCTGGATGTATTGATGACGTTGGAAGCACGCATGTATCAGCCGCATGCGCCATTCGATCGCCATGCCGTGGAGGCCGCCGCCCGGCGTTGGGTGTTGGCGGCAATACGCCACTCCAAAAAGCTGGGTGCGGAGGTCGGACATGCCTGACTTCGCGTGGCCTTGGATGTTCTTTCTGTTGCCATTGCCATGGCTGGTCTGGCGTGCGCTCAAACCGGATTCACCCGGGCAGGCATTGCGATTGCCTTATTCACTCACGTGGACGGCAAGCGAATATAAAGCGACCGCGCGTCGTGCTTCCTTCTGGCTGCTGGCACTGGGATGGCTGAGTCTGCTTGTTGCTGCGGCGAGACCTCAACTTATCGGCCCGCCGCAAGCCAATATGCATAGTGGACGCGCGATGATGCTGGCCGTCGATCTCTCCGGCAGCATGCAGACCCCCGACATGCAACTGGGCGGTCAGTCATTGAGTCGGTTCGACGCCGTGGAGGCGATTGCCAGCGACTTTATTTCGCGTCGTAGCGGTGATGAACTCGGGTTGGTGCTGTTCGGTACGCATGCGTTTCTCGTTACGCCGCTTACTTACGATCTCAACGCCGTTCGAGCGCAGTTGCAGAGTGCAGCGGTGGGCCTGCCTGGTACCGAGACGGCTATCGGCGATGCCATTGCTGTAGCCGTGAAGCGCCTGGCGGCGTTGCCGGTGCAGGCTCGCGTCCTGATCTTGTTGACAGATGGTGTAAACAACTCCGGCAGTATCTCGCCGCGGGAAGCCGCGCGCGCAGCCAAGGCTGCTGGCGTGCGCATCTATACCATCGGCGTCGGCGCGACTCGCATGACGGTTCCCGGCTTCTTTGGGAACAGCGTGATCAATCCCTCGGCCGACCTGGACGCGAACATGCTCACCTACATCGCGCATGAAACCGGCGGCCAGTTTTATCGCGCGACGGATGGTGATCAGTTAGCCGATGCTTATCGCGCGATCGATGCCTTGGAGCCCATGCCACAGCGTGGTCCCACCTTCCGCTTGCGACACGAATTGTTTCGCGTGCCACTTGTCGTAGGCATGCTGTGCCTGGCACTCGGTATGCTCTGGTCGCGGTGGCGGGGCTCGGCTTATGAGTGAAGCCCTTCGTCAATTCCATTTCCTGCAGCCGTGGTGGTTGCTGGGTTTGTTGGCGCTCCCCCTGCTCGCGTGGCTGGGGTGGCGCAGCGACCCATTGCAGCGAGCCTTGAAGCAGGTGGTAGATCCAGAACTGCTGCCTCACCTGGTAAGCGGTCATGCGCGGCATACTCGCCTGCCTTCGGGGTTGCTGACGTTGGGATGGACCCTGGCTGTATTGGCGATGGCCGGCCCCACCTGGAGCCGTATCGCGCAACCGATGTTTGCCGATCGCGCCGCGCAAGTCGTGGCGATTTCCCTGTCGCGCCATATGCTCGCAGCGGATGTGCCACCTAACCGGATGGAACGCGCGAGGTACAAGGCACATGATCTGCTTTCCGCAAATCGCGATGGCATGAATGCCTTGATCGGTTATGCGGGGCAGTCTTTCGTGGTGGCACCGCTGACGAGCGATTTTCATAGTCTCGATAGCCTGCTCGATGCGATGAGCCCCGATGTCATGCCGGTCGATGGCGACAACGCTGCACAAGCGATCGAGCAAGGCGTGAAACTGATCCGGGATGCCAAACTGAGCCATGGCTCGATCGTACTGATCACGGATGACGCCGATACCGCAGCACAAACCGCGGGGCGTGCTGCTGCAGCGTCCGGCGTGCGCGTTTCTGTGCTGGGTATCGGTACGTCGCAAGGTGCACCGGTGCCGCAAGGTGATGGCAGTTTCCTGCACGATGATCAGGGCAATATGGTTATTGCTCGCCGCAAGGATGACGACTTGCGTGCACTGGCGGAAGCCGGTTCAGGCCGTTACGTAGCGATGACAGACAATGGCAGTGACATTGCCGCGTTGCACACCGAATTGCAGTCGCCGCATAGTACCCACGCCGTACGCGGGGTAAGCAGTGATGCATGGCAGGACGAGGGGCCGTGGCTGCTTATGCCACTGCTGCTGGTCGTGGTCATGGCATTCCGGCGTGGCTGGGTGTTGTTCTTGCCGTGGGTGGTGTTGCCGTTGCTATTGCCAACGACCGTCAAGGCCACTGGCTGGCCGGACTGGTGGCGGCGTCCCGATCAACAAGCCGCCGCGGCATTAAAGGAGGGGCACGCCGCCGAAGCGCAGCGCCTGGCGCAAGATCCGGCATGGCGTGGTGCCGCCGCCTATCGTGCGAAGGATTATGCATCGGCTGTGCAAGCACTTCAGCAGGCCAAAGGCGCAGATGCGCAATACAACCTGGGGAATGCGCTGGCGCAACTGGGACGCTATCCCCAAGCCATCAAGGCATACGATCACGCGCTTCAACTCGACCCGCGCAACAACGATGCGCGCACCAATCGCAAGATCGTCGAAGAAGCGATGCGCCAGCAGCAAAAATCACCCTCGTCACAACAACAGAAGTCGGGCGGGCAAAGCGGTCAGCAAAAGCAGAATGGTCAGAATGGCCAATCCGCCGGGCAGCAGAAAAATGCCGGGCAGGGTGAGCCGAATAAGAGTGGCCAAGGACAAGACAGTCAGGGACAACACGAGGACCAGTCCGGCAACGCGAAAAAAAATGGATCGCAGAATTCGGCCGCTGCGAATCCTCAGCAAGATCAGGACACCCAACACGGTTTGAATTCAAGCGCTGGACAAGACGCATCCAAACTATCGCCAACACCCGCTTCCAGCACCGATCAGGCGCAAACGGCCAAAGCTCAGCAAGCATTGCAATCACAAATGGACAAGGCGCTGGCAGCTTCGCGAAAGAATACCGATAAAACCCCCGCGCACGAGCTTGGCGTCGAGGACAGCGACGATCCCCTGTCGAAGCTGCCGAGCGATGTTCGTCGCGACCTCCAGCGAGTGCCGGATGATCCAGGCGCTTTGCTGCGACGAAAATTTGAACTTGAATACCGTGAACGCATGGGAGCGCAACCGGTCGGAGGAGACCAGCCATGAAGTACCGCTGGCTATTGCTGTTTTGTCTGCTGCTGCCATGGAGCAGCGCCTGGGCGGCCAGTGTGCAGGCATCGCTGGATCGCAACGACGTCCGGCTCGGTGAAACCGTGACCTTGAACCTGCGCATCAACGGTGCCATGAATGCCAGCACCCCCGATCTGAGCGCGCTCGATCAAGACTTCGAGGTATTGGGTACTTCGACCAATAGCACCTTGAGCATCGTCAATGGTCAGCAGACTGCCGAACTGATCATCGGGGTGGCCTTACGTCCCAAGCATGCCGGCGATCTGCAGATTCCGTCGCTGACGGTAGCCGGCAGCCAGACGCAACCGCTGACGCTTCACGTCGGGCCGCCTGATACGTCCACACAGGCGGCCGGCAACAAAGATGTTTTTGTCGAGGCATCGGCCAGTGCTAACCATGCTTATGTCGACCAGCAACTGCTCTACACGGTGCGGCTTTTCTTCGACGTCAATCTCAACAGCGGAAGCCTCGCCGATCCTCATATTGATGGAGCGGATATCCGAAAACTCGGTGGCGATACCGACTACGACGTCGAGCGCAATGGTCGGCGTTATCACGTCATCGAGCGCCGTTATGCGCTGATTCCGCAGCATGCCGGAACCTTGTCGGTGCCTTCGATCGAGTTTCAGGGCGAGGCAGTCGACCCGGGCAATCCAAACGATCCAGGAAATTTCTTTGGGCCAGGCGGTTTGTTCGGTAACACAACACCCGTCACGGCCGACTCGCCCGCCGTCGCGATCGATGTACAAGCGATCCCATCCGATTGGGGTAAAACGGAGTGGTTGCCAGCGCGTTCGCTGACATTGAGCCTGGAAGGTTTCCCAAGTGATGGCAAGGTCGCCGTAGGCCAGCCACTTAATCTGCGTATGAGTGTAGAGGCACAGGGGCTGCCCGCTGATGCTCTACCAGAGCCGAGCCTGCCAGCCATCGACGGTGCCACGATTTACCCGGATCAAACCGTCGATAGCACACATGACGATGGGCAATGGCTGACAGGGCGTCGCGAACGCAGCTTTGCAATCTTCCCGCAGCATCCCGGCACATTGACCATTCCGGCGACAACGCTGACGTGGTACGACGTGCAAAGTGGGCAGAAGCGGGTAACCACGTTGCCGGCGCATACGCTTACAGTCATGGCTGCAGCAAATGCGCCTGCAGGATCCGCCTCAGGCACACAAGCACCAAGCAGTATTCCGTCCTCCGCGATAGCCAGTGCTCCAATACCTGCGCAGGTCGTTCTATCATCTCCTTTACAGACTCGTTGGCGCTGGGTGGCTATTGGCAGTATTGCCTTGTGGCTGATCAGCGCGGGCTTGTTCGGCTGGTGGTACAGGCGCCGCAAAAAGAGGCCTTCTACAGCGGTGCTTCAACGTGCGCCAGATTCGCAACGTGCTCTGCGCCAGGCATTTCTGGACGCGGCGAAGGGCAACGATCGAGCGGCTCAGGCACGCAGTCTGTTGGCGTGGGCCAATGCCGAGCGGCCTGGTTTGCGAACGCTCGGCCAGCTGGCCGATGCTTTGGCATCGCCCGAGCAACGCAGCGCCATCGAGCTACTGCAGCGACAGCAATACGCGGCGATGCATGGAGAAGATAAGTTCGATCTTGCCGCAGTCTTTGCCAAAGGTTTTGTGTGGCGTCACGAGGATGCTGCTACGCACGATTCACCGTTGCCACCGCTTTATCCCTTCAAGCTTGACTGAGCGCGGCCTGCCAAACGGCGGACATGCGGCTATCGAAGCAACAGAGTTGCACGTCGAGCTGGGGATGCACGACCAAGGCTTCGCGCACTGCAGCGATCGCCACATGGGCCGCCTGGTCGGGCGGATAGCCGTAGATGCCGCAGCTGATGGCCGGAAAGGCGATGCGTTGCAGCGCATGTTCCGAGGCGAGGGCCATGGATGACCGGTAGCATCGCGCCAACAGTTCCGCTTCTCCTCGTTGGCCGCCATGCCACACCGGCCCCACGGTATGGATGACATACCGTGCTGGGAGCGCAAAGCCGCGAGTCAGGCGGGCTTCTCCGGAAGGGCAGCGGATGCCCGGGGCTGCTTCTGGCAAAGCCTTGCAGGCCTCCAGCAAGGCTGGCCCGGCCGCGCGGTGAATGGCACCGTCCACCCCGCCCCCACCTAACAAAGAGGGATTAGCGGCATTTACGATGGCATCCAGCGCGAGCTGGGTCAGATCGGCGGTGATGACGGCGATAGGCATTGGTTCAGCCCGTTTCGGCTTATGCTTGAGCAATGTGACAAGTGAGCATTGCGCATCATGGCAAAGACGGAAGACATTTCCTTCGGTTACTTGCTGAACGACATTACGCTGCTGTTCCGCAAGCATTTTGACCGCCGAGCGGTGAAATTCGGCTTGACGCGTGCACAGTGGCGAGCCACCAAGGTGCTGTATCACCGGGAGGGCTTGCGGCAGACGGAACTCGCTGAGTTCCTGGAAATGGAACCGATCGCCGTGGGCCGCGTCATTGATCGCCTGCAGGCCGCGGGTTTTGTGGAGCGCCGGCCAGATCCGAAAGATCGCCGCGCATGGCGTCTCTACACCACTGCCCAGGCCAGCGGCGTGATTGACGATATGGAACGTATCGCCCGCGATCTTCGTCGCGAATGTACTACGGGTATCACTTACGAAGAGCTATCCCAGGCGATGGAAGTGATGACCCGCCTGAAGGAAAACCTGCAATCGCTCGACGCCTCCGAAACACCGTCCGAGCAGGACGAAGACAGCGCCGCATAAAAAAACAAAGGCGGCCGTGGCCGCCTTTGTTCGAATAACCGAAGCGCTTTCGTTACTCTTCCGCACCGTCGTGGGCGAAGGCGCCAGGCGCAGAACCGAAATCGCCATTTGCCTCTGCCGCCATGTACGCGAAGGCCGCGTACACCGCTACGTTTTGCGCCAGCTGCCGCGGATCGATCTTGTCCAGTGTGTCGTTGGCACTGTGATGCCAATCGAAGTAGTGCGTACCGTCCTGCGCCAGGCTCAACGCCGCCATGCCCTTGCCATGCATCTGCGAGAGATCGGAACCGCCACCGCCGGGGCGCTTGGTGTCATAGCTCACCCCAATCGGCGCGAGTACTTTGGCGATCTGTTCGATCGCGCCGCGTGCTTCGGGTTTCACGCTGGCACTCATTCGCCACACCGGGCCAGAACCAAAGTCTGATTCCGTCCCCAACTGGAACTTGCTCACTTCGGTGGCATGTTTCGCGGCGTAAGCACGACCACCCCACAGGCCCATTTCTTCATTGGCGAACGCAATCACCCGGATGGTGCGATCAGGACGCTGCGGCAGATCATGGATCAGTTTGGCTGCCGCAGCGGCGATGGCTACGCCGGCGCCATCGTCGATGGCACCAGTGCCCAGATCCCAGGAATCGAGATGACCCCCGATTGCAACCACTTGGTCAGGGTATTTGCGCCCAGTGATCTCGCCAATCACATTGGCACCGGTGTACTGGCCAACGATGCCGCAGTCCAGGTCCAGCCTTACGGTGACCGGCTTGCCGTAGGCAAGCACGCGTTCAAGTTGATCGGCATCCGGGTTGGACAGGGCCGCGGCAGGGATCGATTTGGCGGGATCGGTAAAGCCGGTCACGCCTGTATGCGGCGTACGGCTATCGGCATCCGTACCGGCCGAGCGCAATAGGAAGGCCGCCGCGCCTTTCGCCTGGGCGATCACGGGCCCTTGCATGCGAATCGGCGAGCCGATGCGGCCGTAGTCGCGGCCGTCCTTGTACCGTTGCATGCGCTCGCCGATATAGACGATCTTGCCCTTCACGCTGGCCGGATCCGCTGCCTTCAAGGCATCCAGATTGGCGAATTGCACAACCTGTGCGGTAAGACCACCTTTCGGCGTGCCAGGGGAATAACCCAACGCGGTAAGCGCCAGCGGTTGCGGGAAAGGTGCCACGATGGCGGCATGCTCGCTGCGGCGCACCCACAACGGATACGTCACCGGCTCGGTATAGACCTTGTCGAAGCCAAGCGCCTTGAACTTGGCAATCGCCCAGGCGCGGGCACGCGGGTCGTTGACGCCACCGGCCAGACGCTGACCCACTTCCGTGGTCAGCGATTCGACGATCTTGTAGGCCGTGTCGTCATGCATGGCCTTGTCGCGCAACTGTTCGGCTGTTTGCACCGCGGCGGCAGGAATAGTGGTGGGCACGTCCGCGGCGTTGGCAAATCCGGATGCCAGCAGCAAGCCGGTAGCAAGCAAGGTAAGGGAGGGGCGATGCATCGGTAGCTCCTGATGACGAATCCTGAATTATGGGGCGCGCATCAGGTCGTGCTTAGGCCGAAAGTCATGCCTCGCTTCCAGGGCAAACCACGTAGGGATTGCAGATCGCTGCTTGCTACTTGTTCTTCAGCAGATCGCGAATTTCTGTCAGCAATGCAACGTCGGGTGGGGTTGCTGCAGCGGCCTTGGTGTGGAACCGGTTAACGACCTTGACCAGGATAAAAATAGCGAACGCGACGATCACGAAGGCGATGATCGTATTGATGAAGCTGCCGTAGGCAACGGCTACCTCGGGGATTTTATGGGCGGGATTGCTGTTGTCGGCCGGCCGGATCACCCACTTCATGTCCGAAAAATCGATACCGCCGGTAAGCCAGCCGATCGGCGGCATGATGATGTCGTTGACCAGCGAGGTTACGATCTTGCCGAATGCGGCCCCGATCACGATACCGACCGCCATGTCGACCACGTTGCCGCGCATGGCAAATTCCTTGAACTCCCGCAGCATGCTCATGTGTCGTCTCCCGAGTTGTGCCGGAATGGCGGCATGACTTTAACGCATGCGGGAGAAGGGCTTCACACGATCTGCCCTTCCAGCATGGCGATGCCTTCAAGCTCCGCGTGAAAGCGGTCGCCGCGTTGCAGTGCGGCGACGCCAGCCGGCGTACCGGTGAAGATGAGGTCGCCCGGTTTCAGTTCGAACAATGCGGAGAGGGCCACGATGATGTTGGCGACGCTGTGAATCATCTCGCCAAGTCTGCCCTGCTGTCGCAGGCTGCCATTTACCTGCAGGCTGATGCGCGTATCCGCATGGGGTGTTGCTTCGCTGGCCACTCGCAACGCCGAGACAGGCGCGGAATGATCAAACGCTTTGGCGACGTCCCACGGATGGCTTTTCGCCTTGGCGATGGCCTGCAGGTCCCGGCGAGTCAGATCGAGTCCGACACCGTAACCGAAAATCGACTGCAGGGCCTGCGCGGCATCCAGATGGCTGCCCCCTGTTTTCAGCGCCACCACCATTTCCACTTCATGGTGAAGATCCGCGGTCGCCTGCGGATAGGGAACGTCGGCTCCGTCCGTTACCACCGCATCGGCGGGTTTGCAGAAAAACATGGGTGCCGAGGTATCCACGCTGGCGCCCATTTCGCGCGCGTGCTCCGCGTAGTTGCGGCCGATGCAGAACACACGGCGAATAGGGAAGCGGCCATCGCTTCCGATGACAGGAATACTGGGGACGACAGGGGGATCGATGAGGTAGCGCATGCGCGGAGCGTAACAGCTATACCAGGCCAGGTGACAGGAAGAATGCCATGGCAGGTATGGGAGGGATGCGTCCGCCATGGGCGATTAGGGGTGCCAATGGGTACATCTTTCATGTCGATCGAACGGTGTCTCATACGTCGTAGGACATGACAGCTGTCATTGGCGAGGGCTGATGACCGCACGTGGCGAGCCCCGCATGAGGCGGTTATCGTGCGCCCATCGGGGACAAAGGGAAAGATGCGTGAGCGATAGCGATCTCTTGAAGGCACTTCGTATCGAACGCCATCAGCGTGAGGATCATGGCGACGGACATGCACATCGTTGGCTATGGGGCGTGGGCATTATCGTCCTGGCGTCAGCTGCGGTTGCCGGGGGCTGGTGGTGGTTGCATCACCGACCCATACCCGTGCACACCGCCCAGGCTGTTGCGATGTCCAGTCAACCCACCGCAGGTGCCGTGCTACAAGCAACAGGCTATGTCACCGCACGACGCCAGGCTACGGTATCGGCGCAGATCACCGGCACGTTGACAGCGGTGCTGATCGAAGAAGGCGACCGCGTCAAAGCGGGTCAGATACTGGCGAAGCTGGATGACAGTCAGTACAAAGCCGCGTTGGACACAGCTATTGCTCAGGCCAAGGCGGCCCATGCATTGGTCGCGCAGTATCAGGCACAGCTGGCGCAGAACATGCGTGATGCCGCTCGCGACGATGTCCTGGCCAAGCAAGGCTTGGTTGCCAAGCAAGTGGCCGAGCAGGCGCACACACTTGTCGATAGCACCCGCGCTCAGTTGATTTCACAGCAAAAGCAGGCTGTTGCTGCCGATGCAGAAGTCGTCGAGGCGCAGGTCAATTATGGGTACTGCACCGTGCGAGCGCCATTTGATGGCGTGATTACCACCAAGGATGCGCAAGTCGGTGAAATCATCTCGCCGTTTTCCGCTGGCGGCGGCTTCACGCGTACCGGCATAGGCACCATCGTCGACATGGATTCACTGGAAGTGGACGTGGACGTCAATGAAGCCTACATCGGGCGCGTCAAACCGGATATGCCGGCCGAGGCCGTATTGGATGCTTATCCCGATTGGAAGATTCCTGCCCATGTGATCGCCATCGTGCCCGCTGCGGATCGTGGCAAGGCGACGGTGAAAGTACGCGTGGCACTGGAGCAGAAGGATCCACGCATCGTGCCGGACATGGGCGTGCGCGTGTCTTTCCTTGAAACCAAGCCGGCGGCTGCCGTGCAAGTCTCGAAGGGTGTGCTGGTGCCGGCCAAGGCGGTCGTGAAACGCGACGGTAATGACAGCATTTTCATCGTCGTCGATGGAAAGGCGATACGCCGGACGGTGCAGCCATCGCCGCAGGATTACGGAGATATGCGTCTGATTCCAGCCTCTATCAGCGCCGGCGACACGGTAGTGCTGTCGCCGCCGGACGATTTGCGTGATGGCGCAAGCGTAAGCGTAGAAACCCAATGATTAGGTATGCCGGTCGCGTTGCGATACGGCCATAACAGTTTCACTCGGGAGGTTGTAGCCATGGGTACGTTGATCGAAATTCGCGATCTTTCCAAAGTCTACGAGCGCGGCAGGCAGAAGGTCGAAGTGCTCCACCACATCAATCTCGATATCGCCGAGGGCGATTTCCTGGCGTTGATGGGACCTTCCGGCTCGGGCAAGACCACGCTGCTGAATTTGCTGGGCGGCCTGGATACGCCGACAGGCGGCAGCATCACCGTGGCGGGTCAGCACATCGATCAATTGGGCGCGAGTGCACTGGCACGATGGCGCGCTTCCAATGTGGGCTTCGTGTTCCAGTTCTACAACTTGATGCCCATGCTGAGCGCGCAAAAGAATGTCGAGCTGCCACTCCTGCTGACCAGGCTTTCTGCCGCGCAGCGCCGCAAAAATGCGTCCATTGCGTTGCAATTGGTAGGTTTGGCCGAACGTGCTTCGCATAAACCGAGTGAATTGTCGGGCGGCCAACAGCAACGCGTAGCGATTGCGCGCGCCATTGTGTCCGATCCGACCTTGCTCGTCTGCGACGAACCGACAGGTGATTTAGATCGTCAGTCGGCCGAAGAAGTCTTGGGTCTTCTACGCCAGCTCAATCGCGAACATGGCAAGACCATCGTGATGGTGACGCACGACCCCAAGGCAGCGGAGTACGCCGATCACATCCTGCATCTCGACAAGGGAACGCTGGTCGAGCAGGTCACGGCCTGAGGAGATATCGATGAAATATTTCCATCTAATTTGGGCTGCGCTATTCAGGCGCAAGACACGCACCATTCTCACCCTGGTCTCCATTGCCGCCGCGTTTCTTCTGTTCGGTATGCTCGACGCAGTACGCACGTCGTTCGATCAGGCCGGCGCAAGCGCCAACGGTGCGCGACGTTTGCAAGTAGGCTCCAAGCTATCGTTCATCGAGACGCTGCCGCAGGGGCTGGAGACACAGATCGCGCAGGTGCCCGGGGTGAAGTCTGTGGCCTATGCGAACTGGTTTGGCGGGGCTTATCAGGATCCGCACAACCAGATATTCAGTTTTGCCGTGAGTGATAACTATCTGGATCAGTATCCCGAAGTCGCCGTGAGCGATGAGGCGCGCAAGGCTTTTGCCACGACCCAGACCGGCATCCTTGTCGGCCAGGTGCTGGCCGACAAATACCACTGGAAGGTGGGTGACCAAATACCGCTGCAATCGACTATTTTTCCTCAGCACGACGGCAGCAAGAATTGGAAGTTCGATATCGTCGGCGTGATGCATGCGAAGGACAAAAGCATCGGCTGGTACGACCAGGTCATCTTGATGCATTGGAAGTATTTCGACGAAGGCACGCCGTTCAATCGAGGACAGGTTGGCTGGTACGTGGTCAACGTGAACAATGCAAACGAGGCGGACAAGGTCGCGCGGGCGATCGATGCCTTGTCTGCCAATTCCGACCATGAAACGCGCACTCAGACAGAAGCCGCTGCGTCCGCCTCCTGGATGAAGCAGCTGGCAGATATTGGTTTGATCGTAGGTTCCATCATGGGAGCGGTGTTCTTCACGCTGCTGCTGCTTACCGGCAACACCATGATGCAGGCGGTGCGAGAGCGCACCTCCGAACTCGCAGTGCTCAAGACCATCGGCTTTTCCAATCGAGGCGTGCTCGCCATGGTATTGGCGGAATCGCTGCTGTTGGTGTTGATCGGCGGCGTGGTTGGTATTGCCCTGGCATCGTTGTTGATCCCGGGTGTCAGCGCCGGCAGTGGGGGCCTGCTGAACCTGCCGACGGTGGGAACGGGCAGCTGGTTGCTCGGCATCGCACTGATGTTGGCAATTGGGCTGGCCGTGGGAGCTCTGCCTGCGTGGCGAGCGATGCGGCTCAACATTGTCGATGCATTGGCAGGACGCTGAGGAGCATGCTCATGAACATTCTGTTTAACCTGGGTCTGTTGCTGGCACTGGGGTGTTTCCTAGTCATCTGGACCGTCTTGCCCTGGCCAGCTGTGCTGGCACTGGCCGTCTTATTTGCTTTGTGGATGCTGTTGTCACGACGAGGCAGGCAAGCAGCTTCGGTGACTGCAGTGGGCGTCAGCACACTGCGTCAGCGCCTGGGTTCGTCTTCGGTAGTGGTGATCGGCATTGCCGGCGTGGTGGGCGTGCTGGTGGCTCTGCTCGCCATGGGGCAGGGTTATGCCGAAACCTTGCGCAAGACGGGCAGCGACGATACGGCGATCGTGATGCGTGGCGGCTCGGCGAGTGAAGTAATGTCAGTGATGGATCACGACAGCGTCGTGATCGTGCCGCAAGCACCAGGTATTGCGCGCGACAGTCGGGGCAGGCCGATTGCTTCGCCCGAAATCGTAGTGGCGGCGAATCTGCCGCTCAAAAACGCTACGTCACCGGACGATGAAGGCAGCGTGCAACTGCGCGGCGTAGGCGATGAGGCGTGGGCAGTCCGTCCCAACATCAAGATCACTGCCGGCCGTAAGTTCACGCCAGGCATGCGTGAATTGATCGTAGGGCAGGGCGCGCAGCGCCAGTTTGCCGGATTGGTGCCTGGGCACGAGATCAAGCTGGGCAACCAGGTCTGGACTGTCGTCGGTGTATTCGCATCCAATGATGCGTTGGATTCGGAGATCTGGGGTGATGCCGATACGGTCGCCTCTACCTATCGACGTGGTAGCAGCCGGGCATCCGTGACAGTGAAGTTGACTGACCCCCAAGCATTCCCGGCATTCAAGGCCGCGTTGGCCGCTGATCCACGCTTGAAGGTAGATGTGGATACCACGCTGGATTACTTCAGCAAGCAATCGG
Organism: Dyella sp. SYSU CM1112; assembly: GCF_058216415.1. NCBI lineage: Bacteria > Pseudomonadati > Pseudomonadota > Gammaproteobacteria > Lysobacterales > Rhodanobacteraceae > Dyella > Dyella sp. SYSU CM1112. The sequence goes on along the minus strand of NZ_JBZEGI010000011.1, from coordinate 85,795 downwards.
AAGGCATGAGCAAGGTCATGCGCATCATGGGCATCACGGTAGGTTTGATCATGGCGATCGGTGCCGTGTTCGGCGCGCTGAATACGATGTTTGCCGCGGTCGCCGCGCGCGCCCGCGAAATTGCTACGTTACGCGCCATTGGCTTTCGTGGTCTGCCGGTGGTGGTGGCGATCATGCTGGAAACAATGCTGCTTGCCTTGCTTGGCGGTGTGCTTGGTGGCGCGATCGCATGGTTGATTTTCAACGGTTACACAGCATCGACCATGGCGGCGGGAACGGTAGGACAATTGACCTTTGCTTTCCACGTTTCGCCCGCGCTGCTCTGGCAAGGTCTGAAATGGGCATTGGCAATTGGTTTTATTGGCGGCTTGTTTCCGGCGGTGCGCGCGGCGCGTCTGCCTGTGACGACGGCGTTGCGAGAACTCTGATGCAGAAGGCGGGCGCCGGTGAAAACCTGCGCCCGAACCATTCAGCGATTCCCTTGCCGCTGTCGGGCGAACGTAATGATGCCGACGCCAATCAGGATGATGGCCATGCCTGCGAGGTCATACGGTCCTACTTTTTCTCCCAGCAACATGACGCCGAACAGCACGGCAACCGGTGGATTGACGTAGGCGTAGCTGGTCGCCAGCGCTGGGCGTGCGTGCTTGAGTACGTAGAGGTACGCGCTGAACGCGATGAGTGATCCAAACACCACCAGATAGCCGGCGGCGAGAGTTGCGTGGAGGGTGGGATGCGCTGGTAACGTTTCGCCACCCAGCCATCCTCCGATAAGCAGGGCCGCGCTGCCGCAGAGCATTTGTGCTGCCGTGTTCATCATGCCGGATGGCATGTCCTGGCGGCGGCTCCAGACCGAACCGAACGCCCAGGCGATCGCAGCGGTCAGCAAAGCCGCCGCACCGATGTGCGAAGTGGAGAGCGAACTGCCGAAATTGAGCACCACGACGCCTAGGAAGCCGATGAGCAAACCTGTTGCCTCCCGGCGCGAAGGCCACTCGCGATAGAGGCCCGTAAAAACAGCAGCAAACAGCGGCATGCTGGCCACCGCCACCGCCGAAATACCAGAGCTGACACGCTCTTCCGCGTAGCACACCAGACCATTACCCAGGCCCAGCAGCAAGATTCCTGTAAACGCGGCATTTCGCCATTGACGTAGTGTCGGCATGGGTGTGCCCCGCAACGTCAGGTAGCCGAGCAACAGCGAGCCTGCCAGGGCAAAGCGAACACCTGCAAGCAAGAACGGTGGATAGCTTTGTAATGCGATGCGAATGGCGAGATAGGTCGAGCCCCATACGAGATAGAGCGCAAGCATGGCGATCGGTATCCACCTGCCTGCGTGCGTTTGCGTATCTGTCGCGGGAACGGCCTTGGTGGCGGACTCGGTCATTGGCATGTCTGTTGGGGCGAAGTCTGCACAATACCGGGGCCGCAGGTTTCGCCATAGCGAAAGCCTTGCAAGGCCATGTTGATATCGGATCAAAACGCAGATGCGCTGGGATGGCCGCATACGCGTACCGGCCATCGCGCAGGTGGCTAATTAGCGGAATGAATCTGCTGTGAGCAGCATGCTGTCGTTTGCGTGGTGTTGGCCTTCCGAGGCAAGCAAGGCACGCTTGCGTTCCACCCCCCAGCGCCAGCCACCCAACGAACCATCTTCGCGAACGATGCGATGGCACGGCACCAGAAGAGCAAGACGATTGCTACCGCAGGCCTGCCCAACGGCACGGGCAGCGCCTGGCTTGCCGAGTTCGGTCGCCAGTTCGCCATAGCTCTTGGTGGTGCCGGCAGGAATGCGCGTAAGCGCTTCCCATACACGCCACTGGAACGCTGTCGCTGCAACATCGAGAGGAGGCATCTCGGGTGCCTCACGATCGCTCCATCCCAGCTCGCGGGCGATGCGAGCGATCACGGCGTCCAACCATTCTTCCCGGCCATTGTCGACGCGCTCGCGGGAAGCCTTTGGAAATTCATCGGCAAGCCGTTGCTCCAGTTCCTGGTCGTTGCTGCCTAAGGTCACGGAGCAGATACCTTTGGCGGTGGCGGCAACCAGTAGCTGTCCGAGTGGCGTGCTGGTGGTGGTGTAGCGGACGTGAGCACCGGTACCGCCGGCGCGATAGCTGGCGGGTGTCATGCCGAGCAGGCGATTGGTGTGCTCATAAACACGGCTGCCAGAACCGAAGCCCGCGTCATACACCGCATCCGTCACCGCCGCACCGTTGCGTAGCGCGGTCTTGAATTGACCAAACCGGCGTGCACGATGGTATTCGGCTGGGCTCATGCCGTAGCGACGGCGAAAAGCCCGTTGCAGATGGCTCGGACTAAGCTTGGCTGCATCGGCGAGGGCGGTAAGGCTTGGCGCTTCCGTGGCATGCTCGATCAGCGCACGGACATGCTCCAGCGGTGCTTCAAGGGTGGCTAGGTTGTTGCGCATGGCGGTATCCGAATGGAATTTGCCACCAAGGTTAGAGACACCGCCGAGGGACAGCTATCCGGATCTTGCGCTCAGTGATGGGCGACCGGACGCGAGTGGCGTATGACTACGTATTCACCTTCCAGCACTTCCGGTTCACGGCTTTGCTGAGCAGGCGCGGGGGCCGAGACACGGCCGTGCTTCCATTGCCGCCATACCAGCCATAGTGCGCCGCCGACCATCAGCACGCCGGCTACGACCAGACCAAACACCATCAATACGCCGATGACGAACAGGCCCAACACCACCGACAGCGCCTGCGCGAGCGGGTGACGACGGCGGTGCATCAACGGTAGAACGATGCGCATGTTAAAAATCCGTATGGTAAAATCAAGGACTTACGTGTGTAACGATGAGGCCATAGCGCCTCCAAGGCAAGTGCCAATGGAAACTGCTGCATCTCCCCGCCGCCTTTGCCGCTTTCAAGACATGCCCGAAGGCGAAGCCATGGCCGTGGATGCCATGCTGCCTGGTGGAGAAGAGAGCGTGATCCTGCTGCGACTAGGCGAACGCGTGAACGCCTGGCTGAACATTTGTCCGCATGCAGGGCGACGTCTGGACTGGGCACCGGGCAAATTCCTGCTATCCAAAGGCATGCTGGTGTGCGCAGCGCATGGCGCCAGCTTCAACGTGGAGAATGGCGAATGCATCGGTGGTCCGTGCCGGGGCGAAAGCCTGCGAGTGGTGCCGGTGCGGGTGGAGCAGGGCGACGTCATCGTGGTAACGGATGAGGAAAATGAGCGGTGAGAAGCAGGCGTTCTTGCGCTTCTCAACGGCTTTCCGCGCAGCGCGGATTCAGAGCCGTGCGTCCACCTGTTCCTTCGGCAATACACCCTTGATGTCATAGACCACGCCATTGGGCATGGTGAGTGCGCGGACATCGTAAGAGCCACCCGTCTTGAATTGATGGTGTGCCACAGCAAGCACGACAGCTGCATAACTTCCGTTTGCTTCCACCTGGGGTAGCAGGGCCAGGCCGTAGCTCTTGCGTGCTTCATCCGCATCGGCCCACGGATCATGCACATCGACGGAAGCGCCGAAGCTTTCCAGTTCATGCACCAGATCGATCACACGGGTGTTACGCAGATCGGGACAATTTTCCTTGAAGGTAAGGCCAAGCACCAAGATACGACTGCCACGAATGGCATGCCCTTGTCCGACCATCAGCTTGATCACTTCGCTGGCGACATGCTGGCCCATGGCATCGTTGATGCGACGGCAGGCAAGCAGGATGTCCGGGTAATAACCGGTGGATTGCGCTTTCTGGATCAGATAGTAGGGATCGACGCCGATGCAGTGGCCGCCGACCAGGCCGGGCTGGAACGGCAGGAAATTCCATTTGGTGCCGGCGGCTGCAAGGACATCCTGTGTATCGATGCCCAGGCGGTGAAAGATCAGTGCGAATTCGTTGATCAAGGCGATGTTGGCATCGCGCTGGGTGTTTTCGATGACTTTGGCGGCTTCCGCCACTTTCAAGCTCGATGCCTTGTGCGTACCGGCGATGATGATGCGTGCATACAGCGCATCCACGAAATCCGCGGTTTCCGGCGTGGAGCCGGAGGTGATTTTGGGAATCGTGGTGAGGCGGCGCTGTTTGTCGCCTGGATTGATGCGTTCGGGGCTGTAGCCCACAGTAAAATCGCGGTTGAAATGCAGGCCTGACATGCGCTCCAGTTCGGGCACGCAGATTTCTTCCGTCGCTCCCGGATAAACGGTTGATTCGTAGATGACTACATCGCCGTGCTTGAGCACGCTGCCGACCATCTGGCTGGCGCGGATCAGCGGCGTGAAGTCAGGTCGCTTGTGTTCATCGACCGGGGTGGGGACCGTGATGATATAGACATTGCGCTCGCGCAATGCCTCGACGTCTGTAGTGAAGTTTAGTTGCGTGGCGTCCTTCAGTTCTTCCGTCGATGTTTCCTGATTGCCGTCCATGCCGCGCCGCAATGCATCCACGCGTGTGGCGTCGATGTCGTAGCCGAGCGTATCGAAAAAACGCCCGAACTCCACGGCAAGCGGCAGGCCGACATAACCCAGTCCGATAATCGCAAGACGAGGATCCCGAGGGTGCGTGGTCACAGATGTCCCGCCTGGTCAGAAGGTTGAGGCGAAGTCGTCAATCCCGTGCAGGCGGAAATCCAGACGGCGCTTTGACGTGGAAGCAAAAGGAAGGGTTGCGGGACGCGCTCCGATGTTGAAAGTCCTCTTGTGGGATGAAGGACAACAGGCATACCTAGCAAGATGTTTCCCCATCTCAGCACAAGCCACTAGCGGAACATGAGATTGATGACCACCAGGGTGATCACCAGCACGATAAACGTCAGCGGCACACCCGCGCGCAGAAAGTCTCTGCTGCTGTAGTCGCCGGGGCCGGTCACCATCATCAGGGCCGGGTGGCCGGAGCTCAACAGAAAAGTGTTGGACGACGAGACCGCGACAATCAGGGCATAAGCAGAGGGATTGCCGCCGGTGGCAACCGCCACGCTGATCGCCACCGGCACCATCATCACCGTGGCGCCTACGTTCGACATGACCTGCGAGAACAGCAGCGTGAGAATCGCGAGCGAGGTCTGCAGGATCCAGGGCGACGCATGTCCAAGATGCAGTAGCACTTCCTGCGCCACCCACGCGGCAGTACCGGTGGAATCCATCGACCAACCCAATGGAATGAGGCAGGCGGTGACAAAAATCGTTTTCCAGTTCACCGCCTTGTAAGCCTCGTCCATGTTCAGCACGCCGCTGAGCAGCATGCCGATCGCGCCCGTCATCATGGCGATGGAAAGGTCCAGGTTGGTGAAGAGTGCCAGGCCTTTTGCCAGCAGAAAGAAACCTACGGCCTGCCAGATTTTGTTCGGGCGCTGCTCTTCACGCGGGATGTCGGTGACAACGACCAGATCCTTTTCTTCGGAGGCTTCCTGTAAGGCTTTCCAACTGGAGTGAAGCACCAGCGTGTCGCCGGTACGCAGGCTCACCGAGCGCAGATCGTCGCGATAGACCTGATCGCCGCGCGTGATCGCAAGCACCGAGATGCCATAGCGTTTGCGCAAGCGAAGCTCGCCTACCGATTGTTTGAGGAAGCGTGAACTGGGCGGGATCACCGCCTCGGAAATACCTGCGCGAGTCGGATTGAACAAATCACCTAATTGACGCATGCGCGGCGAAACCCGGCACAGCTGGTTGTTGGCAAAGCGGTTCACTTCTTCGCGCGGCCCCAGCACGCCAAGCACCGAACCCACCCAGATCACCTGATCGGCTGGGGGTGCCATGCGCGCATCGTTACCACTCTTGATCGCCAGGATCAGCGGCGCACCATGCAATTGCTCGACTTCGCCGATACTCATGCCGACCAGCGGACTTTCTGCCGTGACTGTCAGCTCGGCGGTTTCCCCGACGATGCCATAGGTCTCGGCGAAGTAGCTTTCGGTGCGGCCGGGAGTCACTTTTTGCCGTTCGTCCTCCCGATCCGGCAACAGCTTGTTGGTGAAGAAATAAAAGAACAGGACGCCGGCCACGGCCAGCGCCAGGCCCACCGGCGTTACGCTGAAAAGGCCAAACTTCGGCACGGTCTGCGCGCCAGGAGGCAGGTTGGCGTTGGCGCTGGCGATCAGGTCATTGAGAACGATCAGCGGCGAGTTCGCGATCAGCGTGGTGTTGGTGGCGGTGAGAATGCAGAACGCCATCGGCAGCAGCAGACGCGAGATCGGCACGCCCGTACGTGCGGAGAGACGGCTGGTGACCGGGATCATGAGTGCGGCGAGCGCCTGGCTCGGAATCACCGCGCTGAACAGGCTGGTGACCGAATTGATCACGACCCCAAGGCGTGATTCCTTGCCACGAGCCATGCGCATCACGAACTGTGCGGTAAGGGCCAGTACGCCTGCCCGATCCAACCCGGCACCCATGATCATGATCGCGATGATGGCGATCACCGCGTTACCGGCAAAACCGTTGAAGACACGGTCGGATGGAATCAGGCCAGTGAGCCCGATCACTACCACCACCAGCAGCGCCACCATATCGGCGCGGATCCACTCAAACACCAGCATAAGCATGGTGAAACACACCAGCCCAAGCACAAGGATCATTTCCGGGGTGAGGGTAAGCGCCACTAGGGGTCGCCCCTATCGGAAGGCGGGCAAGGCTGGCGGCGATTGGACAGCGGTTGCTTCACGCGATGGCTCTTCCCTGTTTGGCCTGGAAGTATAAGGGGCAGCTATGGCGTACTGGTGAACCGTTCCCGCATTTGCCGCAGGAACGCTATGGGTCGGTTCGGCGATAGAGCAGATCCCAGACGCCATGCCCCAGCTTCATGCCACGGCGCTCGAAATGCGTTTCGATGCGCCAATCCGGTTTCTCGGCATATTGGCCGGGGCCTACGGCGTTGCGCCATGCTGGAGCGGATTCCATGACCTCAAGCATGTGCTGCGCATAGGGTCCCCAATCGGTAGCCAGATGCAGGAGACCGCCCGGCGCTACATGCTTGGCGACCAAACCGACGAATTCGGGTTGAATGATGCGGCGCTTGTTGTGACGCTTCTTATGCCAGGGGTCGGGAAACCAGATACGTACTTCCGCAAGATGCCCAGGCGGGATTTCACGTTCCAGTACTTCCACAGCGTCATGTTTATAGAGGCGGACATGGGTGGCGTTACGCGCAGCCAGTGCGTTCATCAGCCGTCCAACGCCGGGGCCGTGTACCTCGACGCCAAGGTAATCGCGAACCGGATCGTGCTCGCTGGCCCAGGCGAGCGCTTCGCCGTTACCGAAACCGATCTCCATCACGCGTGGTGCGTGGCGTCCGAAATGCACGTCGAAATCCTGCAGCGTGCCGGTGAAATCGATGCCGAAGCGTGCCCAGTGTGATTCGAACGCACGTTGCTGCGCGGGTGTCATGCGGCCTTCCCGCAACACGAAGCTGCGGATACGGCGAAGATGGGTGTCGTTGTCAGATGAATGGGTCATGCGAGTCGTTACGCGCACCTTTCCGAGAGCGGGTGGGTGACAGATGTTCCGGCGTAAGAGAACACGCCGAGGCGTGGCTTTGTCAGGGCGCTCAAGGTCGCTTTGACCGTGAGTTGCCCGATATCCGGAGGAAGGTAAGGGCAAGGCTCTCTCTGCGAGAGACTCACCTTTTTCAGCCAATGGTACCGTCGATGGGGCTGGACGCCGATGCAAAACGCTTGCGTGGAATGCGTCCGGCGCGAAAGGCGGCGCGGCCTGCCTCGATGGCAAGTTTCATCGCATGCGCCATCAAGACCGGATCCTTGGCGCCAGCGATGGCCGTGTTCATCAGTACCCCATCGCAGCCCAGTTCCATCGCGATGGCAGCGTCGGAAGCGGTTCCCACGCCGGCATCGACGATGATCGGCACCTTTGCGTTCTCGATGATTTCCAGCAAGTTGTAACGATTCTGGATCCCAAGGCCGGAGCCGATCGGGGCCGCCAGTGGCATGACAGCGACGCAGCCGATCTCCTCAAGTTTTTTGGCGAGGATGGGGTCATCGCTGGTATAGACCATCACCTCGAATCCATCCGCCACCAGTTGCTCGGCAGCCTTGAGGGTTTCCACGACATCGGGGAACAAGGTGCGTTCGTCACCGAGCACTTCCAGCTTCACCAACTTATGGCCATCCAATAGCTCGCGTGCCAGTTTGCAGGTACGCACAGCATCCGTGGCGTTGTAGCAGCCGGCCGTATTGGGCAGCAGGGTGAACTCCTTCGGCGGCAGCGCGTCGAGCAGATTCGGTGCGTTCGGATCCTGGCCGAGATTGACGCGCCGGATGGCGGCGGTAACGATCTGCGCCCCGGCGGCGAGGGTAGCCCGGCGCGTCTCGTCGAGATCTTTGTATTTGCCGGTGCCGGTCAGCAGGCGTGAACCGTAAGGCTTGCCGGCGATGATCAGGGAATCGGTAGTGTCGGAGGTTTTGATATTCATGGCAGAAGCTGCGACCGCGGGTGCTTTGGAATGGAGAAGGAAGCGATCAACCGCCGCCGATGGCATGCACGATTTCCACATGATCGCCCTCGCGCAGCGCATGTCCATCATGCAGGCTGCGCGGCACGATTTCGTGATTGACCTCGACGGCAACCCGCCGGCCTGCGTATCCCGCGTCGTTTAGCAATTGGGAAACGCTGATGTTGTCCGCGCAATCGTGCGGATGACCATTGAGGGTGATATGCATCCATCCATTGTAACGGCAGAGGCCCGGCGATTGGCCGGGCCTCGCCTCACGATCAGTGTTGATTGTCGGTTTTGGCCGGTGGTGCGTAGCCGTGGGGGTGCGGCGCGCTTGGGGGATGAGGTGCCTGCCCAGGATGTCCGGCAGGCGGATGGGCATAGGGCTGCGCTTGTTCGTACCGGTACGGCGTGGGGTGGTAAGAAGGGTTGGAGATGGGGGCGCGTTGAGCAGGCATAGAGGTGCGAGGCTGCTCGGGCACGTATTCGTGCGATCGCTCAGCGGCATTGAAGCGTTGCTGCTCGTTGATGGGTTCTTGCCGTAATCGTTCTTCCTCGGAGGGATTCGGTCGCGCTTGCGGCTGTGGCTGTGCATAGCGTGGAGACGATTCCACCGGATGAATTTGTTGCGCGGACTCGAAGTGCGGCACCCGGGGCAGGGTCGGCGGTGCTGTAGCGCGGGAGGGCGTCTGCGGCAGCCGCTGCGTCTGCGGCATTGCATGTCCCGAAACAATGTTTGGCGCGGATGAGCCACGCACGCCTAGGTCGAGTACTCGTACGTGGGATGCAGGCTGGTTTGTATGAAGGCCGCCTTCGGCTCGAGCCGCAGGAGCAGGTGCTCTCGCCGCGACTACCGGGCGGTTGAATCCCGCCGCGGGAAGTGGGCGTGCATTCACGCTGCGCGGCCGCCCAAAGCTTGCCGTGGACGGTCGCTGCGGCACAGCCGATGCAGCGACCGGGGCAGCGGCCATCTGTCTCGGAGTGAGGCGTATCTGGCTGCTTTGCACATTCCGCGCGCTGGCGAACGCTTGCGCGGAAACAGCGGTGAAGGCATGTGGCAAATTCCGATTGGCATAGGTCACACCGGTGATGGGACGCCCGGCGCGGTAAAAGTTGTATTGGCCATTGATATGCCCGATGACGGTGGCACGGTTATAGCGACGGCCGATCGCGATGTTGGTGAGGTTGACGTTGGTGTAGTAACGGCGTGAGGCGCGATACCAAGGGTTGTAGACCTCATGCGGGCCGAGCGGAAACCACCCGACCGGGCCACCAGCGCCCAGGCCGACGAAAGCTACCAGGGCTGGCGCATAGATCGGACGGACATGCGGCGGCCCGGGTATCCATCCCCATCTTCCGCGCACGAAGATCCATCGACCGTAGTGGTAAGGCGCAAAACCCCATGGCAGTCCATCCACCCAGGTCCAGCCCCATGGGGCAATCCACACCCAGTGTCCGAAACGGTACGGCGCCCATCCCGCAACTACGTTGTCGGGATACCAGACGGGGCCATAGTCATCGTCCACTTGCCAATCGCCGTACTGGTTCAAATCCTGCGCGCCGACGACCGCATCCGGCACGTAATCGACCTGGTTCGCGCTTGCGTATTGAGCATCGCGTTCACTGCACCAGGCATCGAACGCATCGCGGCCTTCGATGTCGCTCACCATGACGTTATTCAACGACGCGTTGGCGAACTGATAGCTGCGGCCACTGAATACTTCCCGCTGGGCATGGTTTTCGCCGTAAACCGTCGCGCCGCCATCGAACACCGTAACGGTGGTGGAGCTGCCATCGGTGGGTACGTCTATCCGGAACGTGCCGGGCTGACTGATCACTAGAGCCAGTGTTGGGGTGTCGATCTCGTAGCTCGAGCCCTCGTCAAGGCTTCGTACCGTCAAGCTCACCGTTCCTTGGGTGAGCTCAAACTGGCCAATGTCGGCGTTGAGATTGAGCACTCCGATATCACTTTGGCCGCTCAGCCGTAGCGAGGCCCCGCCTAATTCGAGTTCGGCTCGTGAATCAGCGCCACTGGATAACTTGTCCCCATTGGTAAGCGGCCGATTGACATCGGCAGCGCTCCATTCTGTGCTGCCGGCCGGCATCAAGCCGAGATCGCCAGACGCATACGAAAGCCGGGCAACGCGAGCGGGTGGATCGCCGGCATCGCCTTGGCTGCTTTCATCCTGAGCATAGGCCAGCCCGACGAAAAGCATGAGTGCCACAATCCATAGCAACCGCCAGCAGCGCGAAAAGGAGACGGCATTCTCAGGCACGCGCATGATTCTCTCCTTGCTGTAAGGCGCGAAAGCGGTCGCGCTTCCGTTGAAGTGGGGAGGAGTGGCGGCCCGATTATGAGCGCGTTGTGTCTGTGCGGACATGGACCGCAAAGGTTGAATCCGGAGCAATTCAGGTGGCCGCTATCTAGGATTCACTCGGCGTTGCCATGGCTTGCAGCAACAGGATTCCAAAAGCCGGGGCCGCCGGTTACCATCGTCCGGCGATGCGGGTGTAGCTCAATGGTAGAGCTGTAGCTTCCCAAGCTACTGACGAGGGTTCGATTCCCTTCACCCGCTCCATTTCCCCTCCCCGGTCCCCACCGAGAATTCCAAACCCGACAGCGTGAGCTGCTGACATGGCGGACGTGATTACCCTCGGTTGGCGGGAACGGCTGGCGTTGCCTCAGTTCGGTATTTCTGCGCTCAAGGCAAAGCTCGACACCGGTGCTCGCAGCAGTTCGTTGCATGTGGACGAACTGGAGACTTTCGTGCGCGATGGCCAGACATGGCTGCGTTTCATGGTAGGGCTCGGTCGCCGATCAGCGCGACAGGTGCAATGCGAAGCACCTGCATTGGACCGGCGCATAGTGGTCGACACAGGTGGTGGTCGCAGCGAACGGTGGTTTATCCGTACCGAGGTGATGCTGGCCGGCCAGCGCTTCGAGGTTGACATAAATCTGACGGATCGCCGGCACATGCTATTTCCCATGTTGTTGGGGCGCACGGCCTTGGTCGGGCGATTCGCAGTGGATCCCGCCCTTTCCTACACCCTTTCCAGGCCTGCGCCGATGATGGACAGACCATGAAAATTGCCATTCTTTCGCGTAATGCGCGGCTGTATTCCACCCAGCGTCTGGTGGAAGTGGCGCGCGAGCGCGGTCATGTGGTGCGCGTGCTCGATCCCTTGCGCTGTTATGTGCGGATCGCCCCTGGCGAAGTGGAAATCCGCTACAAGGGCAAAGCCTTGCATGACATCGACGCGGCAATCCCGCGCATCGGTACGTCGAGCACGTTTTACGGCACCGCGGTGTTGCGCCAGCTGGAAATGATGGGTGTATACACCCCCAATTCGTCCGATGCGGTATTGCGCGCACGCGACAAGTTGCGATGCCTGCAGATTCTGGCGGCAAAGGGGCTGGATATGCCGGTGACGGTATTTGGCGACAATCCGGATGACACGACCGACGTGCTGGATCTGCTCGGCGATCCTCCGCATGTCATCAAACTCAACGAGGGAAGTCAGGGCACCGGTGTGGTGCTGGCCGAAAAACGCAGTGCGTCGCAAAGCGTGGTGGAGGCATTCCGTGGCCTGTACGCCAACTTCCTGGTGCAGGAGTTTATTGCCGAAGCCAAGGGGAGTGACCTGCGTTGCTTCGTCGTGGGCGGTCAGGTGGTCGCTGCGATGCAGCGTGAAGCGGTCGCGGGTGAATTCCGCGCCAATCTGCATCGGGGTGGCACGGCCATCGCAGCCAAACTGACGCCGGCCGAGAAACGCATTGCGGTGAGGGCGGCTGATGCGCTCGGGCTGGGCATTGCCGGCGTGGACGTTCTGCGTTCCAACCGTGGTCCGCTGGTGTTGGAGGTCAATGCATCGCCAGGGCTGGAGGGTATCGAGGCGGCAACGGGGGTGAATGTGTCCGCGTGCATCATCCAGCATCTGGAGCGTAACGCCGGCAAACCTGCACGATAAGGAGCTGCGTTGTATCACGGCTTCACATAGCCGCGACGCACGTGCGAGGCTCATTAACCTGGCAGTGAGTACGGGTTAACTGCGGCGTAACCCCCCCACCCCTATAAAGGCCCCACTGTTTGTTTGCTCGCTACTTCAATCGCAAGGGCGACAGCAGACGACGGTATCGGGGCAGTAGCTTCAGCCCGGGTGCGGCGACGCATGGTCGCGGTATCCGGGCTTTTCTTTGCCCGAAAATCAGAGGCGGCGATGGGCGTTCAGCGTGGCGCTTAACATTTGCGGCCTTCACTCGTTAAGCTTGAAACACCGCCGGCGTGTTCCGGCTGCGTAGCGGAGAAGCGCATGCGCGTTCTAGTCATTGAAGATAACAGCGATATTGCCACCAATATCGGCGATTACCTCGAAGATCGGGGTCATGTGGTCGATTTTGCGGGAGATGGAGTGACCGGCCTGCATCTGGCCGTCGTGCATGATTTTGATGTCATCGTGCTCGATTTGACCCTCCCGGGCATGGATGGCCTGGACGTCGCCCGCAAGTTGCGCCATGAAGCGCATAAGCAAACCCCCGTGCTGATGCTGACCGCACGCGATGCGCTCGAACAGAAGCTCACGGGGTTCGAATCGGGTGCTGACGATTACATGACCAAGCCGTTCGCGCTGCAGGAACTGGCGGCCCGTCTGGAAGTGCTGGCACGCCGCGGCAAAGGTCCGCAGAGCCGGGTACTGAAAGTGGCCGATCTCACCTACAACCTGGATACGTTGACGGTAACTCGGGATGGCAAGTCCATCCAGCTCAATCCGATCGGATTGAAATTGCTGCAGGCATTGATGGAAGCCAGTCCGTCTGTCGTCACGCGCCAGGACCTGGAACAGAAAGTGTGGGGCGAAGAGTTGCCTGACAGCGACAGCTTGCGCGTGCATATCCACGGATTACGCGCGGCGATCGACAAGCCTTTCGAGAAGGCTTTGATCCACACTCGCCATGGCATTGGTTACCGAATGGTCGATCCGGATGCAGTCCAGGCGTAAGCTGCGGTTCCGCCTGATTGTTTCGTTCGCGCTGTTCGGATTTGGCCTGAGCGCGTTGTTTGCCGCGGCGTCACTGTATGTGCGCGCCAAAGTCGAGGATCAATTAGTCGCGGCGGCGGTGCAAAACGATATCGACCAGGCCGTCGATAGCGTCATTGCCCATCCAAACCAGCAATACAATTCGGAGTTGCTCGAAGCGTGGATCAAGAGCGATCGCACGCTGTACAAGATGCCGCTTGCCTGGCAAAACCTGGATACCGGCGTGCATGACATGTACGAGGTCGATGCGAGCGGGCATACCAAGCACTACAAGCTGGCGGTACGCCGCAAGGACGGCATCATTGGATTCGAGCGCTATGACATCAGCCGAGAGGATCTGGGCAAGCGGCAGTTGATCACGGCGCTGAGCGCTGCGGTGATTCTTTTCAGCCTGCTCTCGCTCGCCATCGGCCTATGGTTGTCACGGAAAGTGCTCAAGCCAGTGAGCGAGCTTGCGCAGAGACTGCGTGATTTTCGCAAGGCAGGCCGGGCCGAGCCGCTCGCTCCTCATTTTGCAGACGATGAAGTAGGCGAACTGGCGCAGGCGCTCGACGAGTATTCGGCACGTCTCACGGCGATGGTCGAGCGTGATCGCGAATTCAACTCCGACGTAAGTCATGAATTGCGCACGCCGCTGGCCGTGATCGCCAGCACGACCGAGCTGCTGCAAGGCTCGCCTGATCTCACCGACAAGTTGCGCGAACGCCTCAAGCGTATTGAACGCGCCTCGCGCCAGGCGACCGAGTTGATTGAGGCGCTATTGTTGCTGTCCCGCGCGGAACGTCGCGGGCCCACTCGCGGCGAAACGACGGAGGTCGCCAAGGTGGCTGCCGACGTGATCGAAAGTCAGCGCCCGCAGATGCGCGATAAGCCGATCGAAATCGAACTGCTCCAGGAAAGCCAGATAACCGTCAATGCGCCGGCATCGGTCTTGTCGGTGGCGTTGACCAATCTGATCGGCAACGCCATCAAATACACGCTGGAGGGCCGCGTGACGGTGCTGGTGGAGAAAGGACGTATCGACATCATCGATACAGGCCCCGGCATCAAGCCAGAAGATGCAGAGCGTCTATTTCAGCGTGGTGTACGCGGTGAAGGTGCCGGGGGAAGTGGCGCCGGCCTCGGACTGGCCATCGTGCGGCGTCTTTGCGAATTGTACGGCTGGGATGTTTCGATCAGGCCGCGCACGGATGCGAATGGCGCGATCGCCAGTATTGTTTTCGACCGCAGCAGCGCTTGATGCTTCACGTTCAGACGCTGCTTGGAAGAAGGTGCTGCTCGTCGCATGCTGTATGCCGCGCACCATCGCGCTCGGATTTTTATGATTGGCTGCTTGCGCGCAAGCAGCCAATCGATACAAGCAGATTTCCGCTTTCGCGGGAATGACGAACATAAGAAGCGTTTGTCATCGCCATGCGCTGTTCTTTCGCTGGCTATGATTGTTGGATGAGCCTAGAGAAGACGCATCAGCATTCGATGACGTTCACGGCCAGGCCGCCGCGTGATGTTTCCTTGTACTTGTCTTTCATGTCGCGACCGGTATCGCGCATGGTCTTGATTACTTTGTCCAGCGAAACGCGATGCTTGCCGTCGCTGCGCAGTGCCATGCGGCTTGCATTGATGGCCTTGACCGAGCCCATGGCATTGCGTTCGATGCAGGGAATTTGCACCAGGCCGCCGATCGGGTCGCAGGTTAATCCGAGGTTGTGTTCCATGCCGATTTCGGCAGCGTTTTCGATTTGCCACACACTGCCGCCCAATGCCGCGGTAAGGCCGCCTGCCGCCATCGAGCACGCCACGCCCACCTCGCCCTGGCAACCCACTTCGGCGCCTGAAATCGAGGCATTTTCCTTGTAGAGGATGCCGATGGCTGCTGCGGTAAGCAGAAAATCGACGATCCCGTTTTCGTCGGATTTCGGGCAAAAGCGATGATAGTAGTGCAGCACGGCCGGCACGATGCCGGCGGCACCGTTGGTCGGAGCGGTAACGACGCGTCCGCCAGCGGCATTCTCTTCGTTGACTGCCAAGGCGTAGAGATTCACCCAATCGAGAATGGTGAGTGGATCCTTGAGCGATGCTTCTGGCTGGTTACGCAATTCCGCAGCCATGGCAGGCGCTCGGCGTGCCACCTTGAGGCCGCCGGGTAATACACCCGGGGAGCGCAAGCCGCGCTCGACGCAGCCTTGCATGGCTTTCCAGATATTCAGCAGCCCTACGCGCACGTCCGCTTCGCTGCGCCAAACCTTTTCGTTTTCCAGCATGAGCTGCGCGATGGTCATGCTGTATTGCTCGCACAGCGCAAGCAGCTGTTGCCCCGTGGCAAAAGGATAAGGCTGCTCAGTGGTATCGGCGACGATGCGGTCTTCCGCTGCTTCGTCGTGGTTTACGACGAAACCGCCACCGACGGAATAATAATCACGCGTGGCGAGTTCATTGCCGTCGGCATCGTAGGCAGTGAAGCGCATGCCGTTGGTATGGAACGGAAGCTTTTGGCGCTTATTGAAAACCAGGTCGCGTTTTTCGTCGAAGTCGATTTCGTGTTTGCCGAGGACGCGAATGCGATGACTCGTCCGCACGCGTTTCAGGAGGTCGGGAATATGGTCGGGATCGACCGTATCCGGATGCTCGCCTTCGAAGCCGAGCAGCACCGCCTTGTCTGTGCCGTGCCCGCGCCCAGTCATCGCCAGGGAGCCATAAAGTTCCGCGCGCACGCGATCGACCCGATCGAGCACGCCTTTTTCTTCCAGCCAGCGTTCGGAAAAGCGGGCGGCGGCTCGCATGGGTCCCACCGTATGGGAGGAGGACGGCCCGATGCCGATCTTGAAAATGTCAAAAGCGCTGACAGCCATGGAGGTTCTACGGTAAAGGGAGCGAACTCGCTATTCTACGCGGGCATCTCACCAAGGGCATGCTGTGCGCGCACGTATGGCTGATTTTGTGCTTTATCAACGCGATTACTGTCATCTTTGCGACCAGGCGCTAGCCGTGCTGGCGCAAGCGCGCGTGCCCGATTTTGACAGCGTTTGGATCGACGATAGCGAGGAACTGGCGCAGCGTTACGGCACGCGCGTACCGGTCTTGCGCGATGTGAGCAGGGGACGGGAGCTGGATTGGCCTTTTGATGTAGCAGCCGTGGCGCGGTGGATGAGTGCAGCGTGACAGATACAACACCGATTGCGAGCGCCGCCATCGAATGAGCTGACGCAGACCTTCGAAGCCAGCGCTCGCGAATTGCTTCTGTCTGCAGCTTATTTTGCTTTGAGCAACAGATGTGCGGTGACTTTCACGTCAGGTCCGATCACCGACGTGTCGGCATATTGGCCGCCGCCCACGCCGAAATCGAGCCGCTTGACGGTGCCATTCACATCCAGCGTGGCGCCACCAGCTTGTGGCTTGAAGACCACGTTCAAGCTCACCGGCTTGGTCACTCCGCGCAGGGTCAACACGCCATCGGCGATCACCTGGCTGCCTTGCTGATGAAAGGCAGTCGTCACGAAGTGCGCTTGCGGATATTTCGCGACATCGAAGAAGTCAGTACCGGGCAAGGCACTGTCACGATCGGAATCGCCGGTCTTGACGCTGGATAAGTCGACTGTCACATCGAATTTTGAGGTGGAGAGCTTGGCGGGGTCGTAGCTGATGGCCGCCGTCCACTTGCCGAAGTGCCCATCGAAGCTGCTGCCCTGGAAGCTGCTGGAAAATCCCAGGGTGCTAGCGGGCTGCAGCGTGTAGTCAGTAGCCATGGCGACACATGGCACGGCAAGCGTCAGCAGCAAGGCACAAGCGACGAAACGGGTGCGGAAGGTCATGAAAGCTCTCCAGAGGGTGTTTTTTTCTGCTGCACGCGACCAAACGGCAGCATGCGGCGCAACACGTTGTCGCGGTCGAAAACGTGATGTTTCAGCGCTGCACCGACATGACCGATAAGCACCAGCAGCAACAGGTAAAACAGATATTCATGCACTGCATGGGCGATGCGCGCCATGTCGTCATTTTTCGCGGCGAGGGCAGGAAGATTGAAGAGTTTGAACCACTGCAGCGGGTAGCCATGCAGCGAATTGAACCACCAGCCGGTCAAGGGAAGCGCGAGGATGAAGCCATAGAGCAAGACGTGAGTGGCGTGCGCCACGATGCGTTGCCAGCGCGGAGCGGGTTCATCCGGCGGCGCGCCATCGTACAGGCGCCAGGCAAGCCGTAATGCGAATAGCGCCAGAATGGTCAGGCCGATCGACTTATGCAGCGCATAGATGTTGATCTTGCTCATCGAGGGGGACATCTCCGTCATCAGCAAGCCCCAGATGCCGTTGCCGAGAATCCCCAAGGCAACGATCCAGTGAAACCATTTGCTGACGGCTCCCCACTGATGCTTGTCGCTACGCAAACTCATGGATGCTCCTTGTCGTTGGTGGGCATCTGACTGTCGCGAATACCTTCGAGTTCCAGCCAGACCGCCACGTCATGGCCGATCGCGCGAGGAAAGCTCTTGATGCCGAAGGCAGTGCGGTCGAGCATGGCAGTAGCGGAAAACCCCGCGATGGTATGCAGCCCATAAATGGTTTTGCCGATCCGATTGACGCGGAAAGCGATGTCCAGCGGCTGTTTCACGCCATGCAGCGTCAACACGCCATGCAGCACCCCATGCGTCGCATCCTTGCGCTCCACCGATGTGCTGACGAAATGTGCCGTCGGATATGTCTTGCAGTCCAGCAGCGAGGCTTTGCATACAGCCTGATTCCAGGCTGTATCGCCCATGTCGAGGCGATCCAGGGCGATATCCAGTTCCGTGCTGGATTGAGACCAGTCGTCAGGATCGAAACGAATCCATCCGTGTGCGATATGCAATCGCCCGAATGGCCGGGAGAAACCGTCATGGTCGATGCTGAAGACAATTTGGCTGTGCACCGGATCGTATCGGTAGGTATCGACAGCGGCACGGGCGGATTGTGTCAGCGACACGCCCACCATGCATAACGCCAGAAATAAGCGAAGAGGCCAGCGATTCATGCCCGGCAGTCTGGCGGAAACGTGCCGGGGTCGCCAGCGCAAGGGAGGGAACGGATCGTTGCCCGGACAGAACGACGCTGTTTCACGAGAGACATGCGGTTGTCGTGGGGATTTGGCATGATGCATCCTCGCGTGGGGCGCAGTAGGGTACCGCCCCGCTTGACGTGCCTTGGGGGGCCATTGTGGCGGTTTCTTGGTTGGGGCTGGCCTTCCTGCTGGGTATTTCCATGCCCAGCGGGCCTGCACCTTCGGCATCCGTGGCCTCCGCCCCGACGCCTCGGGCTGCGGTTGATGCCCCCGATGCCGCGCCGTTGCCTACCCCTCAATTCCGTCGCTACGGCATGGAAGATGGTTTGCCGAGCAGTGCCGTCTATGCGGTGGCGCAGGACCATGATGGAGCGATGTGGTTTGGCACCAAGGGGGGCATCGCTCGTTTCGACGGGCTGCATTTCCAGGTGTTCCGGCACGTCGAGGACGATCCCGATTCGCTGTACAGCAACGAGATCTCTTCCCTGATCGTGGGTAGCAAGGGAAAGATCTGGGCCGGCGGATTGGATGCAGGACTGAATCGCTACGACCCCGTCACTCGAAAGTTCACGCATTGGGGGCACGATCCCTCCGATCTTCAAAGTCTGGCCAGCGATCGTGTGTGGGTGATCGCACAGACCCCTGATGGTTCAATCTGGGTGGGTACCAGCGTAGGCCTCGATCGCATGCAGCCTGACGGGCATGGTTTCGAGCACGTGGTCAATCCCCTGATCGGACTGTATCCCGGCGATTTCGGCACAGTGGGTGCCCTGTATGTCGATCCACAAGGGCGGCTATGGATCGGTTCCGATCGAGGCGTGTTCCGTCGCAATACGGACGGCACGTTTGATCGCATCCAGCCGGCGGATCCGAATCAATCCATGAATGCATGGCGCATCGAGGGTAATGGCGATGAGGTACGCATCGCCACCGATCGGGGGTTGTTGGTCGTCGGCAGCGATGGATTGGCGCGATTGTTCGGCGCGTCGGTGATTCCGCATGACACCAACGTAATGGCCAGTATCAGGGACACAACTGGTCACCTCTGGATCGGTACACAACAGGGCATGTACTTGCAGACGCGCCCCAAGGGTCCTGTCACCTCCTTGACCAACCAGCCGATGCTGTATGGCGACTTGCCGGGTACCTGGGTGTGGCAGATGCTGGTCGATCGGGAAGGTGGACTGTGGGTGACGCTGATTGATGGCGGTGTGGCTTACCTGGCGCCGGGTTGGAACAACTTCAGCCGTTTTACGCATATACCCGATGATCCGGACAGCCTGCGCGACTCCATGGCCACGACCATGGCTCAAGGGCGGGACGGTCGCCATGTATGGGTGGGCGAGCGGGATGGCCGCATCGACCGCCTCGATCCAGTTACGGGCAAGGTCGAGCACGTAGTCAGCGGTTTGCGTGGACGCGTGCAAGGCATGACCGAAGACGATCATCAGCGCCTCTGGATTGCCATGCAGGGAGCGCTCTACCGGTATGACTATGTGCACGATCGCCTTAGACAGGTCGATCCGCAGATGACGCGGCTGGGACGGCCGCTGGAAGTGGAGCCGGGGCTGGACGGCAAGATGTATGCACGTACTTTTGGTCACGGCATTTTTCGCATCGATCCGGACACGCTGGCGATTTCTGAAGTCGCCATGGACAAGCCTAATGAGAAGGTGATGTGGGGCAGCGAAATGACGCTGCACAAAGGCACATTCTGGTATGCGAGCGACGGTGGCCTCATGTGGCTCGATCGTTCGCGCGACCGTTTCGTCATGGTTCCCGGTGTGCCGGTGGGCAAATCCGTCCACGCCTTTGACTTCGATCGCACGGGCATATGGCTGGTTACCGATGATGGGCTCAGCCATTACCACCTGCACGGCGATGGCTTGGCGCTGGATCGCACCGTGGGTGTCGATAACGGCTGGCCTTCGCTGCAAGCGGTGGATCTGGATGTCGATTGCTTGGGGCGTATATGGATCTTCAGCATCGACGGACTGTGGCGCTTCGATCCCGGCAATGGCCATTTTCATGCGATCAGCATGCAGAGCGGCTTGACCAATGGCGAGTTCAGCCGCGGATACGCCCTTCTTCCCAATGGCTACCTCTATGCCGCCACGGTGGGCGGTGTCATCGGCTTCAATCCGGACAAGATTGATATGCCGGCTGTTAAGCCGCAGGTGTCCATTACGCAAATCACCGTGCAGCGAAATGGCGTCGAACGGAATCTATCGCTGAATCATCAGCCGATTAAAATCGGCTGGCGGGATAGCCAGCTGCATATCCAGGCGCGCGTGTTTTCCTATGTCAACCCGCTGGCCAACCAGTATCGGTTCCGCCTTGACGGTTTCGATTCCGATTGGGTTGATCGGGACAATCATGGCGAGCGCGAATTTGCCGGGCTGGGCAGCGGCGATTACAGCCTTGAGATCAAGGCGCGTGGGGCCGATGGCGGGTGGGTGCAGTTGGCTGCTCCATGGCGCATTACCGTGCAGGCGCCGCCGTGGTTGCGATGGTGGGCATGGCTGCTTTACGCAGTGTGCGCCGCATTGCTGGCGTTCCTGGCGCTGCTGGCTTGGCGCCGCCGGATGGCGCATCGCCATCGCATCCAATTGGTCGAGCAACGTCATCAGGTGGCGGAGCAGGCGAGTGCGGCCAAGAGTCAGTTCCTGGCGACGCTCAGCCATGAGATCCGCACCCCCATGACGGGCGTGATGGGCATGGCCGAACTGTTGCTGGCGACACCGTTGAGCGAGCTGCAGCGCGAATACGCTGAATCCATACAGCGCGCCAGTCACGTTCTGCTGAAGCTCTTGAGCGATGCCTTGGATTTGGCGCGCATCGAAGCAGGCAGGCTGATGCTGGAACTGGCGCCTTTCGATTTGCCGTCGCTGCTGCAGGATGTGGTCTACCTGCAGAAAAACGCAGCGCAGGGCAAAGGGATCTCGCTGGATCTGAGCATCGACGAGGGCGTGCCGGCATCATTGGTAGGTGATGCGTTGCGTATTCGCCAGGTGCTCTTCAATCTTGTGAACAACGCGGTCAAGTTCACCGAACATGGTGGCGTGCGCATCCATGTCGGCTGGGGCGATGGCCTGTTAGCGGTGGAGGTGTCCGACACCGGTCCGGGAATTTCAGAAACCAGCCGTGTCCGTCTGTTCCGCCGCTTCGAGCAAGACGATGGGCCTCAACGCAGCATTGGTAGTGGCCTGGGTCTGTCGATCTGCAACGAGCTTGTCGGTCTGATGGGTGGTGCCATGACGCTGGAATCGGCTCTGGGCGAGGGCAGCACGTTTCGAGTGCGCATCCCTTTGCAGGCTGTCCTGAAAGCCATCGATACCACGCTGGGCGATTCGCGCGCCTGGAGCGGGCAGGCCATGGACGTGTTGTTGGTGGAAAGCGATGACACGTCAGCGAATGCCATTCGCGGGATGTTGGAGCATCAGGGACATCGTGTGCGTTGTGCGAGCCATGGCTTGAATGCGCTTGCCGAGCTGACGACGGGGCCGTGCGATGTGATGTTGCTGGATGTCGATCTGCCTGGCATCGACGGATTTCAGGTTGCCCAGTTGATCCGTTACGGTGAAAGCCCCGGCGAACATTTGCTGATCGTCGCTATGACCACGCGTGGCCGGGAGGAAGCCGTCATGCGTGGCCGTGAGGCCGGTGTGGACGGGTTCCTGCACAAGCCGATCACCGGTGCCGAGCTGTCCTCGGCCTTGCAGGCTGCACGGGCTATGCGGCCTGCAGTGCACACGGCGTAGCCGGGTTACATGTCATATTTGTTGACCTGAAAGCCCAGCCGCTGATATTCGCGCCAGCGCACGCGTGATCCGTCGCGTTCGGCGGGGTCGGCCGCAACGACTTCCAGCACGCGTTCTCCATACTGCCCGGGACATTCTTCGCGCAGATTGATCGTTAGCGGGCGTATAGACGTATCGACGCCGGGTGGTGCGATCAGCACGGACGTATGTTCGTCGTCATCGTCGCCGGCAAGCTGATGCGGGATATACGCGTCCTCGTCGAACGACCACAACAGCTCGTCGATGGCCTCGGCCTGCGCGAAGTCGCGCGAAAGAATAAGCGTGGGTTGCTGGGCGGCGAACGCCTTGCGCGCGAGTTCGCATACCAGCAGCAACGGTTGTTCGCGAAAGCGCGGTTTATCGATGAGATAAAAATCGGCACGGGGCATACGGCTCACCGGGGCCGAAGCGGTCGCCGGAAGACTGGCTTACCGCTTGGATGCCGAAAGCGTGAGCGCGATGAGCATAATGCGCGCACGCTGCCTTCCGTCGTCAGCGCTTGGAACATGTTCAACCCGCGCGGTCGATCAGCCATTGCGCCAGCAAAGGCACCGGCCGACCGGTTGCCAATCCCTTGCGGCCCTCATCCCATGCCGTACCCGCGATGTCGAGGTGCGCCCAGCGCTGACCTTCAGTAAAGCGCGACAGGAAGCACCCGGCCGTGATTGCACCGGCATTCTTGCCGCCGATGTTGGCGACATCGGCGAAGCCGGATTCGAGCTGGGCTTGATAGTCGTCCCAAAGCGGCAGGCGCCACGCGCGGTCTAGCGCATGCTCGCCGGCTCTCAGCAGTTCCTCGGCGAGATCGTCATGCTTGCTCATCAAGCCGCTGGCATGTTTGCCCAAGGCGATGACGCATGCGCCGGTCAGGGTCGCTGCGTCGATCATCACCTGTGGCTGGAACGTCTGGGCGGTATAGGTGAGCGCGTCGCACAAGATCAGGCGCCCTTCGGCATCGGTGTTCAACACTTCGATGGTGATGCCCGACAAGCTGGTCAGCACATCGCTGGGCCGGTAGCTGTCGCCATCGGGCATGTTTTCGGCGGCCGGTACGACGCAGACGAGGTTGAGCTTCAAACCCATCTTTACCGCCGAGACAAAAGCGCCGAGCACGCCGGCTGCGCCGCCCATGTCGAATTTCATTTCTTCCATGCCCGGACCAGGCTTGAGGCTGATGCCGCCGGTATCGAAGGTGATGCCCTTGCCGACGAAGGCGTAGGGCTTTTGATCTTCCGTGCCACCTTTGTATTCGAGCACGATCAACTTGGGCTTGTTGGCCGAACCGCGGCCGACGGCGAGCAATGAGCCAAAACCGAGCGCAGCCATCTCTTCGTGATCGAGCACCTTGCCGCTGACCTGCTCCTGGCTGTGGGCAAACGTCATCGCTTGTTCGGCGATGTAGGCCGGCGTGCAGATATTCGGAGGCAGGTTCGCAAGTTCGCGCGCGAAGCGCACGCCTTCGGCGATTCCGCGCGCCTGCTCGATGCCAAGCTGCGCCTGTTCGTCGCCGCTGAACGTAACGCTGCTCAGTTCGGGGTGAGCGCTCTTTTCGCGCGGCTTGAACGTAGTGGTGTAGCGATAGGTGGCATGGTCGGTGGCGAGAGCCGCCGTGCGTGCTCGCCATCCAGCGTCGTGTCCGGGAACGTCTACTTCGGTGAGGAACGAGACGGCGCTGTCGATCGGCAAACGCGTAAGCGCACGTGCCGCCTCAAGATTCACTTTCTGGAAACGCGCGGCGTCGAACGTCTTCTGCGAACCCAGGCCGACCACCAGCACACGCTTGGCCTGGACGCCCTCAGGGGTGAACAAGACGGTGCTTGTGCAGGCCTTGCCGCTGATATCGCCGCTTTCCACCTGGCGCTTGATCACCCCGTGAGCAGCGCTGTCCACGCGTGCTGCTGCGCTGGTGAGCAAACCATTTTCGTAGACGCCCACGACCACGCATGGGCTGTCGGCAGTTTCGGGGGCGGCGGAGCCGAGGCTGAATTGAAGCGTCATCGTCAAGTTCCTGCGGGAGCCGGCGTGCGTCGAACCGGCTAGACTAGGAGTTTGCCTCCCGCGGCTGGAGAGGCATGGAACTTGTCATTCTATCGCATGCTAAGCATCCTGGACCGGTACTTCCTGCGCGAACTGGGTCAAACCATAGGCGCTACTGTGATCGTGCTGCTGGTCATCATGGCCGGCACGTCGTTTGCGCACGTGCTCGAGCAAGTCGCCAAGGGCAGTTTTCCTGCCAGCGTCATGTTCCAGGTGCTTGGCCTCAACATGGTCGACACGCTATCGAACATGTTGCCGCTGGCGGGCTTCCTGGGCGTGTTGCAATCGTTCGGGCGTATGTATCGCGAGAGTGAGATGCATGTGCTTTCCTCATCCGGCATGGGCATGGGAGGACTGGTGCGGCCGATGGTCATCATCGCGACCGTCATGATCGTCCTGGTCAGCATGGTGTCGATGTGGCTGGGGCCGCTGGCTTCACGTACATCCGACAGCCTGGTCGCGGCGGCCAATCGTTCGGTGATCGCCGCCGGACTCGATGCAGGACGTTTTACGGAATTGCCGGGCAAGGGCGGCATCATTCTGGTCGACACCTTGAGCCGCGACGGCCAGCGGCTCGGCCATACCTTCATCGCTGCCGAACGCACCAACAAGGATGGCAGCCTGGTGATGAAGATGGCGACTGGCATGCACGGACAACTGTATTCAAATAGCGACAACAGCAACCGCTATCTGGCGCTTTACGACGGTTGGCAATACGAAATTCCGCTGGGTGCCGATAACTGGCGCCGCATGCAGTACGAACGCAACGACAGTGCGCTTTCGGTGATCCAGTCGGACGACGAATCGGATCCGATCCACAATCTGGACATGATCGCCTTGATGCATACCAACACGCCCGATGCGCGCGCCGAGTTTGCCTGGCGCACGGTGGTGCCGCTGATGACGCTTGCACTCCTGATGCTGGCGTTGCCTTTGTCGAAACAAAGTCCGCGTGAACCCCGTTATGGACGCATGCTGATCGCCGTGCTCGGCTTTTTTCTGTATTACAACCTGCTAGCGTTGTGTCGCGGTCAGCTCGCCAAGGGACATTGGCATCATGCGACACCGATGTGGCTGCTCAGCTTCTGCCTGTTTGCCATTGCCGCCTGGAATTTCCGCAGCCAGTACATTGCGCGCGCGCCGCGCAAAGCGAGGGCCTGATGGCAAGCTTGCGCGTCAAGCGGGTGGATTGGCTGATCGGCGTCACGGTACTTGGTTCGATGCTGCTGGTATGGCTGGTGCTGATCGGTCTGGATGCCATGATGCAGTTCGTGCGGCAGCTAGGTTTCATCGGCCGCAACGGCTACACGCTCAGCAACGCCATCTTCTACATCGTGGTGACCATTCCGCGCCGCATGTACGAGATGTTCAGTTTTGCGGCATTGATCGGAGGTCTGCTTGGCCTCGGCGGTCTGGCATCCACTGGCGAACTCACGGCGCTGCGTGCGGCGGGCATGTCACGGTTGCGCATCGCCGTGTCGGCGGTTGGCGTGGTCGCCGTGCTGGTGGTCGGCGTGGTGATCATGGGCGAGACGGTCGGACCATGGGGTGATCAGCAGGCGCAGGCCTTGCAGTTGCGATTGCGTTCCGGCGGCAACCTCGGTCTTACCAGCAGTGGTCTGTGGGCGCGTGATGGTGATCGCATCATCAACGCCAAGCATACCGCCGACAATCATTCCCTCGTGCAATTGATCGACGTGCGCGTGTTTACACTCACGCCGGACGGTCAACAACTGAGCCGTTTCGATCAGGCGCGTACGGCCGAGCAGGTGGGTAAACAATGGGTCATGGATCATGTGCGCACCACAACGCTGGACAGCAGCGGCGTGCACAGCCAGACATCCGCGAGCGAGCGCTGGGATTCCAAGCTCGATCCGGAGGTGCTGCAGCAGTCGCTGGTGCAGCCGCAATATCTTGCCATGCGCGATTTGCGCCACATCATCGCGTACAAGCGCAAGAACGGCGAGAACACGCGGCCTTATGAAACGCCGTTCTGGGGGCGCGTGATGTATCCCTTCAACGTGCTGGTGCTGGTGTTGTGCACCATGCCGTTCGCGTTTGGCGCGCTGCGCTCGGGCGGTTTGGGCAAACGCATTTTCATGGGCATGATCATCGCCATCAGCTGGTATTTTGTGCAAAAGGCCATTGTGAGCTTCGGCACGGTGTATGGCATGCCGCCTTTGATGGCAAACGTGCTGCCGGCGTTGCTATTGGTATCCCTGGCGTGGTTCTACTTCCGCAAAAATGCATGATGGCGCGTGCCGCTTTGTTCCAGACACCAACGTGTGCCTGGATATGTTCGTGTTCGACGATCCTCGCTGCACTTCACTATTAGGGGCTGCCGTCGCGGGCGAGATCGAACTTGTTACACGGGAAGACTGCCGTTCCGAGTGGCAAGCGGTGTTGTCATATTCCCGGCTCAAGTTGAGTTCAGAGCAGCAAAGACAGGCTGCCCGTGTTTTTGATACCCACGTGCGTTGCCTGGACGAGATGGCAATGCGTCCCCTGGGAGTGGCGCTTCCGCGTTGCCAGGATCGCGATGATCAAAAATTCCTTGAGCTGGCCTGTCAGTCCAGTGCAGTTGCATTGCTTACCCGGGACGATGCATTGCTGCGGCTTGCCCGGCGTACGCGGCGCGATGGTCTCTTTGCGATCCTGCCGCCGGCGTTATGGGAGGACGCCATAAGCTAGGACGATTCATTCGGAGCGCTTGTTCGGCTTGCCGATCATCGGTCCGATTCGGCAAAGTGTCGTTTCCCATTTTTTCAGCACCGGGGGTAAGTCATGCATTGGGTTGATCTGCGCAGCGATACGGTAACCAAGCCAACACGCGCAATGCGCGAGGCAATGCTGGACGCCGACGTCGGCGATGATGTCTATGGCGAAGATCCGACCGTCAATGCATTGCAACGCCAGCTTGCGAACGATCTTGGCTTTGAGGCCGGGCTGTTTGTGCCTTCCGGCACGCAATCGAACTTGCTTGCCTTGATGTCGCATTGCGAGCGCGGCGATGAATACCTCGTCGGTGCCGATGCGCACACCTACAAATTCGAAGGCGGCGGCGCCGCCGTACTGGGTTCGATCCAGCCGCAACCGATTGCTCACGACATAGACGGCACGTTGCCGCTGGACAAGGTCGCGGCGGCGATTAAGCCGATTGATCCGCATTTTGCACGTACGCGTTTGTTTGCCTTGGAAAACACCTGGCATGGGCGCGTGTTGCCACTCGGCTATTTGCGTGCAGCGCGAGACTTCGCGCGTGAGCGCGGTCTCGCGCTGCATTTGGACGGAGCGCGGCTGTACAACGCTGCCATAGCGAGTGGCGTGCCGGTGCGCGACATCGCGTTGCATTTCGACAGCGTGTCAGTTTGTCTGTCCAAGGGACTCGGTGCCCCGGTGGGCTCGGTGCTGGTCGGTTCGGCGGATCTGATCGACAAAGCGCGGCGCTGGCGCAAGGTGGCGGGGGGCGGTTGGCGTCAGGCAGGCATGCTGGCCGCTGCATGTCTTCATGCGCTGGATCACCACGTGGCACGGCTGGCGGATGACCACACGCGGGCCAAGCGCTTGGCGGGCGGCTTGCTTGGCATTCCCGGCGTCAGTTTGCTCGGGCAGCACACCAATATGGTGTTCATCGACGTACCGGCGGAACGCTTGCGCGAATTGGATGCTCATCTGCGTAACGCATCGATCCGCATCAGCATTGGCTATTTGCCGACATTGCGGCTGGTCACGCATCTGGATGTGGATGACGCTGGCGTGGAACGCGTGATCGAAGCATTCAAGACCTTCTTCACGCGTTGACCGCTCATCGCACGGATTGACGCAGCCGGTTTTCCGGATGGGGCGCCGCTTTCATTCCTGCTGAAATGAAAGCGGCGATTTTGCCCGCTAGGCGAGCTTGCTAGATACCAGCGACAACTCCGAGCGGCGAATGAAGTCGCGCACCTGCGGGTAAACCACTTCGCGCCAGCGACGACCGCTGAAAATGCCGTAATGGCCGGCGCCTTGAATCATCCGGTGTGCGCGGCGCGAGGCAGGAATGCCGGTGCATAGATCATGCGCGGCTTCGGTCTGACCGATGCCGGAAATATCGTCCAGTTCACCTTCAATGGTGAGCAGGCTGGTGCGCTTGATGGCCGACGGATCCACGCGTTCGCCGTCTATTTCCCATAAGCCACGCGGCAGCAGGAATTGCTGGAAGACGGTGCTGATGGTGTCGAGGTAATACTCGGCAGGCATGTCGAGCACGGCATTGTATTCGTCGTAGAACTTGCGATGCGCCTGGGCATCCTCCAGATCGCCACGTAGCAGATTCAGGTAGAAATCCCAGTGCGAGCTCAGATGGCGACCCGGGTTCATCGCGACGAAGCCGGCGTGCTGCAAGAAGCCTGGATATACCAGACGTCCATGGCCGGGATAGTTGGCCGGCACGGTATGGATCAGATGGCTCTTGAACCAGGTCAGCGGCTGCGTGGTGGCGAGGCTGTTGACTTCGGTAGGACTGCGGCGAGGGTCGATCGGACCACCCATCATCGTCATGCTGCGCGGCGTGGGTTCCCCGCGCGCCGCCATCAGCGAAATGGCCGCCAGCACCGGCACGGTGGGCTGGCAGACCGAAATGACGTGCAAGGTCTCGGCACCGATGTGGCGGATGAAAGCCTCGATGGTCGCCACGTAATCGTCCAGGCGGAAGGGGCCTTCAGCGGACGGGATCATCCGCGCGTCTACCCAGTCGGTGATGTAGACCTTGTGATCCAGCAGCAAGGTGCGCACGGTGTCGCGCAATAGGGTGGCGTGATGGCCCGACAGTGGGGCGACGACCAGCACCACCGGTTCGGATTTCATTTTTTCGATCGTTTCCGGATCGTCGCTGAAGCGCTTGAAGCGGCGCAGCTGGCAAAACGGCGTTTCCAGATCGATACGCTCCACGATGGCAATCTGATTGCCCTGGGGATTCGTGATGCTATGGATGTCGAACGCGGGCTTCTCGTAATCCTTGCCCAGCCGGTGAATCAATTCGTAGCCCGCAGCAATCCGCTGCGCACCCGGCACCTGGGCCAGGGGGCTGCTGGGATCGGTGAGCATGCGTGCGCTGGCTTCGGCGTAATGACTCAGGGGGCCGAGGAAGGCGCGTTGCCATTCATGAAGCTGATAAAGCATGGTGGGCGGGACCGACGATCCAAAGCTGCATCATAGCGGGTTATGGCGCTGATTGCTGCATTGCGGCACCTTGCCCGTCCCATATACATCAAAGGGTTATCGATCAAGACCTTGTGAAGGGAAATCAGCGGACGACCCATCCGGCTTAGGCGAGGCGGCGGATTTCAGCGCCAGCAAGGAGATCGTGGAGGGCGCGATGGCGCCGATCGAAAAGAGCCACTCCAAACCAGGCAATCCATCCCGCAGCCACGGCACCCAACGCGATGCGCAGCCCTGTTGCCGGGGCGAGCAGCAAGAGCGCCAAGGGCAAAACGCCAATGCAAAGACGAAGCAGCGCCCGGCGCCAGGTCAAAGAAGAGCCGTCGGCTGCGGCGACGCGAATACGCCACGGGCGCATGCCAAGCGTCTGCCCACCGCGCAGCCACGAAAGCAGGAAATAACTGCCCACGACCGCGGCCTGCAATGGCTGGTACCACCACGCAATGCGAACCTGCGAACCGGTCGTGATCAACTGGCCACCGGTGGCCAGCTGGCAAACCAGGCCCACCACCATCACGATCGCGGTTACCGCAACCAGGTCATAGAGCAATGCGAACAATCGTCGCCACAGTGGGCAAGTTGCATCAGTCGTTGTCATCGGAAGCTTGCGTGGCAGGCGGACAATGCCCAGCATCCTGCGCATGAAACAGAGTGAACGTAAAGAGTCGGTACGCCTGTGCGAGGCGGACGAGCAGGAAATCGCCGTTTTTATCGAGCGTGTGTGGTCCGAGGATGGATTGGCCGAACGTACGCTGGCCGCTTATCGGCAAGACCTTGAGGCATTGTCACGCTGGTTGGCGGCGCGTGGCAGACGGTTGCGTACGGCGCGGCGCGAAGACCTGTCGGCGTTCCACGGATCGCAGCCGGTGTCGGTGCGTTCGATGGCGCGACGCCAATCGGCTTTTCGCCGTTATTACGCATCGGTAGTGCGGGACGAGCCGGGTTTCGACGATCCGACGCTGTTGATAGAACGCCCCAAAATGCCGCGCAGCTTGCCCAAGGCATTGGCCGAGCGCGAAGTGGAAGGGCTGCTGCATGCGCCGGATGCGTCTACCACTCTTGGTTTGCGCGACAGGGCGATGTTGGAGCTGATGTATGCATCCGGCTTGCGTGTCTCTGAATTGGTCGAGCTCCCGCTGGCGGCGCTGAACCCTCGCCAGGGGGTTCTGCGCATTACCGGCAAAGGTGGCAAGGATCGATTGGTACCGGTAGGAGAGGTGGCTCTGGAGCATATCCAGGCGTATCTGGCTCAGGCGCGTCCCGTGTTGGCCAAGGGAAGGCAGCCGCACGCATTGTTCTTGAGCAAGCGGGGCGAAGGCATGACGCGCCAGATGTTCTGGACGCTGGTCAAGCGTTACGCGGTCGTCGTGGGCATCCATGCCAAGCGTATTTCCCCGCATGTGCTGCGGCATTCCTTTGCCACGCATTTGCTTAACCACGGTGCCGATTTACGCGCCTTGCAAATGTTGCTGGGGCACAGTGCGTTGAGCACCACGCAAATTTATACGTTGGTCGCCAAGGAAGGATTGAAGCGGTTGCATGCACAACATCATCCGCGCGGATAATCCTTGCCAGATAAGAAACAGAACCAGATAAGAAACAGAAGATGGGTCACGGTCGGTGTATTCCGATATGCCATACTGGCTTTTCACGGTGCGTAGTCCCCGCGTTGCCGCATGTTATGAGGTCGTCATGTCCAAGAAATTCTGGTCGTTGTTGTGTGTCGGCGTGCTAGGGATTTACGCCGCTGGCGCATGGGGCATGGCAGCCGTTTCCACACCTCCACCGGTCGCGTCCACGCCCGAGAATATCGTGCGGCAGACATTGCTGCGGCTGGTGCCTAAGGCCAAGATCGACCAGATCATGCCGGCGCCAGTGCCCGGGTTTTACCAGGTGATCGCATCCGGCCATCTGGTCTACATCAGCGCGGACGGCAAGTTCGTGATGAACGGCGATCTCATTGACGCGATGAAGGGCACCAGTCTTACGGAAGACGCCTGGGGCGCCTATCGCAGAACTCAGCTGGCCAAAGTGCCGGCATCGGACCGTATCGTATTTGCCCCGCCGCATCCCAAATACACCGTTACGGTTTTCACGGATGTCACTTGTCCATACTGTCGTGCGCTGCATGAGCAGATCGGCGCCTTCAACAAAGAAGGCATTGCTGTGCAGTATCTGGCGTGGCCGCGTGCAGGGGTGGTGGGCGACGATGGCAAGCCCACCGCCACCTATAAGGAAATGGTGTCGATCTGGTGTGCAGCGGATCGCAAGGATGCTTTCACGGAGGCCAAGCAGGGGCGCGAGCCGAAACCGGCAACCTGTAGCAATCCGGTCAAGGATCAGTTCGATCTGGGTCTGCGGCTTGGTGTCACCGGTACACCGGCGGTCTATGCCGAAGATGGCACCCTGATCGGCGGCTATCTTTCCCCGGCGGACATGCTGGAAGCGGTCAAGGAGCACTCTGGGACGGGCAGCTAAGCCCCGGAGTCCTGGGGTCTGGGAACCCGCTTCTTATGCGGTGATGCAGCATGAGCTAGAATAAGCTGCTCCGCCGCTACAGCGTCGTTTCCCCGCATGATCGCACTTGACGGGCAGAGCGCCCTCTCGCCTTTTCGTTTGGAACGTCTCAACGCCCGCCTGGATGCCTTGCATCGGGGCACTCGGGTACAGGCTTGTTGGTTCGTTTATTTCGTGGATGCTGCCGTCGAGCCTGAGGACGAGCAACGTAGCCGGCTGCTGGAAGCGCTGGAGGCAAAAGACGGCAAACCCGAGACGGCTTCGCTTTGGGTGGTGCCGCGCCTGGGCACTATTTCTCCATGGTCAAGCAAGGCGACCGATATCCTGCATGGCGCCGGATTCGACGTTCGCCGCGTCGAGCGCGGCACGGCCTACCAGGTAGCAGGGTTACCTGCCGCCAGCGATCCGCGCTATGGCGACGTGCTGGCTGTGTTGCATGATGCGATGACGCAATCGGTGCTAACGCAGCTCGATCAGGCGCAGGGATTGTTCCTTGCGGGTCAGCCGGGCGACTTGGTCCACATTGCCCTGGGCGGTGACGCGCGTGCGGCGCTGGCAAAGGCGAACGGTGAGCTGGGCCTGGCGTTGGCCGAAGACGAAATCGACTATCTCGCCGCGTGCTACGCCGAGTTGGGTCGTGATCCGACCGATGCGGAACTTTTCATGTTCGCGCAGGCCAATTCCGAACATTGCCGCCACAAAGTCTTCAACGCCAGTTGGACCCTGGACGGCGAGCCGCAGGAAAAAAGCCTGTTCGGCATGATCAAGAACACCCATCAGCACGCACCTGCGCATACCTTGTCGGCTTACAAGGACAATGCGGCCGTGATCGAAGGGCATGCCGGCAAGCGTTTCTTCTGCGATGACGACGGCACGTGGCGCGCGCACGACGAGCGCATCGAATACGCCATCAAGGTCGAAACTCACAATCACCCGACGGCGATTGCGCCGTGGCCTGGCGCTGCGACGGGTGCGGGCGGTGAAATTCGCGACGAGGGTGCCACCGGTCGAGGTGCGAAACCCAAGGCCGGCCTGACCGGCTTTTCCGTATCGGACTTGCGCATTCCGGGTCACCCGCAGCCATGGGAAACAGATCGCCCGCTGCCGCCACGCATGGCCAGTGCATTCGAGATCATGCGCGATGGTCCCTTGGGTGCTGCTGCATTCAATAACGAATTCGGGCGTCCTTGTTTGGGTGGCTATTTCCGCACCTATGAACATGAAACCGGTGAGGCTGGCGTACGTCGCGGCTACGACAAGCCGATCATGATCGCGGGCGGCCTCGCCAATATCCGCAGCGGACACGTTCAGAAGCATGAGTTGCAACCCGGCCATGCGGTCATCGTGCTGGGCGGTCCGGCTATGCTGATCGGACTAGGCGGCGGCGCAGCATCTTCGGTGACTTCCGGTTCCTCAAGCGCAGAACTGGATTTCGCGTCGGTGCAACGAGACAACGCGGAGATGGAACGCCGTTGTCAGCAAGTCATCGACGCATGCTGGTCGCGCGGAGAGCAGAATCCTATTGTGAGCATTCATGACGTGGGTGCGGGTGGCTTGTCCAACGCGATTCCCGAGTTGCTCAACGATGCAGGCGTAGGCGGCGAGATCGATCTGTCGAAAGTGCCGTGTGACGATCCGTCACTCTCCCACATGCAGGTATGGAGCAACGAATCGCAAGAGCGTTACGTGCTGGCGATTACGCCTGAAAATCTGCCGGAATTCGAAGCCTACTGCGTGCGCGAACGCTGCCCTTATGCAGTCGTGGGCACCGCAACCAAGGAGCGTGTGCTGCGGGTCACCGATGCGCGTCGACAATTGACGGTGATCGATCTGCCGATGGATGTGTTGTTCGGCAAGCCGCCGCGTATGCACCGCGATGCCAAGCGTACGAAGCCGCGCATCGATCTGGTGCCCGACTTGAGCGGGATCGGCATGGACGAAGCACTCATGCGCGTGCTGCGTTTGCCGACGGTGGGCAGCAAGAGCTTCCTTATCACCATCGGCGACCGCACCGTCGGCGGCTTATGCTCACGCGATCCCATGGTTGGCCCATGGCAGGTACCGGTAGCCGATTGTGCAGTGACCTTGCTGGATTTCGATGGCTACCAAGGCGAAGCGATGGCCATGGCCGAACGCGCGCCGGTGGCCTTGCTCAATAGCGCGAATGCGGCACGCCTGGCAGTTGGCGAAGCGATTACCAATCTTGCCGCGGCACCCATCGACGCGCTGGACGAAGTCCGGCTCTCCGCCAACTGGATGGCTGCGGTCAATCATCCGGGCGAAGATGCCGCATTGTTCGATGCTGTGAAAGCCGTGGGCATGGAGTTGTGCCCCGAGCTGGATATTTCGATTCCTGTCGGCAAGGATTCGCTATCCATGCAGACAGTCTGGCAGGACGGCGACACGCCGCAGCGCACGGTGGCTCCTGTCTCGCTGGTGATCACGGCTTTCGTACGCGTCAGCGATGTGCGTCGCACGCTCACGCCGCAACTGCGGCTTGATCGCGGTGATTCCGATTTGTGGCTGATCGATCTTGGTGC
Organism: Dyella sp. SYSU CM1112; assembly: GCF_058216415.1. Taxonomy (NCBI): domain Bacteria; kingdom Pseudomonadati; phylum Pseudomonadota; class Gammaproteobacteria; order Lysobacterales; family Rhodanobacteraceae; genus Dyella; species Dyella sp. SYSU CM1112. The sequence continues at coordinate 51,208 of NZ_JBZEGI010000011.1, read as the reverse complement.
GGGGCGTGGCCGGCTCGGTGGTTCGGCATTGACCCAAGTGTTCAATCGCGGCGGCGGCGTACCGCCCGACCTGGATGATCCCAAGCGCCTGAAGGCACTGTTCGATCTGGTGCAGGAAGCCAGTCGCAGCGGTTTGTTGCTGGCTTATCACGATCGTTCTGATGGTGGCGCGATTGTGACCTTGCTGGAAATGGCGTTTGCCGGCCATTGCGGCCTGGAAATCACGCTGGACGGTTGGGGCGACGCGACATTGCGCGCGCTTTTCAACGAAGAGCTGGGTGCGGTGGTGCAGGTTGCCGCAGCGAACCGCGAGGCATTTGAATCCTTGCTGGTGAAGCATGGCCTGGCAGGCATGAGCAGTCGCATCGGCCGCCCGAAGGAAAAGCTCGGCATCAAGCTATTCCTCAACGGCGATACCTTGTTCAAGTGGAACTGGACGCAGCTGTTCAAGGCGTGGAACGAAACCAGTCATGCCATGCAGCGCTCGCGCGACAATCCAGTCAGCGCCGATGCGGAAATGGAATGGCGCATCGATGACGCCGATGCGGGCATCAGTCCGAAGCTCACGTTTGATCCTGCTGAAGACATCGCTGCGCCTTACGTAAAGCAAGGTGTGCGTCCGCGTGTAGCCATTCTGCGCGAGCAGGGCGTGAATGGGCAGGCGGAAATGGCAGCCGCCTTCACCCGTGCCGGTTTCGAAGCGGTCGACGTGCACATGTCCGATCTCGCCAGCGGTCGCCTCAAGCTGGGCGATTTCCGCGGCTTTGCAGCGTGCGGCGGATTCTCTTACGGAGACGTGCTCGGTGCTGGGCGTGGATGGGCCGCATCGATCTTGTACAACGATCTATTGCGCGCGGAGTTCACGACATTCTTTGCTAATCCCAACACATTTGCGCTGGGTGTCTGCAATGGCTGCCAGATGTTGAGTCAGCTCAAGGACATCATTCCGGGTGCGCAGCACTGGCCGAAATTCCTGCGCAATGCGTCTGAGCAATACGAAGCACGCCTGGCGACGCTCGAAGTGCTGGATTCTCCCAGTATCTTCTTCAAGGGTATGGCTGGCTCGCGCATTCCGGTGGTGGTTGCACATGGCGAGGGACGGGTCAATTTTCCGAACACTTGCAGTCCTTCGAAATCAGGCGGCGCGGTGCGTTTTGTCGACAACCGTGGCAAACCCACTGAAAACTATCCACTCAATCCCAATGGTTCACCGGGCGGTCTCGCCGGATTCACGGCTGCGGATGGCCGCGTGAGCATCCTGATGCCGCATCCGGAACGCGTGTTCCGCACGGTACAGATGAGCTGGCATCCGGACTCCTGGGGCGAGGATTCACCGTGGATGCGCATGTTCCGCAATGCAAGGGTGTGGTGCGGCTGAGGTTGACCGCACTATCGCGTCGATGGCCGGTCTGGTTGCCGGCTATCGCATGGGGCGGTGCGCTCGCGTGTTTTCCCTGGTGGGTAGGGCTGCCCTTGCTGCTGGGATGTGCGGCCATACAGGCGGCGCAACTGACGCGGTTGCAGCGTTATAGCGGATGGCTCAGGTATTTCCTGCGCTGGGGATTGGTCGGCGTGTTGGTCGCCGCCTACCGGGCCTTCGATGGGTATGCGCTCGCATTAACCTGGACCCTGCTGGCCGCCTTGGTGGGTTTTTCCTTGCTGGTACTGCTGGAGTCATGGCAGGACCACAAGCCGCGTCGCAGCGCCGCGATGGCGGCAGCGTCGCCCGAATGGAGCGAGATGGCGCTTGCACCTATCGGTCCATCCGGCACGCTGATCGAATTGCAGCCACCCGGCTGGATAACGATCGATGACGTCACGGCAGGGTATGAGGGCGTCGTCATGACAGCCATGCATACATGCAGCCTTCAAGATGGCACTCATATCGAAGGCGTCGAGCCGCAGCTGTCCTTGGCGCCCAGTGAACGGTGGATGGCGTGGCCTGTCCGAGGTTGGCGGGGCGTCGTGCTGTACGATCGCAAGCTTGGCAGACAGCATCGCTTGCGCGGCTGGCAACTGTACGGCTGGCATGTCGGCGAGGCGTGGCTGACGCGCGGTGAAGACCAGCCGCCACTTGCATTGTCCCATGTACTCGGCCAAGACCTATTGGAAGAATGACGTCGTATCCGCCCCAAAACCATCATGACAGCCCTTGATACGACCCCGCTCGAGCTCAGCGTCATCATCGTCTCCGCCGATAGCGGTGCCAGCTTGCGGGACTGCGTGAACAGCGTGCTGTCATGCGCGATCTCGCTCGAAGTGTTGTTGATCGATAACGATTCGAAAGACGGCATTCCGCAAGCCATTGCCAGGGCACACGAACGCGATGGCCGCCTCAGGGTTATTTACAACCGCGCCAACCTGGGTTTTGGCCCAGCCGTCAATCGAGCTGCCTCACGGGCGCGGGGAGAGGTGCTGCTGATCCTCAATCCCGACTGTGTGATCGACTCTTCATCTGTGCAGCGGTTGTTGAGCGTGCTGGCGACGGAGAAAAAGGCGGGATTGGTCGGCGCTGTCGTGTGCGATGCGCAAGGTACGCCAGATCCGGCCTCTTATCGGCACGATCCCGTATTGGGCCGAGCGCTTGCCACACTGTTCAAACGAAGCAATGGCGTCAACAGGGCGTCCATGCCTGAGCAGGTGGTCGAGGCCGACGCTGTGTCCGGCGCAGTGATGGCGATGCCGAAGCGTGTCTTTGAGTGGTTGAACGGCTTTGACGAAAACTATTTTCTGCACTGCGAAGACCTCGATCTTTGCCGTCGCGTGCGCGATGCTGGCTGGCGCGTGTTGCTGGCAGGCGATGTCCGCGTTCTGCACGGTAAAGGTGGGTCGAGCAGGCACCGGCCGGTATTCGTGAGCTATCACAAGCATCGAGGCATGTGGCGCTGGTTCCGCAAGTTCGATCCGGCCGCTCGCAAACCGTTGATTGCACCCTTTGTGTGGGCCGGTATCTGGGCGCATTTCCTGATAAAGATCCCTATGCAGCTCTATCGGCTCGTCAACCGATGAGTTCGACCTCGCGCATACAGGCCGTGGCCATGATCGGGCTGCTGGCGATGACCGCCGTATGGGGCTCGACCTTCGTATTGATCAAGGATGTGATTGCACGTATGCCGGTCGCAGATTTCCTGGCCGTGCGCTTCATCGTGGCCGCGCTGGTGATGTTCGCGTTGTTTCATCGCCACGTGATGCGGCTGGAGCGGCGACAATTGTGGCGCGGCATGGTGCTTGGCGCGATTTACGGTGTCGGCCAGTTGCTACAGACCTGGGGGCTTGCACTGATCTCACCCAGCGTCAGCGGCTTTGCGACGGGTATGTATGTGGTGTTTACACCGATACTCGCCACGATCCTGCTGCGGCAGCGTATGCCGGCAACGGTCTGGCTGGCAGTTGGCCTGGCCACGTTTGGCCTTGCGTTGCTCTCGCTCAATGGCTTTTCCGTGAATGCTGGCGTGTGGTTGACGCTTGTTTCCGCCTTGCTTTATGGCCTGCATATCGTCGCGTTGGGACATTGGTCACGCGCCGAAGAAGCCTTCGGCCTGTCCGCCGTGCAGATGGCCGTGATTGCGTTCGTTTGCCTGCTCGCCACGGCAGGACACGGTGGTCCCGTGCTGCCACCCGATCGCAGCGTGTGGATGGCTGTGCTGTACATGGCACTGGTGGCCGGTGCCGGTGCGATGCTGATGCAGACTTGGGCACAGGCGCATCTGCCCGCCACGCGCGCGGCTATCGTCATGACGACGGAACCGGTGTTCGCCGCGGCCTTTGCCGTGGCACTGGGTAGCGATGTGCTTACGTGGCGCATGGCCTGCGGCGGCGGTCTGGTACTCGCTGCAATGTACCTGGTGGAACTGATGCCGCGCAGTAGTGAGCCACCGGCGGAAGCGATCCATCACGAAGTGTGAAAACGGCGGTTGCTACGGTTTCTGTCCATGCGCCTGCATGGTCATGCAGATCAGATAGATGACGGTCACACTGCCGATTGGAACAGCGGGCTACAGTCAGTTGAACTGGTGGAATACCTCATACGCTTCCAACCGGGATCAGAGAGCGTGTGGCGACCACCGTGAACCGTTTCACCATTCCGCCCCGTGTCTGCGTGGTCGTTGAGCAGTGTCGCGATGCAGTTGGCAATGATCTTGCCGCCTAATCAGGTGAGCCTACGCCATATGTCACCAAGACATAGGCGCAATGGCCTTCAAGATTCAAGAGAAACGGCGCATGGCCCATCGACGCTTCACGCTGGGGCATTATCGCGTTGACGGCATGCAGGGAACGCATCATGGTTCCCATTGTCCCAACCATAGTCGTAGCGAATCATTTGAACGATCATGCGACGCAATGCTTCATTGGCTTATAACGGAGACTTTTCATGGACATAAAGCTCATCGTTGGTGCTATGACGCTCGAGGAAAAAATTGGTCAGAAGATCATGCTTGATTTTCGTTATTGGAATCAGCCTGGTGAAAAAGACCATGACATGACGGAGCCGAATAACGACGTTCAGTCGCTGATTGTCGCCAATAATATTGGCGGGATCATTCTCTTTTCTAACAACTTGAAGACCACGGCGCAGATTAAAACGCTAACGCGCTGGTATGCCTCACTTGAGACGAAGCAGGGAGCGCGGCTTCTGATCGGCACCGATAATGAGGGGGGAAATGTATTTCGGCTTCCCCGGGGAGATTTCCCCTCCTTTCCAGGAAATATGGCCCTTGGTGCGGCGGTGGAAGGCGGGGCCAGTGTCGATCTCGCATTCAAACAAGGCCAACGCATGGCGCAGGACATGTTATCGCTGTCCATCAATACCAACTTCGCGCCAGTGGTGGACGTCAATACCAATCCCTACAATCCTGTCATCAACGTGCGCTCGTTCAGTGACGATGTGGCGATGGTGACTACGCTGGCCGAGCAAATGACAGCCGGTATGCGTAGTGAAACCTTGATTACCACTTATAAGCATTTTCCGGGACATGGCGCCACGTCCGCAGATTCCCATGACACGCTTCCTAGCGTGAACCGGACCCGGGAGGAGGCATTTGCCATCGACATAGCGCCTTACCAAAGAGCTATCAGCGAGGGTGTTGCGCCGGACCTGATCATGACAGCGCATATCCAGTACGCCTCGCTAGACAATACCCTGATCACCGATATGACTGGCAAAAAAATCCTTATTCCAGCCACCATGTCGCGCGAAATTCAAACCAACATTCTGCGGAATATCCTGCAATTCAAGGGTGTCACGATCTCGGATGCGCTGTCCATGGGTGCAATCACTAATTATTTTACCCGTGAAAGCGCCATCGAAAACGTGTTCAAGGCGGGCGTAGACATTGCTCTGATGCCAATCGGCATTTACCAGGAAACGGATAGTTATTTGTTGCCAGAACTCATCGCATATGTTGCGAACCAGGTGAGAAGCGGCGTGATCAACGAGGACGATATTACGGCATCGGTGGAGCGCATCTTGCAACTGAAGTTGACGCATTCGTTGTTGCAGGCGCCGGAAGTTATGGGTGATAGAGGTGAAACAGCGGATCCATCCCCAGATGAGGACATTTCCGATGATTCCATCACCTTGCTACAGGACGCACGAGGCGCACTGCCGATAAGCTCGCCGAGCAAGCGTTTTTTTATTTTCACCCCTTGGATGGAGCAGGGGGCAGGGATTGCTCAGGCCCTGAAGGACAATGGCTATGGGAACGTGGAGTACGCCAAACAAGGTGATATTTCCAATAGTGCCATCATTGAAAAGATGCGCACATGTGACGTCTTTGTCATAGGCACGATGTCGGCAGACTTCGGAGCGTCTGCATATCTTGATGTCAGGGATATGCTGTTTACTATAAAAAACATGGGCAAGACGGTGGTTATCGTGTCGATGCGATCGCCTTACGATATCGTCTACTACGTTGATTACGACATAGGTATTATCTTGACGACTTATTCCTATTACGGCTACGAGAATGGTGCCTGGCGGGGGCCATCCATGCGCTCGCTGGCGGAAATCCTGATTGGCAAGCGAAAGCCCGTCGGCAAGCTTCCGGTTGATACGTATCGCTATTACGACACACAGACCAATAGCGGAAGAGTTGCCGATCCGTACAAAAGGGGATTTGGCCTCACTCGTTGAGACATCCCATCCATTAGCGGAGTGGTACTTTCAAATGTTATGCCGATCCTGTCTGCAGGATTTGCGCAGATGAGTGGCTTTATCGCTCAATGGCCATGGTGTGCGCGTAGTTTGACTATCTTCCCCAATGAGCGTGATGTGGACGATTGGCTGATGGAGAACAGTCATGATTAAAAATTGGATTTTGTTTGGATTGATGTCAGTTCCGTTGCTCACCCATACAGATGTTGCCAAAGGTGGCGGGCAGCGCATCAACGACCCCTCTCGCTATTTACTGGAGCGTGGGGCTTTCATGGCTTCCTATGCACTGGGGGACGACCTTCAGATGCATGCCAAGGCCCTCCTTTGTAAAAAGGAGAAACAGTGTTTTCCAGTATCCCTGGAGTTCGATACAGGCGACCTGAATAACCATGTCAATGCGGCATTGAAAGACGAGCTTTCATTGGCTGATGGCACGAAGTCCTTGCACAAGGTTTCCATCGGGAGCCTGCCAGCCATGCTGGATTTTCCGATCTATTTTAGTGATCAGTCAGGGCGTGGAAGCTATCTTGGAGCATCTTCCATAGAAAAATATGGGTTGTGGTTCAATTTCGGTAAAAGAGAAATCTACGGTGGTGTTCGACCAGGATTGATGGACGACTATGTAAAGCAAAGCCAAGTGCGATATACGCTGTCCTCTCTGGAAGACTTTGGCGGATACAGATATATGTCGGTTTCCCTAAACGGAAGACAGCCGGTCAATTTCCTGGTGGATACGGGGACGAGCGTGAGCCTTATCGATAAAGCCTATGCTGAGCAAATAGGCCTTCATATTGAGGATGATCGTTGTGAGCAGGGGGAAAGCCAAGTCGGAAAAAGCAGGGTTTGTTATACCAGTGACGTGTTTTCCATAAGGTCTGGAGAGCATTATTTTTTCGCCAGCCTTCCAAAGGGTTTTCTGACCATGAACCTCCGGTTTGTCATTCCTCCTTTGCAGGTGAAAGGTATCTTGGGTCTGGATTGGTTGGAAAGGAATGCCGCTATTGTGTCATTGAAAGAAAACAAGCTCTACGTTCCTGCGTTGAGAACATACGATTAGCCGCCCTTTCTCAGCGGGGCCATAGTCGCTCAGCGGAGCCATAGTCGGCCTCGATTGCTCTGGCGACGGTGAGATTCCATCTCGTCAGTACGTGCCGTTTGCTTCGGAGCTTTTGCCGTGAGCAGCCCTATTCAGTCGATGGAACAGTATCTTCGGTGCGCGTCAAAAAGCTTTCCAGCGCATCAGCTACCGGTAGCGTTCAGAGAGCCGTTTTTTTAGGGCCTTAAAAAAACTAGATGGCATGGCGTGGAAGGTGTATGGCGTCAAGGATATCTTGGTGCGTTGAATGCACGGCAATGGACATGTGCACGACACACCAGTGCTGACGTTATTGCACGGAATTTGAATGCTTGCGTGGCTGCATGGCAATACGGATCAAATAGATGACGATGACTATATTGCCGATCAACGCACCCAGCTTCAGCCAGCTGAACTTGTGGATTACCTCATATGCTTCCACGGGAATCAGCGACCCTGTGGCGATCACGGTGAACCATTCCGCCCAGTGTTTGCGTAGCCATAGGCCTGTGCCTTCCGTCGCGAAAATCGCCGCATAGGCCAGCGCCACGATGCCGATGGCGATGAACTTGCTGGGTCCCATTTCTTCCAGTAATCCCACCAGGTGCCAACGCAATCCGCTGCTGTCCTGCAATGACAGATGTTCCAGCATGTACACCAGATGATCGAAATTTTTCTCTTTGTGCAGGCCAAAGGCTACGGTGGCCACGATGATCAGGCATACGGTCTTGATGGCCTTGTAGATGGCGATGACACGCAGGCCAAAGCTATGGCGCGCTTCGATCTCGGAAATGGGTTTGGTCATGCCGTGGTTGCAGTAGCGTGGTGAGGATTTAGGTCTGAGCGCACAAGTCTAGCTGCAGATAAAACAAGGCCATGTCTTGGTTTCGACATGGCCTTGTTCTCAAGATTGGTTCCAATGCCGGGAATTCAACAACATCGTCCACCCGTCCCCTTGTAGCGGGCCGCTTGCCGATCACGGAAGAACTCCGCATAGGTGGGGATTTTGTGTTCGGGATGATGGGCGCGAAGGTGCGCGACGTACACGTCGTAATCCGGCACGCCGCAGCTCAGGCGTGCGGTCTGCACCAATCGATGCCAGATATGCGTAAGTTTCATGATTACGTACTCCTGCCAGCCGCCACGCTGGCCAGCGCGATGCGTGGTGCCTCATGTGCAGTGGGAGCACGGCTGCGCCACGCTTTTACGCCGGCGTAAATACTGAAGCCGCACATGCTGATCACCAGCAGCATGAAGACGGCGGTGAGCGTGGCATCCACGCTATTGTTGGTGATGATGCGCTGCATCTCACCCATACTCTTGGCGGGGGCCAGCAAGTGGCCGGATTGCATTGCCTGCGTGTATTTCTGGGCAGCTGCCGTAAAGCTGATGGAACCATACAACTTCTCCCAGCCTGCCGTCAGCGTGCATGTCACCAGCCAGAAGGCGGGGATACCCGGCACCCATGCATACCGCTCGCGCTTGAGCTTTATGGTCACCACGGTGGCGAGCATCAGCGCGATGGCTGCCAGCATTTGATTCGCGATGCCAAACAACGGCCACAATGTATTGATGCCGCCGAGCGGGTCGACCGAGCCCTGATAGAGGAAATAACCCCACAGCGCGACGCAGATCGACGTAGCCAGCACATTGCCCACCCATGATTCGGTGCTCTTCAATGGCGCGTATACCAGGCCGGCAATCTCCTGGATCATGAAACGGCCGACACGTGTGCCTGCGTCTACCGTCGTGAGAATGAAGAGCGCTTCGAACAAGATGGCGTAGTGGTACCAGAAGGCCATCATGCGTTCGCCGGGAAGGATGTTATGCAGCAACTGCGCCATGCCCACCGCAAGCGTCGGCGCGCCGCCAGCGCGGCTGAGAATGCTGATTTCGCCAATATTGTGAGCGGTGCGCGTCAGCTCATCTGGCGTCACCACAAAGCCCCATTGGCTGATCACGCTTGCCGCGTGTTCCGCTGTATTCCCGATCAGAGCCGATGGCGAATTCATGGCGAAATACACGCCAGGATGCAGCGACGCGGCGGCAATCAAGGCCATGATCGCCACGAACGCTTCCATCAGCATGCCGCCGTAGCCGACCATGCGGGCTTCGCCTTCATTGGACAGCAATTTCGGCGTGGTGCCCGAAGCGATGATCGAGTGCCAGCCCGATACCGCACCGCAGGCGATGGTGATGAACAGGAATGGGAAGAGTTGTCCCTGGAAGACCGGACCGGTGCCGTCGATGAAGCGGGAAACCGCCGGCATCTGAAGCTGCGGGGCGGCAAACAGGATAGCGATGGCCAGCAGGAGGATGGTGCCGATCTTGAGGAAGGTGGACAAATAATCGCGGGGGGCCAACAACAACCATACTGGCAATACGGATGCAACGAAGCCGTACACGATCAACAGCCACGCCAGCGTGCTGGCGTCGAAGTTGAACCATGCAGCCAGTTCCGGCGTGGTCGCCACGTGCGCGCCGTAGGCGATCGAGGCCAACAGCAGCACCAGGCCGATCAATGACACTTCGAGAATGCGGCCTGGGCGTACCCAGCGCAGGTACGCGCCCATCAGCAAGGCAATCGGAATCGTGCAGGCGACCGAGAAGGTGCCCCAAGGGCTATGCGTCAGCGCTTTCACGACCACGAGGGCCAGCACGGCCAACACAATCATCATTAAGGCAAGCAAGCCGAACATGGCGACAATGCCAGCCAACGGCCCCAGTTCCTCGCGCAGCATATGTCCGAGCGAACGAGCGTCGCGTCGGACGGAAAGCCCGAGGATCATGAAGTCCTGCACGGCGCCACCCAGTACCACCCCGAACAGAATCCACAGCGTGCCCGGCAGATAGCCCATCTGCGCAGCCAGCACCGGCCCGACCAGCGGTCCGGCGCCTGCAATGGCGGCGAAGTGATGGCCGAACACCACCCATTTATCGGTCGGCACGTAATCGAGCCCGTCATTGTGCAGCACCGAGGGTGGCGCGCGTCCGGGATCCATTTGCAACACCTGGCGCTCGATGAAGCGTCCGTAGAAGCGGTAGCCGATCAAGAAAATGGCAACCGAGGCGGCCACCAGCCAGATGGCGTTGATCGGTTCGCCGCGTCGCAATGTAATGACTGCCAGGCATGCCGCGCCGATCACGGCGAGAATGCCCCACAGGATTTTCCCTGCCCAGCTGACTGGCTTCTTCATAGCGATCGTTTCCATTGAAGATCTCCGGAATAGGGAAAGAGTCTGTTCAATGCAGGACGTATGCCAGTGCTTAGGTTCGTCCTGTCGGCGGCGGGGGTCAATACCGCTGTCCGGCATTCCGGTCTGCGTACCGCCCCAAGCTTGTGCTGCACTGCCAAAATGAGTGCCTTATGTTTATCGTCATGAACACTGGGCATACGTGCCGACGCGCGCCTGCAAAGCAGCAAGAAAGGCTTGCGTTCATGCCGTTCAGCCCAAAGTTGAAGCTCAGCAAACACCTGCGTGAGGTTGGCATGATTCGCGAAATTCTGAAGATGGGTGATCCACGCTTGCTGCGTGTCGCGCCACCGGTGCCCGAAGCCATGATTGGCAGCGCCGAGCTCGATGCCTTGATCGCCGATATGTTCGAAACCATGCACGATGCAGGTGGTGTCGGGCTCGCGGCTCCCCAGATCGGCATCGATTTGCAGCTGGTGATTTTTGGATTCGATCAATCCGAGCGCTATCCGGATGCTCCGGCCGTGCCGCAAACCATTTTGCTCAATCCTGTCATTACGCCGTTGTCGCAAGACATGGAGGAGGGGTGGGAGGGATGCCTTTCCGTGCCGGGATTGCGCGGAGCGGTGAACCGCTATTCGTTGATTCGCTACGAGGGTGTCGATGCTAAAGGCCAACGTATCGATCGCACGGCGGAAGGTTTTCATGCCCGGGTAGTGCAGCACGAATGCGATCACCTGATCGGGCGGCTCTACCCTTCGCGCATCACCGACTTCACCAAGTTCGGCTTTACCGAAGTGCTGTTCCCGGATATGGATCCAGGGGCGGACGATTGATCCACGCGGATCGGTCATCGGCATCCTGGAGCGCATCGCCTGCTGCGGGAAGGGACGATAAGATGGATGGATCACTCCATCCAGCGAGATCATTCCACCATGGCCAGTCTGGACGACTACCGTGTTTTCGTCGCCGTGGTGGAGCAGGGCAATCTCAGTGCCGCGGCGCGCTATCTGCATCGTTCGTTGCAGGCCGTCAGCCGCGCCTTGGCATCGTTGGAAAGCGAACTGGGTATCGAGCTCGTCCAACGCACCACGCGACGTGCGCAACCCACTGAAGCAGGCTTGGCGTTTCATGCCCGCATCAAGACGGCCCTGGCGGATATCGATCTGGCCCGATCCGAACTGGCCGAGCATGGTGCCCGCATCGACGGCTTGTTGCGGGTTGGTGGCTCCACGCTGTTCAGTCCCCCGTATGTGGTGCCGGTGGTTGCCGCTTTCATGGAGCGCTATCCGGACGTCCATGTCGAGCTGGTGGTTACGGATCACCGTGTCGATTTGCAGCGCGAGAAGCTGGATGTCGCCGTGCGTCTAGGCGAATTGCCGGATAGCCGTCTGCATGCGCGCCAACTCAGCACACTGCGCATGGTGACGATTGGCGCGCCCGGCTATTTTGCGAAGCACGGTCGTCCGCGCGTACCGTCGGATTTGCGCAAGCACGCGTGCATCGTGCGACGCACTGCCGACTCGGCGCAGCGATGGGATTATCGGCGAGGCAACCGCCATCAGTCGGTAGAAATAGATGGGCGCTTCAGTGCCGATAACGCGGCTGCCTGCAATGCAGCGGCCGTGGCCGGCTTGGGCATTGCCGTGGCTGCATGGTGGCAAGTGCGCGAGTTACTGGCCCTGGGCCGGCTTGAAACGGTGCTGGACGATTGGCAATTGCCGGGTCAGCCGGTGCACATCGTATGGTCCCCCAGCCGGCAGCTGCCGGCACGTACGCGTGCGTTCATCGATTTCGTAGCGGCACGATGGGCTGTCGAGCCGCCGTCATAACGAAAACCTGGCCGCAGCAAGCAACCATATCCCGGCTGCTGCGAGCGATACCTTAGACAGGCTGCGGATGCAGCAAGAACCAGCCAAGGAAAAACGCGCCTGCGATCACGCAATACGTGCCGAACGATGCCAGGCGTCCGCGTCCTTCGAAATAACCCATCAGGAAACGCAGGCTAAGCCACGCCGCGATCGCGGTCAGCACGCCACCCAGTAAGGCATTGCCCAGTTGCTCAGGCGCCTTGAAGAGCTTGGGTATTTCCAGCAATCCAGCCGCAAGAATGATGGGCGTGCCGAGCAAGAATGAAAACTCGGCGGCTTTTTCTTTATCCAGCCCCGTGGCCGAGCCCGCGATCATGGTAAGGCCACTGCGGGAAAAGCCCGGGATCAAGGCGCCGATCTGCGCCAGTCCGACCAGAAATGCCTGTCGGAAAGTGAGTTTTTCGGGAGCCTTATGGGCGCGATGGCGTTCCAGCCGGTCGCCGATCCATAACAACACCCCATTGGCGATCAAGGCCACGGCGACAATGCGCAGATCCTTGAACACCAATTCCAGCTTTTTTTCCAGCAGGAAGCCCACGATGCCAGCCGGGATGGTGCCAATGACCAGCGCCCACATCATATGGCCCTCGTCATTGGGACGGCCGCCGAGAGACGCGAAAAAGCCGCGCACCAGGGCAACCCAGCGATGCCGGAAATAGCCAAGCAGCGCCAGCGCCGTACCCAGATGCAAAGCGACCAGGAAGGGAATGAGCTGTGGCGCGTGCTTGTCGATGTGCATGCCAAACAAGGCAGGAACCAGCAAGGTGTGGCCAAGGCTGCTGACCGGAAAAAGTTCCGTTACGCCTTGCAGCACGCTAAGGAAAATCAGGAACCACATGCTCACGCATCCATCCTCTTTATGGGGCAGTCGACGGTTATGGCCGATTCGCTTGGGCAGCAAGCGGCCGGCTTGCCATTATCGTGGTTGAAGATGAGGGGCGCGCGAATGACGCGCACGACCCCCATGCTTCATGGATGGCGCCGGCATCAAGGCGATTTGACCTTGAACTCCCGGGTGAGCAATGCAAGCTTTGCTTTCATGTCCTCGGGCTTATGCGTCCCCTGCGTACCGTAGAACGCGGTGTAAAGCTCGGACGGCGCACTGTTCGCTGGGTTGTCGATCACCGTTGCAACATCCATTTCATCGCCGTCGCTGTAAGGCACGTCATCGAAGGGATGCTGCTTATGCAGCAGCTTGCCCCAGGCTTCCTTGAAATCGTCGTCGAGGTCGGGGCTGGGCGCGATACGGCGCTTGATGCTGATGCGATCGGGATCAGTGATATCCAGGCGGATCTGGATCACGCCGGTCTGCAAGGCAAAAGCGCCATGGTTTTGATAGTAGTCGACACCCACAGCCAGAAGATTGTCCGGCTTGACGGGCTGCAAGGTGGAGGGATAGCTGAAAGCCATGTTGCTGGAGTCGTAGCTGAAGCGCTTGCCGTAGTCGAAGTCAATGTGCGCATCCTTCAAGACCTCCGGCAGCAATGATGTATCGGCCAGGAACTCCTTCCATTGCGCCAATGTGCCGCCGTAGTCGACGTTGAAGAAATCGGTCAACGCTTTCATGTCGATCAAGCTATCGTACGTGACCACGGACGGATTCATGCGCATCATGATGGCGTAGCCATCCGGCACGGGCAGCGCGAACAGCACCATCTGCCCGTTGAGATAAGGCACCGGCCAAATGAATACTTTCCAGCGCCGCTGCCAGCTATCCGTGTAGGAAGAACTTGTGGTGGGGCGGCCGAGCGACGTGATCTTGATCTTCTCGGGTCCAATCTGGCGATTCCAGTAGCCGGTCTTGAGAATCAGATCCATCATCTGCTTCGGATCGTTGTAGAACGTGGCCGCCTTCATGTCGTCGGGGCGGCGCAGATGCATCAGGAAATTATGGCCGACGAAACCGCTAGCCACGTAGCCGTTCCCGCTTAGCGGAACGCGGCTGAGTTCGCGCCCGGAATACACCCACTGCCCGCTGCGGTTGTGCACGATCAGTTCCGGAAAGAAGCTCAGGCCAGGCGTGTCGTGCAGGATCTGGTTGGAACCGGCGCCGTGCGGAAACAGATCATTGCTCTGTTGCTGCAGCAACGCTTTGAGTTGCGCCTCGTTGTTGGCATAGAACAACTTCAGATACGTGGCGCTGAAGTTGTCATAGCTCGTAGGCAAGGGAAATTGAGCCTTGAAGTGGCCGTTCTGGTCGTCTTCCAGCACGTCGAGCTGATAAGACTCGCGCTTGTCGATGAGCGCGAGATTATCCGGCGCCTTGAGCACTTCGCCGATCGGCAGCGCGTAATTGAGATTCTCGTTCGGCGACTTCATCAGCACCACGCCGATCACCTTGCCATCCTGATCGAGCAACGGGCCGCCGCTATTCCCCGGTGAAGCGGCTGCGGAGAAACGCATCCATTTCCAGCGGCCGTTTTCGTCCTCCGGCGTGTCGGAGGTGTACAAGCCATCGCGGATCACCACGCCGGTGCCGAGCGCATTACCCACCGCATAAACCACGCTGTTCAAGGCGGGCTTGGTGTTTGCCTGCAAGGCGGCGCTGCCGGGTGGCTGCTCCTTCAGCGAGAACATCACGAAGTCCTGCTGCAGGGAAAATTTCTCGATCTTGTCGATGGCATAGACCCGGCCGCTGGCGTCGCGCAGCGCTGGCGGCCCAGTAAGATCGCCGACCGCGACCAACAACACGTGGCCGGCGGTGACGTAATGATTGTGCCCCAGTGCGAACGCGGTGCCGACCGAAAAATACTTATCGGTGCGTTCCTGATACGGCAACAAATCGAGCGGGAGCGGCTTTTCGTAGGTAAGCGGATCGTCGACGGCCCTGGGTATCACCACCTCGAACGTGGCGGCGTCAATCTTGGGAACCAGCGACGGATCGGGGCTGGCAGCGTGGACGGCTCCCGTCATGCCCAGCGCGAGCGCGATCAACCACAAGCTCAATGTCACCCGACGAAAAATGCCGAACGTTTCAGAAACGGCAGCCCCAGCCTGACGAATCGATACCCGCATACATTCCCTTTTTACGGTTATGGTCGACCTGCCTTAGGTCGGCTCCGCGCAAGATACTGACATAGCGCCAGCTATTTGGGATGGGCGGGAAGGGGCTTTTTAACGACCGCCGACGCCAAAGCCCAGGGAGCGGCATGTCGGTGCCGGCATGTCGATCTGGCTTTGGCCGCGTGGTCACCTGATGCCGGTCGTTGCGCGGTACGACCTTGCGGCATCAATGACCGCGATAACGGTTGATGCTGTCGCGCAATGCGATCGTTGCCGCGCGCGCCGCCTGGGCGAAGTCTTCACCGTTGCCGGCGTAAAGAATGGCGCGCGAGGAGCTGATCATCAGGCCGGCGCCCGATGGTGTGCGGCCATTGCGAACCACTGCTTCCACATCGCCACCCTGCGCCCCGATGCCGGGCACCAGCAACGGCATCTCGCCGACCAGCGCGCGGACTTCCGCCAGCTGTTCCGGCCAGGTGGCGCCGGTGACGAGCGCGCAATTGCCATGCGCGTTCCATTCCTGCGCGATGATGCGGGCGACGTGCTGGTATAGCGGCATGCCGCCGACGTCGAGGTCTTGCAGGTCAGCGGCGCCCGGGTTGGAGGTGTGACAGAGCAGGATCACGCCTTTATCGGCCCGATCGAGGAACGGCTGCACGGAATCGCGGCCGAGATAGGGATTCAAGGTGACGGCATCCGCGCCGTAGCGTTCGAACGCCTCGGTGACGTAATGCTGGGCCGTGCTGCCGATATCACCGCGCTTGGCATCGAGAATGACCGGCACGCCCGGATGTTTCGCATGGATATGCGCGATCAGGCGTTCCAGCGTGTCCTCTGCGCGAAGTGCGGCGAAATGAGCGATCTGGGGCTTGTACGCGCACACAAGATCAGCGGTGGCGTCGACGATGGCACTGCAGAACGCGAAGACTGCGTCCGCGTCGCCACGCAGATGGGCAGGAAATTTGGAAGGTTCCGGATCCAGCCCTACGCATACCAAGGTGTCGTGCTGCTGCCAGCGCTGCCGCAGGGCGTCGTTAAAGACCATGCCGTTGTTCCTATGTCGTGGTGACACGTTGTCTTGTTTAATGCTTGCTAGGGTCTGCTTGTTCGCCATGCCGCGTCATCGCTCAATCGTGTACCGGCGTACACGTCTTCGCGCTTCCTTGTCTGGCGCGCAAACAGCTCCCAGCGCGAGCCACGCCAATTGTGTAACAGGCCCTAGTTTACCCGCATGCTCATGCGCTCCGGACTGCCCGCAGGACTGGACGATGGATAAGTACGCACAAGCAGGCGACGATGGTTCATGGGCGCCGCGCGACGAAGGAATCCTGGCGATTAGTGAGGCGAAATTCGCACTGCACATACCTCGCGGCAGCGCCGTGCTTGCACAGATAGACAGCTGAGCGCCGTCTAGACCAGCGCTGAAAAAACGCCCGGCGAAGGCCGGGCGTTGCGTTGGATCAGGCGAGCTTCTTGTACTTCACACGATGCGGCCTTGCCGCCTCATCGCCGAGGCGACGCTTCTTGTCCGCTTCGTACTCGTTGTAGTTGCCCGGGAAGAATTCCACGTGCGAATCGCCTTCGAACGCGAGGATGTGCGTGGCGATGCGGTCGAGGAACCAGCGATCGTGCGAGATCACCATCGCGCAGCCCGGGAATTCCAGCAGCGCATCTTCCAGCGCACGCAGGGTTTCCACATCCAGGTCGTTCGACGGTTCGTCGAGCAACAGCACGTTGCCGCCCTGCAGCAGGGTCTTGGCTAAGTGCAGGCGGCCGCGCTCACCGCCGGAAAGATTGCCGACAATCTTCTGCTGGTCAGTACCCTTGAAATTGAAGCGGCCAATGTAGGCGCGCGACTGGATCTCGAAGTTGCCGATGGTGAGGATGTCCGCACCGCCGGAGACTTCCTGCCACACATTGTTCTTCGCATCCAGCGCGCCGCGGGACTGGTCGACGTAGGCCAGTTTCACCGTGTGGCCGAGCTTCACTTCGCCGGAATCGGGCTGCTCCTTGCCCATGATCAACTTCATCAGGGTGGACTTACCCGCACCATTCGGACCCATGATGCCGACGATCGCGCCCGGCGGCACCTTGAACGACAGATCGTCGATCAGCAGGCGGTCGCCGAAGGACTTGCTGACGTTCTTGAACTCGATCACTTCCTGACCCAGGCGCTCGCCCGGCGGAATGAAGATTTCATTGGTTTCGTTGCGGCGCTGGTATTCGACGGCGTTGAGTTCTTCGAAGCGGTTCAGGCGCGCCTTGCCCTTGGACTGGCGACCCTTGGCCGCCGAGCGCACCCACTCCAGTTCCTTTTCGATCGCTTTCTGGCGCGACTTTTCCTGCTGTGCTTCCTGCTTCAGGCGTGCATCTTTCTGTTCCAGCCATTCCGTGTAGTTGCCCTTCCACGGAATACCGCGGCCGCGATCGAGTTCCAGGATCCACTCAGCGGCGTTGTCGAGGAAGTAGCGATCATGCGTGACCGCCACCACGGTGCCGGGGTAGTCCTGCAGGAAGTGCTCCAGCCATTCCACCGATTCGGCATCCAAGTGGTTGGTCGGTTCGTCCAGCAACAGCATGTCCGGCTTGGACAGCAGCAGGCGGCACAGTGCTACGCGGCGCTTTTCGCCGCCGGACAACGGACCGATCTTGGCGTCCCACGGTGGCAGGCGCAGCGCATCGGCGGCCACTTCGAGCTGGCGCTCCAAGGCATGGGCGTCGTTCACGGCCAGGATGTTTTCCAGTTCCTGCTGTTCGGCAGCGAGCTTGTCGAAGTCCGCGCCTTCTTCGCCATAGGCGGCATAGACCTCCTCAAGGCGCTTCTGTGCGTCGAAGATGATCGAAACGCCTTCTTCCACCGCCTGGCGTACGGTCTTCTCGTGATCCAGATCCGGCTCCTGCGCGAGATAGCCGACCTTGATGCCCGGCTGCGGACGGGCTTCGCCGTGGAAGTCCTTGTCGACGCCGGCCATGATGCGCAGCACCGTGGACTTGCCTGCGCCGTTCAAGCCCAGTAGGCCAATCTTGGCGCCAGGGAAGAAGCTCAGCGAAATGTCCTTGATGATCTGACGCTTCGGGGGAACGATCTTGCTGACCCCGTTCATGGTGTAGATGTATTGCATGCTGGCTCCGTTGACGTACGCGCGGCCAACCCGGAGGAGGGGGCGACGCGTAGGGGCGTGGGTATAGAACTGCCTATTATAGCGGCTTATGTGTAAAGGCCGGTGACAGGCTCAAGCCTAGTTGCGAGCCAGCATCACGCATTGACGGGTTCCTGCCTGCGTGCTGCCACGTGTCGCCAAGCAGGCCAGATGTGGCGGGAACAATCCGAAATAACGGGATTTTTTATTCAACCCTTTTCGCTATCGAGCGAAGCCATGCCTTGCAGGTTGTAGCGGTCGCCCGCTGCTGCGTCGGCCGGCACGGCGCGTTCGATGGCCGCCATGTCGTCGGCGCTGAGGTTTACATCGAGCGAGCCGAGTGCCTCCTGCAAGCGGGTACGTGTGCGTGCCCCGATCAAGGGAACGATGTCCGTGCCTTTCGCCATCACCCAGGCAATCGCGAGTTGCGCGACCGTCACGCCTTGCTGTTCCGCCCGTTTGCGCAGCAGGTCCACTAACGCGAGATTGCGCTCCAGGTTCTCGCCCTGAAAGCGTGGATAGTGTGCGCGGAAATCACTGGGATCTTTACGATCTTTCGACCAGTGTCCGCTGATCAGGCCGCGCGCGAGCACGCCATAAGCGGTGACATCGATGCCCAGTTCGCGGCAGGTGGGAAGAATGCCGTGCTCGATGCTGCGCGATATCAGCGAATATTCGATCTGCAGATCGCACACCGGCAGTACGCTGTTGGCGCGACGGATGGTTTGCGAGCCGACTTCGGAGAGGCCGAGATAGCGCACATCACCCGCTTTCACCAGATCGGCGATGGCGCCGACGGTGTCTTCGATCGGCACGTTGGGGTCGAGACGGCAGGGACGATAGAGGTCGACGTAATCGGTACGCAGGCGCTTGAGCGAATAGGCCAGTGCTGTCTTTACTGCGACCGGCCGGGTGTCGTAGCCCAGCCATTGGCCATTCGGTCCGCGCTGTGCGCCGAACTTGACGCTAAGTCGGTAGCTGTCGCGCGGTCGTCCGGCCAGGGCTTCGCCTAGCAGCATTTCATTGTGACCCATCCCATAGAAATCGCCGGTGTCGAGCAGGGTGATGCCCGCGTCCAGCGCGGCGTGGATGGTGGCGACACTTTCGCTGCGGTCGGTGCTGCCGTAGACGTCTGACATGGCCATGCAGCCGAGACCTAGAACAGAGACATGGGGTCCGTGTTTGCCAAGTTGACGAGTTTTCACGAACAACACTCCCGCAGTGTGATGAAACCAGTAGCTTACGTCGGCACCATGATGACCAGGTGTCAACAGGGTTCAGGGCTTCGACGTCGGCCGTGCCACTTCCATCAGCGCGGCAAACGTGCGGGTGTGCAGCGATGCGGCATCGACGCCTTCCGGCAGCAGACCGGCGATTTCCAGCATCACCGCGCCGTGCAGCGCGGCCCAGGCCTGGTGACCGAGAAGGGCTGGATCCGCATCGATCAGGCCTTCGTCGATCATCACCTGTATATCCGCCGCGATGCGCTGCGACAGGCGCGCATGCGCTTCGCGGTAGGCGGGATCGTTCCTGTCCGCTTGCGGGTAGTCGAACATCAGCCGATAAGTGGCGGTGTTATGGCGCGCAAATTCGATGCACGCGTCACGCACATTGCGGCTGCGCGTGCGCCCGTCGCCTTGGGTATCGAGCGCGTTCTCTAGCGCTTCAGAGAGTGCATGCATGCCGTGCGAGCGCACCGCAGTGATGATGTCTTCCTTGTTGTTGAAGTAGCTATACAACGTCATCGTGCCGCAGCCGAGCGCTTTAGCCAGGCGGCGCATGGTGACCGCCGCCGGACCTTCGTCCACGAAGAGCGTCGCAGCCGCATGGCGGACCCGGGCGCGAAAGGCTTCGGTTTCGTTTTCGCTTAGCGCTTTGGGCATGTGACGCCCCTGGCCTGGGCGGACGGATAGAACACATAGCCGGGCATCGTGCCGCCATTCACGGGATCGGGGATGGTGATGGCGTAAAAGCCGACACCGGTAACCGCATGTGCAAAGAGCGGGGCAGGTGCCAACAGCCATACCAGCGTGAACCAGCGCCAGGTGCCGGCAAACCGGATGCGAGCGGACCGCATTCTGTGGCTCCCCTTGATTTTCGTACGACGTACCGTACGTAGTACGGGACCAAGTCGCAAGTGCAGGTTGTGGCCGCAAACACCCCCGACCATTACACTTTTAAGTCTTGACCCCCGCTACAACCCCACGAGGCTCGAATGTTCCCGAAGCATCAAACGATTGCCGGCTATGACGATGAGCTGGCCAAGGCCATTGCGGAGGAAGCCCGCCGCCAGGAAGACCACGTCGAGCTGATTGCTTCGGAAAACTACGCCAGCCCCCGCGTGCTGGAAGCCCAGGGTTCGGTGCTCACCAACAAATATGCCGAGGGCTATCCTGGCAAGCGCTACTACGGCGGTTGCGAATACGTGGATATTGCCGAGCGCCTCGCGATCGAACGCCTCAAGCAGCTGTTCGGGGCCACGTATGCGAACGTGCAGCCGCACTCCGGTTCGCAGGCTAATCAGGCCGTGTATTTCGCGCTACTCAATCCGGGCGACACCATCCTCGGCATGAGCCTGGCGCATGGCGGCCATCTCACGCACGGCGCCAAGGTGAATCTGTCCGGCAAGATTTACAACGCAGTCCAGTACGGCGTGAACGAGCACGGCCTGGTGGATTACGACGAAGTCGAGCGCCTCGCCGTCGAGCACAAGCCGAAGATGATCGTGGCCGGCTTCAGCGCCTATTCGCAGGTGATGGATTGGGCGCGCTTCCGCGCCATCGCCGACAAGGTGGGTGCTTATCTGTTCGTCGACATGGCACACGTGGCGGGCCTGGTAGCAGCCGGCGTGTATCCCAGCCCGTTGCCGCACGCACATGTCGTCACCTCCACCACGCACAAGACCCTGCGCGGTCCGCGCGGCGGCATCGTCATCGCCAAGGATGCGGGCGAGGAGATCGAAAAGAAGCTGCAGTCCATCGTCTTCCCCGGCATCCAGGGCGGTCCGCTGATGCATGTCATCGCCGCCAAGGCGGTGGCATTCAAGGAAGCGCTGGAGCCCTCGTTCAAGGACTACCAGGCGCAAGTGGTGAAGAACGCCAAGGCGATGGCCAAGACCTTGATCGAACGCGGCTACAAGGTCGTATCCGGCGGCACCGAAAACCATCTGATGCTGATCGACCTGATCGGTCGCGACGTCACCGGCAAAGATGCCGAAGCGGCACTGGGCAAGGCGCACATCACCGTCAACAAGAACGCGGTGCCGAACGATCCACGCTCGCCGTTCGTTACCTCCGGCTTGCGCGTCGGTACGCCGGCTGTCACCACACGCGGCTACAAGGAAGCCGATGTGGTGGAACTTACGCACTGGATCTGCGACGTGCTGGATGCGCCTACGGATGAAAGCGTGATTACAGCCGTGCGCGAGAAAGTATCCGCACAGTGCAAGACATTCCCCGTTTACGGCGCATAAGCCAAGGCACTCACGCTCGCTCCGATGCATTGCCCTTTTTGCCAGCACGAAGACACGCGCGTGATTGATTCGCGCCTTGCCGACGACGGCGCCACCGTGCGCCGCCGTCGCGAGTGTCCGCAATGCGGCGAGCGCTTCAACACCTTCGAGACGGCCGAACTGAAACTGCCCGCCATCGTGAAAAGCGGCGAGCGGCGCGAGAGCTTCGACGAACGCAAGCTGCGCACCAGCTTCGAACGCGCATTGCAAAAGCGGCCGGTGGCGAGCCATGACGTGGATGCTGCTGTGCGCGCCGTCATCGACGACTTGCGCAAAAGCGGCGAGCGGGAAGTGCCCTCGCGTTTTGTCGGCGAACTGGTGATGCGCGAGTTGAAAAAGCTCGACCAGGTGGCTTACGTACGCTTCGCCTCCGTCTACCGCAAATTCGAAGACGTGCATGCCTTCCGCGAAGAGATCGAAAAACTGGAACGCGACCTGCCGGGCCTGGATAGCCTGCAATTGTCCTTGCTAGGCGAAGCTGGCGCTGCCGCCGCAAAGCGTGGACAGCGCAAAGGCTGAGCGTCCTCTCCATCGTGCGCGTAGACATGGCTTCCTCTCCTGAGCAGGGGAGGGTTGTGTGAGTGCATCGCAAGCCTGAAGGGCTTCACCCCACCCCAACCCTCCCCTACTGCACGTAGGGGAGGGAGTGCCTGTCGGTGGGTAGTGTTTTGCGGCTGTTTGCCAAACGGTTCGATACGGATCGTGTCGACCATGGTGTGAGCGCACGTCTCGTTCTACGGCACACGCATGGCTCTCTCCCCTGCGTGCAGGGGAGGGAGCGGCTGTCGGTGGGTGGTGTTTTGCGGCTGTTTGCCAAACGGTTCGATACGGATCGTGTCGACCATGATGTGAGCGCACGTTTCGTTCTACGGCAAACCCATGGCTCCCTCCCCTGCGCGCAGGGGAGGGTCGGGGTGGGGTGGTACGAGCTTGCCGGAAATTTGCAGAGCGCCATCCAATCTGCGTGATCCGTCGCCTTGGCGAACACCGGGACGTATCAATAGGCAGGCTTGGAAGGCTCTGAGCCCTGGTTTTCGCCAGAGCAGATCAATCACTTCACGTACGACTCCCACCACCCCTGCAGGCAAGAGAGGGGGATAGTGGCGAGTTGGGGTTCAGGGCTGCGTGCCAAGCCGCTCGGCGCAGATCGTTTCGACGATGGCAGTGAGAGCCTTGACGCGTTCGAACAGCCAGCTGAGTTCTTCGTGGGTGATTTCATATTGCGGGGAATAACGCGCATCCACGTAAGCACGATCGAGACGAGCGAAGCTGCGCCGGGCGAATTTCGTATCGTGCGGCCATGCGTCGATCAATCGGGCATCCAGGTTTTCGGCAAAGGACCGAAGCTTTTTCAGGCTATGCATCTTGGGGCTGTAGAGCGTCAGCACGAGCAGCACGCAGTGGTAGAGGCGTTCGGTAGCCTGATGCAAATTGAAAGCTGCAAGTTTTACGTTGCCGCGTTCACGACAGAACTCGGCGACAGTCTGGAATTCCACCGCGTCTGGAAACCAATGCTCAAAATGCCGCTGCGCTTCCGCCTTGGCGATCTCCGGTTCCAGCATCTTCGGTGAGGGAAATGAAAATCCCGGTGCTTCGTGCAGCACCACCCCATCGCGGGCCATGTCCACGAAGAACGGCCTGCCGAGTGCCAGCTGGTTGTTGAAGTCGCGGAGGCTGTGCACGATGAAATTGACCGGCGTGCTCAATCGATGCGTGATCGTTTCTTCGCGCAACAAGCGTTCGGTGGCCAGGTTCCAGTACTCATGCAATTCGGCGAAGTGGTCGTCGTTCACCACCACCAGCACATCGAAATCGGAGCGGTAGCCGCTGGCCAGGTCTTCCACCCAATCGCCGCGTGCGTAAGAGCCGAACAGAATCAGCTTGAGGATGCGCCCACTCTTGTTCTTTTCCGATTCCTTGCCCTTCTGCGCTTCGGCGAATTCCTCAAACAGAATCTGCGCAATAAACGCCAACTCGCGACGCTTGTTCGCGGGCAGATGATCGAGGCGATCGATAAAACTCAGTGGTGCATCCGGTGCATCTTCCATGGCTGGCTTGGGTCAGGCCGTTTGAAGGGGCGACGCTAAGCCCCGAGTCGGCACAGCCTATCAGCGATATCGCTTGGACATCCACCCGCGCCGCTTCACGCGAAGGCCGCAGTTCACGGTGAGCGCTTGCTTCGCTCATCCCTTCAGCACACCAACCCCGTCGCGCCAGCACGACGGACGCTAGAGCAGGGACTTCGCTGGAACGATGAATCAGCGGCGGTAGCCACCTCTGCCATCCACCAAGGTCCTGCAACGATTCCTCACCGTCGCCCCGGCGAACGCCGGGGCCTGGCGTCTTGGGTACTAGCACCCTCGCGATCAGCCAAGACTCGCCAACCACTCGTCATCCGAGCCTTCGCTCACGCCTTCGAACAGGAAGGTGGACAGATAGCGTTCGCCGGTATCGGGCAGCATTGCCAGGATCACGCTGCCTTTTTCCGCCGTCTCGGCAAACTTGAGTGCGGCGGCGACCGTGGCGCCAGCCGAAATGCCGACGAAAAGACCTTCCTCCTTCGCTAGCCGCCGCGAGGTGTCGCGAGCGACCACTTCATCGACCGGCACATCCACATCGAAGATGTTGCGGTTCAATACTTCCGGCACGAAGTCCGGCGTCCAACCCTGGATCTTGTGCGGCTGCCATGGCTTGTCCGCAAGCATCGATGCCCCGGCGGGTTCGGAGACGACGATCTTCACGTCCGGGCGCGCCAGCTTGAGCACTTCGCCGACCCCCGTCAGGGTGCCGCCGGTGCCCCAGCCGGTGACGAATGCGTCCAGCTGTTTGCCGGCGAAATCGCGCAGGATTTCCGCGGCGGTGGTGCTGCGGTGATAGGCCGGGTTGGCCGGGTTCTGAAACTGGCGAGGCAGGAACCAGCCGTGCTTCGTGGCCAGTTCCTCGGCACGTTTCACCATGCCGGTGCCGCGTTCCGCTGCAGGCGTCAGCAACACCTTGGCGCCATAGGCGCGCATCAATTTGCGCCGCTCGACCGAGAAGGTTTCCGTCATCACGGCGACAAAGTGATAACCGCGTGCGGCGCACACCATGGCCAGCGCCACGCCGGTGTTGCCGGAGGTCGCTTCCACGACGGTATCGCCGGGCTTCAGCAGTCCCTTTTTTTCAGCGTCCAGAATCACGGCGATGGCCAGTCGATCCTTCACCGAACCGCCGGGATTGAACGATTCCACCTTGGCGTACAAGGTGACATGATCCGGCGCCACGCGATGAAGGCGAACGATGGGCGTGTTGCCGATGGTGTCGAGGATATTTTCGTAGATCATGGCTGTTTTCCCGGCGTGGAAGGCAAGACCTCAAGGCTACTCCCGATGTCGGCAAGGCGACAAACGTCGCGGGTTCACGCACACTGACAATCCTGCATATCCATATTTCAGATCGTTCCATGGACTTCTCTCCCATCGACGCGATGCACATGGCCCAGGCCCTGCGCCTGGCCGAACGCGGCCTTTACACCACGCATCCCAATCCACGCGTCGGTTGCGTGATCGCTCATGCCGAACGCGTGGTGGGGCAGGGCTGGCATGAGCGCGCCGGACAGCCGCATGCCGAGGTGTTCGCGTTGCGTGAAGCGGGCGACCAGGCGAGGGGCGCGACGGCCTACGTGACGCTGGAACCTTGCGCACATCATGGACGCACACCGCCTTGCGCGGACGCCTTGATCGCCGCTGGCGTAGTGCGCGTGGTGATCGCTGCCGAAGACCCGTTCCCTAAGGTAGATGGCCGTGGCATCGAAAAGCTGCGTGCGGCCGGTATCGCTGTGCAAAGCGGCTTGATGCGCGAGGCGGCGCGCGAACTCAATCTTGGCTTCTTCAGTCGTATCGAGCGGCATCGTCCCTGGGTGCGCGTGAAATTGGCGATGAGTCTCGATGGACGCACCGCACTGGCCAATGGCGAATCGAAGTGGATTACCGGTGAAGCTGCGCGCGCGGATGTGCAACGCTGGCGTGCGCGCAGTTCGGCCATCCTCACCGGTTCGGGCACGGTGCTGGCCGACAACCCTCGCCTGACCGTACGCCTGACCGATGGCGCTGCGTTCACGCCGCCCTGGCGCGTGGTACTGGATAGCCGCTTGCGCACGCCGCCGGATAGCCATGTGCTCGATGGATCGGCGCCGACCTTGCTATTGCATGCGATGGATGCCACGCCGGTCGATGCGCGTTTTGCGTCCGCACAGTTGGCGGTGGTGGCAGAACGGGATGGCAAGCTCGATTTGCAAGCCGTGCTGGTGGAACTGGCGCAGCGCGATATCAGCGAGTTGCACGTCGAAGCGGGTGCTCGCTTATGTGGCGCCCTGCTTGCGGCCGGACTCGTGGATGAATGGCTGATCTATATGGCGCCTTCGCTACTGGGCGATACGGCAAGGCCATTGCTGTCGCTGCCTTCGCTGAGCGACATGGCGGCGCGATGGAAACTTGCGATGGTGGATCGGCGCGCTGTCGGCGACGATCTGCGCATGCTATTGCGTCCTGCAATCTGATATGGAAGGAGTGAATGACGCTATGACCAAGGCCACCGTCCGCTGGGGCATCATCGGGTGCGGCGATGTTACGGAAGTAAAGAGTGGGCCGGCCTTCGATCGCGTGCCGCGCTCCGCGCTGGTCGCCGTGATGCGGCGAGATGCCGACAAGGCGCGCGATTACGCCGAACGTCACAGGGTGCCGAGATGGTACGGCGATGCCGCTGCGTTGATCGCCGATCCCGAGGTCAACGCGATTTACGTCGCCACGCCGCCCTCCACGCACAAGTCCTATGCGCTGATGGCGATGGCCGCCGGCAAGCCGGTGTATGTCGAGAAGCCGATGGCGCGCGACCATGCCGAATGCCTGGCGATGGTGAACGCCGGACGCACGGCGAATGTGCCGGTGTTCGTGGCTTATTACCGCCGCTGCCTGCCGCGTTTCCGCAAGGTGCGTGAGTTGTTGTTTCAGGAGCACGCGATCGGCACGCCGCGCATGGTCAACGTGGTGCTCTACGAGCCGCATCATCCGCGCTATCACGATGCGGCGAATCTACCGTGGCGGGTGCAGCCGGAACTCGCGGGCGCCGGCATCTTCATGGACCTCGGCTGCCATACGCTGGATATCCTGGATTGGCTGTTTGGCCCCATCGTTTCGGCGAGTGGACACGCCAGTAACCAGCTCGGCGCCTATCCTGCCGAAGATAGCGTGGCGATGTCGTTCGCCTTCGGCAACGGCATGTTGGGTACCGGCCTGTGGCAGTTCGGCGGCTACCGCCATGAAGACCGGGTCGAGGTGATCGGCGAGCGCGGAAGCATCACGTTTGCCACCTTTGGCGACGGACCGATCCGCGTGGAGAGTGCGGATGGCGTGCAGGAGCATCACGTCGCCAATCCGGCCCATATCCAGCAGCCCTTGATCGAAACCATCGTGGCGGAACTCAATGGCGAGCGCGGCGCCTGCCCTTCGACGGCCGAATCCGCGGCGCGCACCAGCTGGGTGATGGATCAGGTGTTGCGCGATTACCGGCAGCAGACGAAGCAGGTGTTTGCTTAGCTGATACGCGGGACGCTCCGTATCCGCCGATGAACAGTGCGCCGCGCATTCGGTGCTAAACTTGTTCGGCCGATTTCGGCACTTACCACAAACGTCTTCAGGGCGGGGCGCAATTCCCCACCGGCGGTAGGGGCCGCAAGGCCTGAGCCCGCGAGCGCTTCCGGTCAAGCCGGAAGGTCAGCAGATCCGGTCGAATGCCGGAGCCGACGGTCACAGTCCGGATGAAAGAAGACGGCGGCATGCATCGTGTGAAGCGATGCGTGTGCCTCATGCCTTGGGGCGTTCCCACATCAGAATTTCGTGGAGAACGTTCATGTCCATGCCTTACGGCCACGTTGTAACTGCCTCCCCGCGGGAGGTGCGCTGATGTTTACCGGCATCATCCAAAGCATAGGCCGCGTCGTGCGGCTGGAACCTCGCGGCGGCGACGTGCGCTTGCATCTCGACACCGCCGATCTTGATCTGTCCGATGTGCAGCTTGGCGACAGCATTGCGGTATCCGGTGCCTGTCTCACGGTGGTGGCGCTGGAATCGCGCGGCTTTGCCGCCGATGTCTCCAACGAAACGCTGTCGCTGACCACGCTCGGCAAGCACAAGCCGGGCGATCCGGTGAATCTGGAAAAGGCGTTGCGTCTTGCCGATCGATTGGGTGGCCATCTGGTATCCGGCCATGTGGATGGCGTCGGCAAGGTGGTGTCGATTACCCCGGATGGCCGTTCGCAGCGCTGGATGTTCGAGGTGCCTTCACCTCTCTCGCGCTATATCGCTTCCAAGGGCTCCATCTGCATCGATGGCACCAGCCTCACCGTCAACGAAGTGAACGGATCGCGCTTCGGCGTAAACCTTATCCCCCATACCGTGGAACATACCGCGTTTCAGGCACGACGCGCCGGTGATGCGGTGAATATCGAAGTGGATGTGGTGGCGCGCTATGTGGAGCGCTTGATCGGAGGCAGCGAAACATCGCGCATCGATGAAGCGTTTCTCAAGCAGCACGGGTTTGCGTAGCTGTTGTTCTTCCTCTCCCTCCGATGCTGCAGGCAGGGGTGGGGGCAATCTCTTGAACTGCGTTTTTGATGGTGCATCTCTCTGTTCATCGCCGTCATTCCGCTTGCGTGGAAGTGACGGCGGTGAGGCGAGGAGGTCGCACACATCGATGTATGCCGGCTCGTGCGTCATCGCCGAGCGGTTTCTATACCAAGGAATACGATCATGGCATTCAACACCATTCCCGAAATCATCGAAGACATCCGCGCCGGTCGCATGGTGGTGATCGTTGATGATGAGGATCGCGAGAACGAAGGCGATCTGATCATGGCCGCCCAAATGGTGCGGCCCGAAGACATCAATTTCATGGTGCGTGAAGCACGTGGCCTGGTCTGCCTGACCTTGACCGAAGCACGCACGCGCCAGCTCGGGCTGCGGCCGATGGTGGCCGACAATACGTCGCCGTATCACACCAACTTCACCGTTTCGATCGAGGCGGCGGAGGGCGTGACCACCGGTATTTCCGCGCATGATCGTGCCCGCACGATCCAGGCCGCCGTGAAGTCCGACGCCAAGCCGCAGGATCTCTCGCAGCCGGGTCATATTTTCCCGCTCACTGCGCAACCAGGCGGTGTGCTGACGCGTGCCGGTCATACCGAAGCGGGTTGCGATCTTGCCGCGCTGGCCGGCCTGGAACCGGCAGCGGTGCTGATCGAAGTGCTGCATGAGGACGGCTCGATGGCGCGTCGTCCTGAGCTCGAAGTATTCGCCAAAAAGCATGGCCTGAAGATCGGTTCCATCGCCGACCTGATCCGCTATCGGCTGGAAACCGAAAAAACGATCCAGCGTGTGCATGAAGAACAGGTGCAAACCGAATTCGGTCTCTTCCGGTTGGTGGCTTATCGCGATGTGATTCGCCAGGGGTTGCATTTCGCGCTGGTGCGTGGCGTGGTGAATGACGGTGCGCCGGTGCTTGCACGCGTCCACGTTCGCAACACCTTGTCGGACGTATTGCATCTGCAGCGCGACGATCTTGGCTTGACCGTCACGGCAGCGTTGCGCCGCATTGCCGATGAAAATCGCGGCGTATTGCTGGTGCTGTCCGGCGAAGACACGCCGGATGCGTTGCTGCGCCGTCTCTCGCGCCAGCCGGCCACGCAGGCGCCGGACGAAGCGCAGCGGCAGGAATGGCGGCAGCACGGCTTGGGCGCGCAGATACTGACCGATCTGGGCGTGCATCGCCTGCGTGTGCTGGGTACGCCGCGCAAAATGGTGGGCCTGGCGGGATTCGAACTGGAAGTCGTGGAGTACACGGAGTAGGGCTTGAGCCCGGTTGCTTGAACGCCAATCGTGCAAGGCCATGACGATCATGCAGGGGATCCTATGGCATCCTCTGCATGATCACATCTGCTCGGCTGAAGAAAGGGATCCGGATGAAGCTCTCCCACGTGCCATCGCCTTCCATCCATGCACGGACCGTGTTGTTCACGGCCCTTTCGCTGGCCTGCCTGTCGCCGGCTCTTGCGGATCAGGCGCTTTCGCCGGACCAGCGCGCGGCCAAGCTGGAACAACGCATGTCGCTGGACGACAAACATCACATGGTGCAGAGCTACAACACCATGCTCCCCCAGCAACCGCCCGGCGGCATCGGCACGGCAGGCTACGTGCCGGCGTTGCCGAAGCTCGGCATTCCGGCACTGCAGGAAAACGATGCCGGCATCGGCGTGCACAACTATCCGATCGATGCCGGTCCGGGCAAGCCGCCGCGGCATGTGCGCGGCGAGGCGGGCAATGCCACGCCATTGCCGTCGCTGCTGGGACTCGCTGCGACCTGGAATCCGCAGATCGCCTATGCGGGCGGACGCATGATTGCCGGCGAGGCGCATCGCCAGGGCATCAATGTGCTGCTGGCCGGCGGCATCAACCTTACGCGCGAGCCGCGTGATGGCCGTACCTTCGAATACCTGGGTGAAGATCCGTTGCTGGCGGCACGCATCGATGGTGCGGAAATTCGCGGTATCCAGTCGCAGCATGTGATCTCGACGATCAAGCACTACGCCTTGAACGATCAGGAAACCAATCGCCTGACAGTCAGCTCCAAGATCGATGAGCGCGCGATGCGCGAATCCGACCTGCTCGCGTTTGAGCTGGCGATCGAAGACGGCCATCCTGGTTCGGTGATGTGCGGCTACAACAAGGTCAACGGCATTTGGGATTGTTCCAACCATCATTTGCTGTCGGACATTCTCAAAGGCGATTGGAAATACCCCGGCTGGGTGATGACCGACTGGGGCGCGGATCACGGGCCGATGGATGCGATGGCAGGCACCGACCAGGTATCCGGCATCGATCTTGGAACGGGGTTGAGCTTCGGCAGCATGTCGAGCAGTTTCGGTGCGCCGTTGATGCAGGCCATTGCCAAAGGCGAAATTCCGCGCAGCCGCCTGGATGACATGGTGCATCGCATCCTGCGTTCGATGTATGCGGTGGGTCTGTTCGATGATCCGCCGGTCATCAAGCCGCTTGATGTCGAGGCGGACGCGCTGGTGTCGCAACACGCTGCCGAGCAGGCCATCGTGTTGCTGAAGAACGATCATGCGCAATTGCCATTGCAGCATGACATCAAGACCATTGCGATCATCGGCGGTCATGCTGACAAAGGTGTGCTGTCCGGTGGCGGTTCGGCGCAGGTGTGGCCGATCGGCGGCCCTGCCATTCCACCGGTGAAAGGGCCGGACTGGCAGTGGAAGGTCTACGATCCTTCCTCGCCGATGAAGGCCCTGCAAAAACTGCTGCCGAACGCAAAAGTGGTGTACGACGATGGCAGCGATCCGGCAAAGGCGGCGGCGTTGGCGAAGTCTTCCGACATCGCGATCGTCTTCGCGACGCAATGGACTTGCGAAGGCGTCGACCAACCGAACTTGGCTTTGCCGGGCAAGCAGGATGACGTGATCGATGCCGTGGCAGCAGCCAACGCGCACAGCATCGTCGTGCTGGAAAATGGCGGTCCGGTCAAGATGCCGTGGCTGTCGAAAGTGAGCGCGGTGGTGGAAGCGTGGTATCCGGGTGCGCGTGGCGGCGAGGCGATCGCCCATGTGCTCACTGGTGCAGTGAATCCATCCGGGCGCCTGCCGGTGACGTTCCCGCAGGATGAGCAGCAGTTGCCGCGTCCGCAGATCACCGACGCGCAGGAAGTCGATTACAACATCGAGGGCGCTGCGGTCGGCTACAAGTGGTTCGACGAAAAGCATCTGCAACCGCTGTTTCCGTTCGGCTTTGGTCTTTCCTATAGCCGCTTCGATTACAGCGATCTGCACGTCAGCGCTCAAGGCGACCATGTGACGGTGAGCTTCAAGGTCAGCAATGCTGGCAGCCGCGCCGGCATGGATACCCCGCAGGTCTATGTCGGCATGCCGGCCGATAGCGGCGAAGCGCCGCGCCGCCTGGCCGGTTTCCAAAAAGTCGCACTGCAGCCAGGACAAAGCCGCATCGTCACGGTCACCATCGATCCGCGCTTGCTCGCCATCTTTGATGTGAAGGGGCATCGCTGGCAGGTGGCCGCGGGGAGCTATCCGATCCAGGTTGGACATTCCTCGCGCGACTTTGCATTGAACGGCAACGCGAATGTTGCGGCGGCGACGATGGCGCCCTAAGGCCTGTTTTCGAGCATGGCTTAAACCAACGTCGCGTTGCGAGACACCCATCTGGATGAATCGGTAACAAGGAACTCTGTATGCAGGTCGATCACTCCTGCGCGGTCCGTCTGATTGCGCCCTCCGGCTATCCGCACGATCGCGATGCGGTGACGCGCGGCGTTGCGCGTTTGCGGGAAGCAGGATGCGTGGTGGAAGGGCTGGAGGTCCTTGAACGCACGGAATTGCGTTATGCCGGCAGCGATGCGGAGCGCCTGGCGGACATCAACGGGCTGGCGACGCTCGATACCCTGCCGGACATCGTGCTGTCCATCCGAGGAGGGTATGGTGCGACGCGCTTGTTGGAGCACGTACATTACGGTGCCCTGCGCGAACGGCTGGCCGGGCAGCCGGTGGCACTGGTGGGGCATAGCGATTTCACCGCCCTGCAGATGGCGCTCTACGCGAAAAGCAGCCTGGTCACGTTCGGCGGTCCGATGCTCGGACCGGATTTCGGTGCTCCGAAACTGAGTCCGCTGACCTGGCGGCATTTCTGGCGCACGCTCAGCGCGCCGCATGGCAATGCCAGTTGGGATTGCGGCGATGCCGCGGAGCTGAGCGTGGAAGGCCCCCTATGGGGCGGCAATCTCGCCATGCTGTGCAGCCTGTTGCACACGCCTTATTTCCCAAACATCGAAGGCGGCATCCTGTTCGTCGAGGATGTCAGCGAGCCGCCGTTCCGTATCGAGCGGCTGCTTTATCAACTGCACCTGTCCGGCATACTGGGCCGGCAACGTGCCCTGATCCTGGCCGACTTCACGCAGTGCCGGCCGGCAGCCTACGACAACGGTTATGACCTGGCCGATGGCTTTGCCCAGATTCGCCGCATCGCGGGTATTCCCGTGCTTTCCGGTATGCCATTCGGCCACGATCCGGACAAGTTCAGCCTGCCCTTCGGCGTGCCTGCGCGTCTGCGCGTGGTGGGGCAGCGCGCCAGCCTGGATTTCCACGGGTATCCCCATCTGCAACGGCCGCACGAACCCTCGATGGGCTGAGCAACTCCCGCCCCAGGTCAAGCAGTCGTTCCCTCAAACACGTAAAATAGGCGGTCTGTCACGGGCCGCTCCTCTGCTCCCAGGAATCACGCAAGCATGAAAACCATCGAAGGCGATTTCGCCACGCCTGAAGGCCGTTTTGCCATTGTCGCCGGTCGCTTCAACGGTTTCGTTGTCGAGTCGCTGGTTGCCGCCGCGCGCGACGTGCTGGTTCGCCACGGCGTAAGCGATGACGCCATCGACCTGATTCGCGTTCCCGGAGCGTGGGAAATCGGTCTCGCCACGCATAAGCTGGCACATTCCGGCAAATATGTTGCAGTGATTGCGTTGGGCGCCGTCATTCGGGGCTCTACCCCGCACTTCGACTACGTGGCCAGTGAATGCGCCAAGGCGCTTGCACAGGCCGCACTGGGCTCGGGCGTGCCGGTGGCCTTGGGTGTGCTTACTACCGACACGATCGAACAGGCTATCGAGCGCTCCGGTACCAAGGCCGGCAATAAGGGTGCCGACGTCGCTCTTGCCGTGTTGGAGATGGTCAATCTGTACGGGAAGTTGTGATGAACTCCCGGCCGGAAGGCATCGATCTTGCGGCGCGCTCGCGCGCCCGTCGCCGCGCGCTGCAGGCGGTGTATGCCTGGCAGATGAGCGGCAGCGCGATGAAGGCGGTCATCGACCAGTTTCGCCACGAGCAGGACATGGAAGTAGCCGACCAGGAGTACTTCGAGGATCTGCTTCACGGCGTGGACAAGCACCTCGATGATCTGGATGAGTCGATCAGCCCCTACATCGACCGTGACGTGGAACAGATCGATCCGATAGAGCGCGCGGCGTTGCGGCTGGCAGCCTATGAGCTGAAGTACCGCCTGGACGTGCCTTATCGCGTGATCATCAACGAAGCGATCGAAGTAACCAAACGCTTCGGTGCTGATCATGGGCATAGCTATGTCAATGGTGTCCTGGACAAGCTGGCGGCGCAGCTCAGAGTTGCGGAGAAGCGGGGCTGACGGATGCTTGGCGCCGGCATGATCCGGCGTGAGGTGCATGTTTCATGCGGTCGTCAATCCCGCTTTCGCGGGAACGACGGCAATGCGGCATACGGCGTCACAAAGATGTACAGGCGCCTATCTTTGTAAGGTCAGGGAACACGCGCAATCCCATGGAATTTTCCCTCATCGACCGCATTCGTGAGCGCACTGCGCAAGTACGCGAAGACGTGCCGCTTGGCATCGGCGACGATGCCGCCTTGCTCGCCGTTCCGCCGGGACAGCACTTGGCGGTAGCGATCGATACGCTGGTTGAAGGCGTGCATTTTCCGAGCGGTACGGCGGCGGCAGATATCGGATGGAAAGCGCTGGCCGTGAATCTTTCCGATCTGGCTGCCATGGGCGCCGTGCCGGCGTGGGCGCTGCTGGCGCTGACCTTGCCAAATGCGGATATCGATTTCGTTGACGGCTTCGCGGCAGGCTTGGCCGATCTGGCGCAGCTATATAAGTTGGCGCTGGTTGGCGGCGATACCACGCGTGGTCCGCTCACGATCAGCGTTGCGGTGCACGGTTTTGTCCCGCCTGGCAAGGCGCTGACGCGCGCAGGTGCGCAGGTGGGAGATGCGGTGCTGGTAACCGGCACGCTTGGCGATGCGGCAGCCGGATTGCGATGGATACAACAAGGTGGCGGTATCGATGCCCAGGCGAGCTATCTGGTCGAACGCCTCAACCGGCCGACACCACGCGTTGCCGCCGGGCTTGCTTTGCGCGAGTGTGCGACAGCATGCATCGATGTCTCCGATGGCTTGCTCGCTGATCTGGCCCACATCTGCATCGCCAGCAACGTGGGTGCGGAGCTTGACGCAGCTCGTCTGCCACGTTCGCCGGCCTTGCTTACGCATTTCGATGACGATACGTCGCTCGGCCTGGCCTTGAGTGGCGGCGACGATTACGAATTGTGTTTCACCGTACCGGCTTCACAGTGCGATGCCGTGTTGGGGGAGCTTGCGCGTGCGGGCTGCGGTGCGACGCGCATTGGCCGCATCGTGGCGGGTCATGGCGTGGCGGTCCTTGATCGCCGAGGCCGCATGCTGGAGCCGCAGCGCCAAGGCTGGAATCATTTCAGCGCATGAGCGACCGTAAAGTTCTGACCACTGCACAGCGTCACGCGCTGCTCTCGACACCGGCAGGATGGCTGGCCTGTGGTTTTGGCTCTGGCTTGATGCCGATAGCGCAAGGCACGTTCGGTTCGCTTGCGTCGATCCTGCCGTGGTTGCTAGGGCGCCATCTGCCGTGGCCGTTGTATGTGCTGGTGATTGTGCTGGGTTTTGCTATTGGTGTATGGGCTTGCGATGTCGCCGGGCGCAAGCTCGGTGTGGATGATCATCGCAGCCTGGTATGGGATGAATTCGTTGGCCAGTGGATCGCACTGTTGCCGGCGCTATGGGCGCCATGGTGGGCAGTGGTGATCGGGTTTGCGCTATTCCGCTTGTTCGACGTGTGGAAGCCATGGCCGATTGGTTACGTCGATCGGCATGTGAAAGGCGGCCTGGGCGTGATGGTGGATGACGTGATTGCAGGTGTTTTTGCCGCCATCGTGCTTGCGCTCATCCTGCATGTCGCGTAATCGACCTTTTACCTTGCAAGCTATCAGCAGGCTTGTTCGCACAGTCTATTGCGAGAAGCTGTTCTTTCTGCGGTTACAGAACGACAAGCACCCTTGCTATCGTATGGAACCGCTTCCATCAGAAGGTTGATCATCATGGCAAAGGCATGGACGAAAGGGCTGATCGCAACGGCTGTCATGGCGCTGGCTGTCGCGGCGCATGCAGGCGATGCCATGGGGATACAGGCGGGTTCCGGCAGCGCTCCGGCCGCGGATAGGGCGCCTGCGAGCAGGGCCGATATCCTTCGTGACCGGTCCGGTTACCTGTCGCAGTACTTCACCTTCGACTCACTCAACCCTGACGTGAAGGCAGCGATTGCTCGCGCAAATCTCGCACCGGTATCGTTCAACGAGATCGTCGTGCATACGCGCGATACGGTGACGATGCCGGATCAGCAGCAGCGGCCTTCGACCTATTCCGGCATTGTCACCATGCAAAATGCCGGGCATGGCCTGGTGCGCAGCATGCAGGTTGTGGAGGATAACGGTACCGAGATCGGACTGAGTTTCAACCTGACATACCGTGGGTATTTCCCGTTTCTCACCCAGGGCGTGTCGGTGAACAGCAATGACGCGCCGCCGATCCAGGTCGCCAGAAAAATCCTGCGGCTGGATACCCAGTCCCATGGGCATATCGCTTTCGTGTATTTGTACGGCAATGCGAGCGACGTTCTGTTCCAGGATCCCGGCCAGTTTCTTTGCGATAGCGGCAAGACCTATCCGGCGTCGCAGCTTGGTCCTTCCATCGGTGGCCAGGCGCGCGAACTCAATTGTCGCGCCATCGATAACAACGGCATCGTTACCGACAAGGTGACCTTGGCGTATCTCGAACATTATGGCGTCGCACTCACGCTGCGCATCAGTAACGATCAGCGCACGGTGGATAGCACGATCCTGGATTTCAGCGTTCATTGAACCGTGATGCGCGGGTGTTTGCTTGGTGGGCGTGCGCAATCCGTTTGAAGGCACAGCGGCAAAGACATAGTTGTCAGCATGCGCACGCTATTTTGATTGGAAGCCACTGATACAAATCGGGAGAGTCCCATGCAATACCGTCGTCTCGGCCGCACCGGCTTGCAGTTGTCCGCGCTCTCGTTCGGCGCATGGGTGACCTTTGGTCGTCAGGTGGGACGTTCCGAAGCGCGCGAGATGCTGGCGCTGGCGTGGGATCGCGGCGTCAATTTTTTTGACAATGCCGAAACCTACAACCATGGCGATGCCGAGCGCCTGATGGGCGATGTGCTCGCCGATCTGCGCTTTCCCCGCGATAGCTTTTGCGTGTCCAGCAAGGTGTATTTCGGTACCGCGGAACGGCCGCGCCCCACGCAGCGCGGCCTGTCGCGCAAGCATGTGATCGAAGCCTGCCATCAGGCGCTCGAACGTCTGCGCGTGGATCATCTGGATCTTTATTTCTGCCATCGCCCCGATCCGGAAACGCCGATCGAGGAAACGGTGGCAGCCATGGACACCTTGGTACGCCAAGGCAAGGTGCTGTACTGGGGCACCAGCGAGTGGCCGGCCACTGCCATCCATGAGGCGCATCGCATTGCGCAGGCAACGCATATGTATGCGCCCGTGGTGGAGCAGCCGCAATACAACCTGCTGCATCGCGAACGCGTAGAGCAAGAGTACGCGCCGCTCTACGCCAGCTACGGCATGGGCACGACCATCTGGTCGCCATTGGCTTCGGGTTTGCTGAGCGGCAAATACACCCAGGGTGTACCGCAAGGCTCGCGCCTTACACAGCCGGGTTACGAATGGCTGCGTGACGTGGTGCTGGGCGAGAGCGGCGAACGCACAGATAAGGTGAAGCAGCTGCCGGCCCTCGCGGCCGAAGTGGGCGCTACGGCGGCGCAGCTCGCCATCGCCTGGTGCCTGGCCAATCCGAACGTTTCCACTGTATTGCTCGGTGCAAGCCGCAAAGAGCAGCTGGAGCAGAATCTTGGGGCGCTGGATCTGCTTCCGCGCTTCGATCTGGCGCTGAAAGAACGGATCGAGCGCACGCTGGCCTAAGGCCTGTCTACACGATTCGCATGGCCTGCGCAGGGATCTATTTGGTCGCCAGCCACGGAAGCGCGAGGGAGTGTTCGTCCGTACACGGCTGAGGGATGAGGCCGGAGGGTGGACAGACAGACCCATCCCGTTGGGTTGGCGGGTGAGCGGCATGGGCAGACATCTGCACAAAATCAGGGTCACCTCCCGCGCGTCGTCTCGCGTTAAGCCCGGCTGTTCGCTTCCAGCCTTGTCCTGCAAGGCGGAAGCGCTTCGCGTTTTCGCGTCCCTTGACTATCAAATGAGAATTATTATCATCTAATCGTCATCCCAAGACGATGGAGTCCTCGCCATGTCCACCCCCGGTACGCTCAGCCTCCCCCATTCGTCGCAGCCACTGACGCTGGCGAGCGTGGATAGCAGTGCCCCGGTCGCTTCTCCGATACGGCGCATTTCCAGCCAGCGCTTGCTGGCTGGCGAGCGCGAGCTGGTGATCCAGCATCTGGGCAGCGAATACCACCTGCGGGTCACCCGCAACGGCAAATTGATTCTCACCAAGTAAACCTGGTCGCCTCTGCCGGGCAGGGGCGATCCCATCCACCTGTTCGCCAGCACGCTCACGCCATGCCAGCCGGGTCCTTGCTCAGGAGAAGGCCATGTTTGGCTGGCTGGCAACTCGCTCATCCTGGTTTTGCCGTCACGCAACGCAGACAGTCGTGTCGCGCCGCATCCGGTCGACGACGCCTCACGCATGGTTGGATGCATTGCCTCAACTCGGCAGCGTGCTTTATCTGTACGACACTAAACGCGCAGTGATGACGGAAACCTTGCCCGCCGGATTGCTCGTCAACCAGCGGGCCTTTGCCCCTCTGCTGGATATCCATTGGTTGCTGACTGCTACCGTGATCACCAGTGATGGTCCGCGCGAGTGGTGTGAATGTATCGACCGCACAGGCTATACGCGTGCTCGTTTGCACCTGTTGCCGGATACGGATTATCTCGCCTGGGATGCGTTGATCACGTCGCGGGACGTCGATGACATGGCTCCGCTCGCCGACGCGCATCCGCTGAGGCCGGATAGCGCCAGTGTGGTGAATTTTCGTTTGCGCTCGCTCGCTGGCCTGCGTGTGCTGGAACACGATGAGCTGCCGCTTTCACCCTTGGGCCAATGCATTGCCGCACGTATTGCTGCGGCGGAATCCGCGCTCTTGCGTCCGTAAGCCTTGCATTGCTTTATCGGGGATCGGCTGCTTGCCGCCGACCGTTTCGTCTGCAAGACAAGCCCCTCCCCAGGCGGGCGTCCGGACGACTGTCCACTGTCCGGCGTCTGTCCGCGGACAGTGCTTTCCAGGGTGAGGCTGTCTCCAAGCCATTGATTGAAAGGAGTTAATTGGCGGTGCCGCGGCTGGCACGCAGATTGCTGAGTAGAGCTCGGGGCCGCACTGTCCGCGGCCTAGGACTGCATCCATGATTCGAGACACCTCCGCCCAGGATCGCCTGATCGAGGTCAAATCCAGCCCCAAGAAGAAACTGCTGTGGATCGGCGGCGCGGTCGTCGCCGTGGCCGTGCTGGCGTTCTTCTTGCCGGGCATCGCGCGGCTGTTCTCGGCCGACGCGTCGGTCAGTGCGTCGCGGTTGGCTTTTGCCACCGTGCAGCGTGGTCCTTTCGTGCGCGACATCGCCGCCGAGGGCCAGGTGGTCGCCGCGGTCAGTCCTACGTTGTATGCCACTTACGGCGGCGCCGTCACTTTGAAAGTGCATGCCGGCGATACGGTGAAGAAAGGGCAAGTGCTGGCAGTGATCGACAGCCCCGAGCTGGTCAACAAGCTTGCGCAGGAAGAGTCCAACGCCGATGGGATGGAGGTGGGCTACCTGAGCGCGGAAGTGGCCGCGCGCCAGAAGCAATCGCAGATGCAGGAAGCCTACGAAAACGCCAAGATCGATGAAGAAACCGCCGCGCGTAATCTTGCCCGCTATGAAAAAGCATATAGCCTGGGCGGTGTACCGCAGATGGACGTCGATAAGGCCAAGGACACGCTCACCAAGGCGAAGATCGTACTTGCGCATGCGCAATCCGATCTCAACCTCAACAGTGACAGCGGATCGTTCGATATCAGGGCGAAGAAACTCGCGCACGATCGTCAACTGTTGCTGGTCAAGGATCTGCAACGCCAGGTCGATGACCTTAACGTTCGTTCGCCAGTGGACGGCCAGGTCGGCCAGCTCTTCATCGCCGAGCGTGCGACGGTCGCGAAAGATGCACAGCTGTTGAGCGTGATCGATCTCTCCGCGCTGGAAGTGGAGGTGAAAGTGCCGGAAAGCTTCGCGCGTGATCTGGCCGTCGGCATGACGGGCGAGATCAGCGGCAACGACCAGACCTGGAAAGGCATCGTCAGCGCGATCTCGCCAGAAGTGGTCAACGGCGAAGTGGCGGCACGCGTGCGCTTCGAAGGTGGCACACCCAGGCAATTGCGCCAGAACCAGCGGCTGTCGGTGCGGATCCTGCTCGATCACCGCAACAATGTCTTGACGGTGCAGCGCGGTTCGTTCGTGGACGAATCCGGTGGCGCCTATGCCTATGTCGTGCGCGACGGTATCGCTACCAAGACGCCGATCCGCGTGGGCGAAAGCAGCATCGATAAAGTGGAAATCCTCGAAGGCCTGAAGGAAGGAGACAACATCGTGATCTCCGGCACCGACAACTTCAAAGGCGCACAGCACGTAGTTATCAGCCGATAGCGAATACTCCCTCTCCTGCGTGCAGGAGAGGGCTGGGGTGGGTGAGTCCTTGCGGCAAGCCTTCACCCCCTCCCAGCCTCCCTTGGTGAACAGGGGAGGGGCAAAAAAACCATGAAGGAAACCAACCATGTTGAAGATGACGCACCTGTCCAAGGTCTATCGCACCGAAGTGGTGGAAACGTATGCGCTTCGCGATTTCAATATCGACGTGAAAGAAGGTGAGTTCGTGGCGGTCACCGGACCTTCCGGCTCCGGTAAAACCACCTTCCTCACCATTGCCGGCTTGCTCGAAACGTTCACCGGCGGCGAATACCATCTCGACGGCATCGAAGTCAGCCATCTCGACGACAACGCCCGTTCGAAGATCCGCAACGAAAAGATCGGCTTCATCTTCCAGGCCTTCAATCTGATCCCCGACCTCAACGTGTTCGATAACGTCGAAGTGCCGCTGCGCTACCGCGGCATGAAGGCACCGGAGCGCAAAGAGCGCATCATGAATGCGCTGGACCGCGTCGGACTTGCCTCGCGCGCCAAGCACTATCCGGCTGAACTCTCCGGTGGTCAGCAGCAGCGTGTTGCGATTGCACGTGCGCTTGCCGGCACGCCGCGCCTGCTGCTCGCCGACGAACCCACCGGCAACCTGGATACGCAGATGGCGCGTGGCGTGATGGAGCTGCTGGAAGAAATCCATCGCGACGGCGCCACCATCGTCATGGTGACGCACGATCCGGAACTGGCCGCGCGTGCGCAGCGCAACGTGCACATCATCGATGGCCAGGTGGTGGATCTTGCCGAGGATCCGCGCTTCCACACCGCGTACACCACCGCCGCAGGACAGGTGCGCGGATAACCGGCCTTCCTCCCCTGTTAAGCAGGGGAGGACTCAGGCGGATGGCATGAGCTTGCCACCCGCGTGAAGCGTGCGCTCCCATGCTTGCTTCACGGGACGCACGAGCAGATGACGGCAAGGAGCCTCGCAAGCGGTTCTTTACACATCGAAACCAAGAGTCATACATGTTCACCTACTACCTTCAGCTCGGCCTGCGCAGCCTGCGCCGCAATCCCATGCTCACCGCGCTGATGGTGATGGCGATCGGCTTTGGCGTGTCAGCATCGATGATCACCTATTCGGTGTTTCGGGCCGTGTCTGGTGATCCGATACCGGAAAAATCATCCCGGCTTTTCGTGCCGCAGATCGATGCCTGGGGCCCGCAGCAAAATGAAAAGGGCGAGCCTGCGGGTGCGTTGACCTATACCGACGCCATGGCCTTGATGAAGGCGCATCAGGCGCCGCGTCAAACCTTCATTTATAAAGTGACGCTGTCTGCCTTGCCGCGCAGCGAAAACAGCGTTCCGTCTTCCGTAACCGGCTATGCGGTGACTGGCGATTTCTTTCCGATGTTCGACGTACCGTTCCTGTACGGCAGCGGTTGGAGTACGGCCGACGATGACAATCGTGCAGCGGATGTCGTGCTTTCCGAAGCATTCAATCAACGCATGTTCGGTGGCGCCAACAGCGTAGGCAAGGAAATCACGCTTTCCGGGCACGATTACCGCATTGTCGGTGTCGTCAAGCATTGGGACCCCAAGCCACGCTTCTATGATGTCTGGGGTGAATCCGGATTTGGCAACCCACCCGACTTTTATGTGCTGCTCAATCGGGCACTCGATCTAAAAACAGATAACGCAGGCCGAAACAGTTGCCGCGGAAATCTGAGTTTCAACGGTTGGAATGGATGGCTGCAGAGCGATTGCGTATGGCTGATGCCATGGGTGGAGTTGGATACCTCCGCGGATGTCGCGCACTATCGCCGATTTCTCGAAGCCTATGCCGCCGACCAGCAGCATGCCGGACGTTTCGGATGGGCACCCAATACGCGCTTGCGCAACGTGACCGAGTGGTTGGCGTACATGGAGGTGGTTCCGCCTGAAAGTCGCATTTCCCTGGTGGTGGCCTTGGGCTTCTTCACGATTTGCCTGGTTAATACGATCGGACTGCTGCTTGCCAAATTCATGCGTCGCGCTGGCGAGATCGGCGTGCGGCGCGCGTTGGGTGCGACCCGGTACGAAATCTATTCGCAGTACCTGATGGAGGCGGCAGCGGTTGGCTTGGCTGGCGGCTTGCTGGGCCTCTTGCTGACCGCGGTGGGCATGTCGGGCGTGGGTCTGTTGTTTGCCCCCGATATTGCCCAGCTCGCCCATCTTGATCTTTCACTCGTGGGGTTGACGCTCACCGTGGCGATCTTCGCCACGGTCGCCGCCGCGTTCTATCCCGCCTGGCGTGCCGCGCAAGTGCAGCCTGCCTGGCAGCTCAAGTCCAACTGAGGCGGAGAACCACTTATGCATATTCAACCCATTCTCGCCGCCCTGCGCCGACACAAAGCCGGCACGCTGCTGATTGCGCTGCAGATCGCGCTGACGCTGGCCATC
Source organism: Dyella sp. SYSU CM1112 (assembly GCF_058216415.1). Lineage (NCBI taxonomy): Bacteria > Pseudomonadati > Pseudomonadota > Gammaproteobacteria > Lysobacterales > Rhodanobacteraceae > Dyella > Dyella sp. SYSU CM1112. Next base: position 8,203 of record NZ_JBZEGI010000011.1, on the reverse strand, counting down.
GTCTGCAATGCACTGTTCATCATTCATCAGCGGTTGGCGCACCTGTCCGAACCCAGCGGTGTCGACGAACCCAACCTGTTTGTGATCCAAAACCTCTGGGGAGAGCAGTACTCCACCGATGAGGCCGCTGCACGCATCCAGCAGGACCTGGCAACGCTCAGGCAGTTGCCGAGCGTGCAGGACGCCACGCCCACCAATAGTTATCCGTTGGGTGGCATGGACTGGGACAACTTCATTACCTTGAAGCCGGATCAGGTCGAACAGACTACCGACGCGGCTTTTTACGTAGGCGATGAACAGTTTGTGCCGACGCTCGGTCTGAAGCTTATTGCCGGGCGAAATTTCCGCGCGGACGAAGTGCAGAACAAGGGGCTGCGGGAAAGCACCATGCCGCCCGTCGCCATTGTCAGCAAGGCAATGGCTCACAAGCTGTATCCGAACGGTGATGCGCTAGGCAGGACGTTCTATGCGATGAGTCCCACGCCGATCACCATCATTGGCATCGTGGATACCTTCGCCAGGCAGGATGTTTCGAGCTGGAGCACGCCGTATGCCGGAGAGTCGATGCTGGTACCGATTCGTCTGGCGGAGCCTTACGGCCTTCAGTACGTGGTACGTGCCAAGCCCGGCCAGCTTGAGGCTGCGATGCGCGAAGCACCGAAAGCTTTGTACGCGGAAAACCGCATGCGCATCATCCCGCCCAAAGACGGCGTGCTCAGCTACGCGCAGGTCCGTCACCGTGCTTTCGATACTGATCGCGGCATGGCTTTGCTGATGGGCATCATTTGCGTCGTGCTGCTGGCTATTACCGGCGCGGGCATCGTCGGACTCACCAGCTTCTGGGTGGGGCAGCGGCGGCGGCAGATTGGCGTGCGTCGCGCGCTGGGTGCCACGCATCGGGACATCCTGAATTACTTCCTGACGGAAAACCTGCTGATCAGCCTGGGTGGCATCGTCATCGGTGTGCTGCTGACATTTGGCCTGAACCTTTGGTTGGTCACGCGCTTCGAATTGAACATGCTGCCATTCACTTATGTGTTGGGAGGGGGCGTGCTCTTGCTGCTGCTAGGCCAGGGAGCGGTTTTTGCGCCGGCGCTGCGTGCGTCGCGTGTTCCACCGGTGGAGGCCACGCGTCCGGCATGACAATGATGCATACACCTAAGCAGCCAGGGGAGTGACCGGCAGATGCTCGCCTATTACCTTCGCCTGGGATGGCGCAGTCTGCGGCGCAGCCCCGTTCTCACGGCACTGATGGTGCTTGCCATCGGTGTCGGCGTGGCATCGTCGATGACGACGTACGCGGTATTTCGTGCGGTTTCCGGTAATCCGCTGCCGGACAAATCAGCTCGATTGTTCGCTCCGCAGATCGACGTGTGGGGTCCACAGAGCCGCATGCGTGGCGAGGATCTTCCTGACGCTCTTACTTACGCCGACGCTATGGCATTGATGCGCGACCACAAGGCCAAACGGCAGACGGCCATCTATCCCGTGCAGTTCACGGTGGTGCCGCCTGATCCGTCTGCCGAGCCGTTTGGCGTGAGCGGCTACGCTTCCTACGCAGACTTCTTTCCGATGTTCGAGGCGCCGTTTCTCTATGGGAGTGGCTGGTCTGCCACGCAAGACGAGGCGCGCGCGCCGGTGGTGGTGATCAGTCGCCAACTCAATCAGCAATTGTTTGGCGGCGCGAACAGTGTTGGCCGCACCGTGAGGCTGGATGATCACGATTACGAAATCGTCGGTGTGCTGCAGGACTGGAATCCACATCCGCGTTTCTACGACGTGAACAATTCGAATGGCTTCAGCGATCCTCCGGATGTCTTCATGCCATTCACCCGGGCGGTCGATGTGCAGACGGATACTGCGGGCAACAATAATTGCTATGGCAGCACCGGTCGTGCACCGGGATTCAATGGCTGGCTCAATTCGGACTGCGCCTGGGTGTCCTATTGGGTGGAGTTGCCAAGCGCCGCATCGGTCCTGGCGTACCGCAGCTATTTGCAAGCGTACGCCGCTGAGCAGAACCGCAGCGGACGTTTCCATTGGGCGCCGTATTACACCTTGCGCAATCTCACGCAATGGATGGATTACGAAAAAGTGGTGCCGCCGGAAACGCGCATTTCGCTGTGGCTGGCGCTTGGATTCCTGCTGGTCTGCCTGATCAATACGGTGGGACTGATGCTGGCGAAGTTCATGCGTCGCGCAGGCGAGATCGGTGTGCGCCGTGCGCTCGGTGCATCGCGGCGGGAAATCTGGGCCCAGTTTCTTGCCGAAGCGGCCATGGTGGGTTTGAGCGGCGGTGTGTTGGGAGTGCTGCTGACCGGTGTTGGCGTCTTGAGTATTGGCCTGGTGTTTGAACCGGACATTGCCCGCTTGGCCAGTATCAATGCAAGCCTGGTCGGTCTGACGCTGGCCGCTGCCGTGATTGCCACGGTGGCGGCGGCATTCTATCCAACCTGGCGCGCTTCGCGGGTGCAGCCGGCGTGGCAGTTGAAATCCCACTGAGGCGGCGACCGATGATGCAGATCCGACCGATTCTCGCCGCGCTCAAACACCACAAGGCAGGCACCTTGCTGATCGCCTTGCAGATTGCGTTGACCTTGGCGATTGTCTGCAACGCACTTTTCATCATCCACGAACGCCTGGCTCGCCTTGGGCAACCGAGCGGCCTCGATGAGACGAATTTGCTGGTGGTTCAAAACGAATGGGTAGGCAAGCCATCGAAGGACGAGATCGCCTCGTTGATGGCGACAGACCTCGATACGGTACGAAAGATACCGGGCGTACAAGATGTCTATGCCAGCAACAGCTATCCGCTCAGTGGCAGCGGCATCGGATATGGCATTGGCCATGATCCCGACAAGCGTAAATTCGTGGCGACGACGGCCGTTTACTTTGCCGACGAACACGCGCTGCCGACACTCGGCTTGAAACTGGTGGCTGGCCGCAACTTCCGTGCGGACGAAATCGGCCAGCTAGGCGGGCGCGACAAAATCGTGCCGACCGTCATCATCATCACGCGCGACCTTGCGCAACGGCTTTTTCCGGATGGCTCGGCCGTCGGCAAGCTTGCGTATGTGAGCGATAAACCGAGTGTCATCGTTGGCGTCGTCGATCGCATGCAATCGCCTTTCGTGGACGTGAGCGTGGCGCAGTGGTCCGGTTGCTCGGTTCTACTGCCGTTCCGCCAATTGACGGGTACGACCTACTACATGGTGCGAACGCAGCCGGGCCAATTGCTGGACGTCGCGAGACATGTGCGCAGTGCGTTATACGCGGAGAACCGGTTGCGGGTGATCAGTCCCAAGGACGGCGTGCAGACCTTCGCCCAGGTGCGTGCGGCTGCCTACAAGGGCGATCGCGGCGTGGCCATCCTGATGAGTGGTATCAGCGTGATCCTGCTTGCCATGACCGGCGCGGGCATTGTGGGGCTCACCAGTTTCTGGGTCGGCCAGCGCCGCAAGCAGATCGGTGTCCGCCGTGCCTTGGGCGCCACCCGACATGACATCCTCAGTTATTTCATGACGGAAAACCTGTTGATCGGGGTAGCTGGCGTGGTGCTCGGATGCGTGCTTGCGACAGCATTGAATCTTTGGCTGATGAAGCAGTTTGAAATAGGACGGCTTGCGCCCGGCTATGTGGTGGCGGGGGTGGTGACCTTGTTGTTGCTGGGACAGGCGGCGGTATTGGCGCCGGCGATGCGCGCGTCGAAGGTGCCGCCGGTGGAAGCCACACGGTCGGTGTAAAGGGTGAGGGGCTCTCGCGAGAGAGTGGTCAAGAAAAATGGAGAGCACATATGTTGGGCTATTACGTTGATTTGGCAGTACGCAGTCTGAAGCGAAGCCCCGGCCTCACGTTGCTGATGATTCTGGCGATCGGTTTTGGCGTGGCGGCATCGATGACGACGTATTCGGTATTCCGGGCGGTATCAGGAGATCCGATTCCCTGGAAGTCGTCGCGGCTGTTCGTTCCCCAGATCGATATATGGGGACCGAAAGGCCGCAGTGCCGGCGGTGATCCGCCGGATGCGATGGATTACAACGATGCCGTCGCACTGATGCAGGCGCATCGCGCCACGTTTCAGTCGGCGATGTATCGCGTATCGCCATCGATCGTACCGGCCGATCCCTCCAAGCATCCCATCAATGTCAGCGGTCACGCCGTCTATAGCGAATTCTTTCCCATGCTGGACGTGCCGTTCAAATACGGCGCCGGCTGGAGTGCGGAAGATGATGCGCAACGTGCTGCGGTGGTGGTTATCAGCAGTAAGCTCAACCAGAAGTTATTTGCGGGCGCGAACAGCGTCGGCAAGACGATCGACATGGAAGGCAAGGATTACCGCGTCGTCGGCGTGCTGAACCACTGGGATCCCAAGCCGATGTTCTACGATGTGGTGAACACGGGCGGCTTTACCAGCGGGCAGGACGATGTGTTCCTGCCGTTCCGCCGTGCCATCGACGTCGGCATGGGCAATGATGGCAACACCAATTGCTCGGAGATGCCAGCAGGTAAAGGCTTTGTCGGTTTGCAGCAGTCCACCTGTGTGTGGATCGCTTATATGGTGGAGCTCGATGACAAGGCTGCGGTAACGGCCTACAAGAATTACCTGGACGGTTACGCACGCGAGCAGAAGGAAAGCGGACGTTTCAGCTGGGCTCCGAATAATCGCCTGCGCGATCTACCGGCGTGGCTGGAGTCCGAGCACGTCGTGCCTCGCGATACCAAGGTTTCGTTGCTGGTGGCGCTCGGCTTGCTGGTGGTTTGCCTGGTCAACACCGCAGGTTTGCTGCTGGCGAAATTCCTGCGCCGCAGTTCGGAAATCGGCGTGCGCCGTGCACTGGGGGCGCCACGCCTGGCGATCTATGTGCAGTTCCTGGTCGAAGCGGCCATCGTCGGCCTGGTGGGCGGTGTGCTCGGCTTGCTGCTCACCTGGCTCGGCATTGTCGGGGTTTCCTGGGTCTTGCCCAAAGAGATTGCATCGCTGGCGCATCTCGACCTCGCCCTGCTGGCGCTTACACTGCTGGTAGCGGTCGTCTCGACCATGCTTGCAGGACTCTATCCCACGTTTCGAGCTTCACGCGTACAACCCGCGTGGCAGCTCAAAGCCAATTGAGGACGTGTCATGACCGTGCATCCGATTATTGCCGCACTACGCAAGCACAAGGCCGGCGTCGTCCTCATCGCTTTGCAAATCGCGCTTACGCTGGCGATTGTGTGCAATGCGATCTTCATCATTTACACGCGCATCGACAATGTGCGAAGGCCGACCGGGCTTAACGAGAACGATTTGTTTCTGGTGACTCAGCAATGGGTCGGCGCGCCAAGCGGAGACGATCCCGCCGGCGTGCAGAAGCTGGATGCCATGCAGCGCGAGGATGTGGCGGCGTTGCGTGCGCTTCCGGATGTTGCGTCGGTGGCGTCCGCCAATTCGCTTCCGTTATTGAATTCGAGCTGGAATGGTTCGGTAGCGCTCAAGCCGGGTAGCGACCTGCGTGCAGGCAATGCCAGAACGACTTATTACTTCGGCGACGATCAATTGCTTAGCACCCTGGGCGTTCGACTCATTGCCGGGCGCGCCTTCAATGCGGCGGACATCACCAACCAGGGTTTTCGCGATCCGGCCGAGCCTTCGATCGCCATCGTCACCAAGGCGCTGGCGGACAAACTGTTTCCCAAGGGCGACGCGGTCGGCAAGGTGATCTACCTGGACGGTGGCAGCAAACCCACTACGATCATCGGCGAGGTTGCGCGCTTGCAATCCCCTTCGGTCGATTCGTGGGCCAGCACCTTTGTATGGAACGCGGTGATCGAGCCGGTGCGACTGGACGCTAGTTTCTCGCGCTACGCGGTGCGTGCAAAACCGGGACGCCTGGTGGCGGCCATGCATGAGGTGCCGGATACGCTCTACAAGGTAAATCCGCTGCGCGTGCTCGACGACGACAGCGTGAAGTCCTTTGCGGACATTCGCGCGGAGGCCTACCGCGCCGATATCGGCATGGCCGTGCTGATGAGCGTGGTGTGCTTGATTCTGCTCGCGGTGACGGCGGCCGGCATCGTCGGACTGACCAGTTTCTGGGTGGGGCAGCGGCATCGCCAGATCGGCGTGCGTCGTGCGCTGGGTGCACGCAAAATAGACATCCTGCATTACTTCCAGCTTGAGAACCTGATGATCGCAGGGATCGGCGCGATCGTCGGCATTGCATTGGCCGTCGGGCTCAACATGGTGTTGATCGAGCATTTCGAGATGAACAGGATGCCGATGTACTACGTGTTGATAGGGCTATTGGTGGTCATGCTGCTTGGTCAGGCTGCGGTATTTGTACCCGCTCGGCGGGCATCCAACGTACCGCCGGTAGTGGCGACGCGTTCGGCCTGAGCGATACGGGGAGGCGGCCGTCATGCTTGCGGATTACGTGGATCTCGCCTTTCGAAGCGTGACGCGAAGCCGCGGCGCCAGCATGACGATGTTTACCGTGCTGGCTTTGGCGAGTTCTTCCGAAGAACAGCGTGCGCCAGGACGCCTTCAACGCGCACCCGGTGATCGCACGGGGCGGTTGCGAGTAAAAATTCATATACGTAGGCCATTCGGCATGGCAACCTTTTTGGCAGGAGCGGCATCCATGCCTGCATGTGTAGAAAACGAATGCGTACCGTACTGATCATCGACGACAACCCGACCGTGGGCGAGGCGCTGTCGCTATTGCTGTCCCTGCATGACGTGCGGCCTTTAGTGGCGTATACGCCGGATGCGGGGCTGGAAACGCTGGCGCGCGAGATCGTGGACGTGGTGATTCAGGATATGAATTTCACCACGGACACCACGTCCGGCGAGGAAGGCGTGGCGCTGTTTCGCGCCATCCGCGAGCGCCATGCGGATTTGCCGGTCATCCTGCTCACCGCCTGGACCCACCTGGAAACGGCAGTTGAACTGGTGAAAGCCGGTGCGGCCGATTACCTGGCCAAGCCCTGGGACGACGCCAAGCTGCTGGCGACGGTGGAAAACCTGCTGGAGTTGTCGGAATCCACGCGCGAGGTCAATCGCACGCGGCAGGAGCGCCGCAAGCGTCGCGATGCCCTGCAGCGCAAATACGATCTGGATGGACTGGTCTTCGCTTCCGAAGCCATGGCGCGCACGCTGGATCTGGCTTGCCAGGTAGCGCGTTCGGATGTCCCGGTGTTGATCACAGGACCGAACGGTTCGGGTAAGGAGCGGATTGCGGCAATCATCCACGCCAATTCGTCGGTCAAGAGCGGCCCCTTCGTAGCGGTGAACTGCGGTGCCTTGCCGAGCGAGCTGATCGAAGCGGAGCTGTTCGGCGCCGAGGCCGGTGCCTATACCGGTGCGAACAAGGCGCGCGAAGGCCGCTTTGAACTGGCCGATGGCGGCACCTTGTTCCTGGATGAAATCGGCAATCTGCCCTTGCCGGGACAGATGAAGTTGTTGCGCGTGCTGGAAACAAGCCAGTTCGAACGGCTGGGTTCCGGGCGTACGCGCAAGGTGAAGGTGCGCGTGCTGAGTGCCACCAATGCGGATTTGAAAGCGATGATCCGCGCGGGCACCTTCCGTGAAGATCTTTATTATCGGCTCAACGTGATCGACGTGAATCTGCCGCCGTTGTCCGAGCGCATCGACGACATCCTGCCGTTGGCCGAGTACTTCCTGGCTGGCCGTGCGGAACTCAGCGATGCCGCCCGCGAAGCACTGCTGGCTTACCCCTGGCCAGGCAATGTTCGCGAACTGAAGAATGCGATCGAGCGCGCAGCATTGTTGGCGGGTCAGAATGCGATCACACCCGAGCAGCTCAATCTGCCGCAGCTGGCCGGACCGGTAGTACGCAATCTTGATGAACCCAGCCGTGAAGTGGTGGAGTCAGCCTTGCATAGGGCGGATGGCGTCGTGAGCCGTGCCGCGCAAGCACTCGGCTTGTCGCGTCAGGCGCTTTATCGGCGCATGGAACGGTATGGGCTGATCTCGCAGGCCTGAGGCATGTGCTTGCCTGGAGGCTTTCGCAAGCGGGTGTCCGTCCTCCCTGCCTCGGATCGAAGTCCGGGGCAAACGCGCCTGCGAAGAAAGAAAGGAGCCCGCCTGAGGGTTTGAATGGGCGGTTGTAGTGGCCTAATCCCCTTGGACACCCCGATAGGTCAAACTGACCGTCGAGGTGAATCATGGGACGTAAAGAAATCAGCGAGGCCGTAAAAGCCCAGG